>NZ_JAALLT010000002.1:333602-667205 GCF_011059145.1 Halalkalibaculum roseum | reverse complement strand
GCCTCTCGTAAGCAGCACCGATCATAAATTGATTTGTCATAGTCAGGTCATCCCCCCCTTTTGAAACAGCCTTATTGAGATAGCTGACAGCTTGAACTGAGTCTCTTATTTCAGCATAGTAGTTGCCTAAAGATCTCAATGTTGTGACATCATTCGGATTAACATTCAAGGAATTTTCTGCTATTTCAATCGCTTTCCGGAAATATTTATTGGCTTCCTCGCGTTTTCCTGTACTCCAGTAATGAGCATTTCCCAAATTAGCCCATAAGCTGTATCTATTAGGTCTGAATTGAAGCGCTACTTTGTAGTTTTCAGCTGCCTTTTCGTAGTTCTTATTCATGTAATAAATAGTTCCCAGATTGGATGCCGCACTCCCGGTCTGTTTAATACTCATTGACTTTTCATAGTTCTTAGCTGCTTTTACTAACTCATTTTTCCGGTAAAAAGAATTACCCAGATTCAAATAGCCACGATAATTATCGGGTGACAGTTCTATCACCTGTTTGAATTGTGCAATGGCATCGTCATACCGGCCTGTCAATAAATAAAAATTTCCTAAATAGTTATAGTTTGCCCAATAGGCAGATTTTTGCTTAATGGCTTTCTTGAATGTTTTTTCAGCTTTATCCATTTCTCCCATAGCCATATAGGCTCTTGCAAGTTCTCGATAGGCACTATCATTGGTCGTATCGATTCTTATAACGTCCTCAAATTGGTTTACTGAAGCTTCATATTTCCCTGTACCCCTGTACAATATTCCCAAAGCTACTTTCACACCTTCCAGCTGATCATTTATTTGCAATGCTTTATTCATCGCCTTTCTTGCCTCAGAAACATAGGTAGTATCTCTGGTTAACTCATATTTTTTCCAGTAACTTTCTCCGATTTTAGCATAAGCAAGTGCATAAGATGAGTCCTCGGAAATCGCTTTGTTAAATTGCTGTATGGCAAGGTTAATCTTTTCCTCATCCTGATAGTCATGCAAATATCCCATTCCGCTGAGGTAATAATTCATTGCTTCCTGCTTCGTAGTACCTCCTTTAGTAATTGGTTCTTCCAATTCAGAATTGAATTCCTGACCTAACATGTTATATATATTTTCTACTGCTTTATTATGCAGCAATGCAAATTCATTTACTTCTGCATCAATAATACCTGCCTGTATTTGTTCCAGTTCGACAGCGTCCCAAAGATTAAGAGTAAGTCTTATATTGTCATCACCAAAGGGTTGAATACTGCCATCTAAAACTAGTGTTGCATTCAATTTATTTCTGGCTTCACGTGGATTACTGATATTTTGTTCTAAGATATCAGCCATTGGGAGTACAGAAAAAGATGGAATTTGATCAACATTAACTAAGGAACTTGTCAGCGTTTCGTATAAACCGTCAACCAATAACTGGTTCGTAGTATCTGCACCAATATTTCTAAAAGGTAAAACCACCAGTCGTATATCCTCGGGCAACTGGCGATTAGTAAACCACTCCCATCCATAAAATTTTGAAACCGGATAAAGTAATAGCAGGATAAGTACTACAACTACTGCAAATCGAGCAGGCGTGTAACTTCCTGACCCTAACAAATCCGGCCAAATTTTCAATGAACTGCGGCGCCTGTATTGAATTTCGGTATTCCGAAAGCTTTCCAATATATCGTCAATTGATTGAAACCTGTGCTGTGGTTCTTTTTCAAGACACCGGTGAATGATATCTTCTATATAATTGGGTATTCCCGGAACAAGTTCGGATACTTCAGCTGGTTGCTCATTCAATATTGCATAGCTTGCAGCCTCATCATATACAGCATTAAAAGGTAAGCTGCCGGTAAATAACTCATATAAAACAACTCCATAGGACCAAATGTCAGATCTTCTGTCAATTTCTTTTCCTAAGAGCATTTCCGGTGCCATATAAACTGTTGTGCCAAGAGTAACTCCGGTTTTTGTTATATGAACTGAGCCCTGAATTCGTGCCAGTCCGAAATCCATGATTTTAACGTTTCCCTTTTCATCAATCATGATGTTGTTAGACTTGATATCCCTGTGAATAATACCCTTGTCATGAGCAGCTTGCAGCCCTTCTGCTATCTGTCTGGCAATTTTAAGCTTATCATCCATGGACAAATTTTCATTACGGATGTGCTCAGAAAGTTCTTTGCCGTGCACATATTCCATAACGAGAAAGAGTTCATCATCGGATTCCTCAATGGCATAAATCTGTGCGGTGTTTGCGTGATTCAAAGCAGCGGCTGCCATAGCTTCGTTGCGAAATCGTTGTTGCACGGACTTATCATAGGTGGAGTAAGCCGGCAAAAATTTTAGAGCCACTTTGCGATTGAGCTTGGTATCCCTAGCGAGATAAACCACCCCCATTCCTCCCTCACCCAGTTTGTCAATGATCTCGTAATGTAGAAATGAAGACTTCATAACCTAATTTGCACCCCTGCATAATTGATTATTTACCTTCTATAGCAATTTCCCGGCTGGCTATAATACATAGTATGAATAATTATAATATATATACTAATAAATAATAAATATTTAGAGGTACATACTTTTACATGTGTGCTACTTATGGCTTTTAGAACAAAATATAACCTGCTGTTAAATAGCGGATGCAAATGCACTAAATAACAGTTCTTAGAAGCTTATATTTATTTCGGGATTCGTAAAAATATTACGATTCTGCTGATTTAGATAATGGGTAAGTTTAAATACTTCAAAAACAAGGCCATAATAAAAATTGAGCTCTGCAAATATTTCGGTAGATTAACGCCAACTCAAAAATTAATGATATGGATAACGAAACAACGCGAAAATTAGCGGTTTTAATTGATGCTGATAACGCTCAGCCTTCGATTATTGAAGGACTTCTTGCTGAAATTGCTAAGTACGGAACTGCAAATGTCAAACGTATTTATGGCGACTGGACATCTCCACATTTAAAAAGCTGGAAAGATGCTTTACTTCAACACTCTATTCAGCCTATTCAACAATTCGGCTATACCAGGGGTAAAAATGCAACTGACAGTGCCATGATTATTGATGCCATGGACCTTCTTTATACTGAAAAGTTTGACGGTTTCTGTCTTATATCGAGTGACAGTGACTTTACCAAGCTTGCAGCCCGCATAAGGGAATCGGGATTGGTTGTGTATGGTTTTGGGGAGCGTAAGACCCCTGAACCATTTGTCGCTGCCTGTGATAAGTTTATTTATACCGAAGTGTTGCGACAAGATGAAGATGAGGTAACAGGTTCTTTAGAAAGAAAAAACACCAATCAGCTTAAACAAGATACAAAACTGGTTAACCTGCTTCGCAATGCCGTCAAGGCTGCTTCTGATGAGAGCGGATGGGCTCACCTGGCACCAGTGGGAAGCTATATTGCTAAACAGTCTCCGGATTTCGATCCACGTAATTATGGCTATTCCAAGCTGGGTGAATTAGTAGAAGCAACTCATTTATTTGAAATGGAACATCGTCCGGTTGGCGAGGGGCAATCCAAAGCTATTTATATAAAAGATAAGCGCAAGTAATATTTCACAACATCTGGTTTATAATCATGGGATTTTATAATTGTCTCTCTAATTATTTTGGTGTCAGTACAATTAGTATCCATTTCTTTAAAAGTACTTTTAAAGAAACAATTAAACGCTAACTCAGCCATTTCTTAACCGAAGTACTCAGCTCTGCCCGCCTGATCCACAGAATTGCACAACATGAGATAAATACCGTCGTAGCCAGATAAAAGAGAGCCCCTCCATCCCCCATTACCTCAAAACCTAGTACAGTGATATGAAGTAATAGTGCTACAGTGATAATTGATAAACCCAATAGTGCTCCCAACCAAGATAAACCAGGTACCAAAAGTAATAGACCGGCGATAAACTCAACAATACCTGAGGCAAATCGTCCCCAAGGTTCCATACCGACAGTTTCAAATATTTGTACCGATTCTGGTGAGCCTGAAAATTTGAAATAAAGTGTCTGCAAAAGAATTATCGCAGAAAGAATCTGAAAAAGCCAGGAGATGAATCCGGCGGATCTGCTTATTTGTATATCCTCCATGTGAGATATATAAAGGGGAATGGTTTCCGTAAACTAGCTAGATTGAATTATAAATCATTTTTATATCACAATTTGGATATAATGATAAGAATCTAGCTGAAGCCTATAATTTCCTGATAAATAACTAAACTGTCTATGAAGTGAATTCTTTTTAAGACCAGGAGACTTGATTTTATTGAGATCCTAATTATGGGAGAGGAGATTTTTTTATAAATGATTTAGAATGAAAACCGTGTACTTAGTTATCTTCCGGGGGAAATTAATCGCAACCACGGCTTTCAAGCCATAAATAGATTGCATGATTTACCAAAGTGGAATAGTACATTTTTCGTTCTTCTGCTACTCTCTTTAGTCGATCAATGAGCGGTTTTTCCAAATAGTAACTTACTATTCGTTTTTCAACATCTTCAGTAGACTCTGAGGAATTAGTTGAGTGTACATTCCCGCTGTTTTGATTTTCGACAACCATTGAATCGGAGCTGAATGATTCTTTAGATGAGGATTCTTCCGATTTATTGATGGTCGGTATAAAACCAAAAGATTCTCTACCCAAACTGCTGTACCCTATCGGACTGCTTCCCAAGCTTTTCTTTTTTGACATAAAACTTCTTAGTGTCCGTTGCGGATCTCTTTAGAAAGAGCCAAATAGTCTTTGGCACCGTAGCTTTCTGAATCGTATTCAAAGATTGTTTTGTGATGGCTGGGTGCCTCTGCCAAAGCGACGTTATCCCTTATGATAGTTTTGAACACCTTATCACCAAAATAATCTTTAATGTGGTCCACCACTTCCCTATTCAAATTCTTGCGACTATCAAATAAGGTACAGATGATACCGCTTATGGCAATATCCGGGTTCAAACGTTCCTTAACTACCCGAATTACGTCCATCAATTTAGACAAGCCATGAAGCGCCAGGTATTCTGATTGTAACACAATGAAAATCTCTTTGACGGCAGTAAAGGCATTTAATGTCAGCAGACCTAAATTTGGAGGGCAATCAATCAGAATATAGTCATAACCGGTACCGAGCTTTTCCAAATTATTCTTAAGGAGTGTTTCTCTTGCCGGTTCATTGACAAACTCCATTTCAGCTCCGGATAAGTCGATTGATGAAGGCAATATATCAAATCCGTTATGACTGATAATAGCTTCATCAGGTGAAATCCTTCCTTTAAGCACATCATAGATAGTATTATCGATGCGTTGTGAATTCATTCGTAATGAATAGGTCAGATTTGCCTGTGGATCCAAATCCACCATCAAAACTTTTTTGCCTTGCAAACATAATCCTGCCCCGACATTTATTGTGGAGGTTGTTTTACCTACTCCGCCCTTTTGGTTAGTAAAAGCAATTGTTTTCATATTGATTTTTCCGCCTGCTAGATGTTTTAAGATGTACCCAGTATTCCTATGCTATGGGACAAAAGATGATATTTATTACATAGAGTAGCAGAAGAGTGTAATGTTACAATTTTTTAATAAAAAGAGGTGGAATATCAGTGCCACAAAAAAATACAAGAAGTGATGCTATCTAACCACAAGTGTGGCCTAAATTGGATTACTTTGAAAGCAACACATTAATACTTTTGGGTTTACAAGAAGGCTCTAAATTTCAAGAAATAAATATCCTTAAAGTAGGCCCGGGAAAAAGTATGAAATAACCAACTTTAACAAATAGCCTGCTGCAATAACACCTACAGTTAAGAGTAGGACTGAAAGTGCAATTGCTTTTCCTTCTGACATCTCTTTTTTAGGCGGGTTCGTTTTGGCTTTTCCCATGATGGCTAGGATTAGTTTGGGATTCATTAATTAATCTAGTTGATCAATTGCTATGTTGCAATTAACAATATCACATATTTAATGTTTACATCTTTTGCACTCAAGAATACATTTAATTAGTTATAATAAGTTGAATTACAAATTCCGATTAGTTATTTGTTTTGAATGGAAAATAGTCTGGTCTTAGAAGAAAAGTATTCCAGATATTGGAAACATGCTCTTGCCTTATCTTTAATTGTGTCATTAATTACGTTTCTTATTTATCTATATATAGATGATGCAGTTCTGGCCGGTATCTCCAGGCTTGTTGCCTTTATTTCTTTATCACTGGCCATATTTTGTTTACTTAAAGTAATGGAAGGTGCTAAAACCTTCGAAGTAACGATCTCTGACGGCTTACTCAGGGTTACCTATTTTAAAAATGAAAAAGCAATAGGAACTGATAAGTTGAACATCAACGACATTGAAACTATATACAGTGAACCCTATCAAATAGAATTACCAATTTCTGACTATAGAATTCAACTATCCAACAACAGAACCTTCCGGGTGAACTTTAAAGAAAATAACGAAAATGATATTTCTCTGTTTAAGTTTGGTGGCAGAGTATTGACATTAGATAAAAGCTCAAAAGAACGGCTAGAACATTTTCTTAGTCATCACGATCTTCTTTCATAATTCAAACTTCTTGTGAGGAAATTCTATGAAACGCAGTGATTTTATGAAACTTATGGCCGCAGGAGCCGGTATATTTGCACCTATCGGACTTACTGCGAAAACTTCTTTAAAACCATCCGGTAATTCATTCTCTTCTCCTCTTGTGGTTTCAAGCGGTAATGGGCTACCTGCCACTCAAAGAGCAATGGAGATGATCATGGAAGGTTCTGATGTGCTTGATGCCGTTATTTCCGGTGTAAATATCGTTGAGGATGATCCGGAAGATATGAGCGTAGGTTATGGCGGACTGCCCAATGAAGACGGCATCGTGGAACTTGATGCCTGCTGCATGCATGGACCAACACACAATGCGGGAGCTGTTGCATCACTTAGAAATATTAAGAATCCCTCAAAAGTTGCTCAACTTGTAATGGGACGTACTGACCATGTACTTCTAGTCGCAGAAGGTGCCCTGGAGTTTGCAAGGGCACATGGTTTCCAAGAAGAAGACTTACTTACCGATAAGGCCCGAGAATACTGGCTGAGATATAAAGAAAATCTCAGCGATAAGGATGACTGGTTTTCTGCCGAACAACAAAAAGAAATGTCGCTCAATGGACTGGAAGTCATAAAAAATGGTAAGAAAAAGAGGATCACAGGGACGATAAGTTGTCTCGGACTTGACAGCGATGGTAACATTTCAGGTGTCACTACCACGAGCGGACTATTTTTTAAAATTCCAGGTAGAGTAGGAGACAGCCCTATAATTGGAGCCGGCTTATACGTTGATAATGAAGTCGGAGCTTGCGGTTCTACGGGACGTGGTGAAGAAAACTTAAAAAACTTGAGCTCATTTCTTGCGGTAGAGTACATGCGTCAGGGAATGTCCCCAACGAATGCTTGCCTTGAAGTATGTAAAAGAATAGTAGATAAGGCCCGGTTACCCAACTTATTAGATGATAAAGGGATGCCTGATTTCAATGTGAATTTTTATGCCCTTAATAAGAAGGGTGAATACGGTTGCGCCAGCATTTATGGTCCGTCATCCTATGCTGTAAATGATGGGAAAGAGAATACAAGAAAAGAAGGGGCATATCTGTACAGTAGAAATTAGTATTTTTTTTAGGATTAACTCACAATCATAATAACAATATTTAAGGGGATTAGGATTATGAAAAAGTGGATCTGTGGTATATTTCTAATATTTATCAGCATAAGTGCTACTTGTACTACCCAAACAGACTATTCAGAAAAAGCGAGTGAACTGGTGCAAAACCTTATCATCGTCGATACGCATGTAGATGTTCCCTATCGCTTGAAAAACAGTTGGGCAAATATTTCAGAACAGACAGAAAGTGGTGATTTTGATTATGTAAGAGCAAAAAAAGGCGGACTCGATGCACCCTTCATGTCAATCTATATTCCCGCAGAATACCAGGAAACCGGTGGAGCAAAAGCTGTTGCTGATAGTCTTATTGATATGGTAAGAGGCATTGCAGAAGATAATCCGGAAAAATTTGCAATAGCTACCTCTCCTGAACAAATAAAAGAACAACATCAGAAGGATCTCATATCTCTACCAATGGGCATGGAAAACGGGGCTCCCATTGGTCAGGATTTAGAGAATATCTCATATTTTTTCGACCGTGGAATACGATATATAACCTTAACTCATTCTAAAGACAATCAAATAAGTGATTCTTCATACGATACCACCTATACTCATAACGGGTTAAGTGATTTTGGAGAAGAGGTCATAAAAGAGATGAATCGCATCGGGATGATGGTGGATATATCACACGTATCAGACAGTGCTTTTTTTGATGTAATGGATATTACCCGGGCTCCTGCCATAGCTTCACATTCTTCAGCAAGGCACTTTACTCCCGGATTTGAACGAAATATGAGTGATGCAATGATTGAAAAATTGGCCGAAAATGGCGGTGTTATCATGATCAATTTTGGTTCTACGTTTCTTGATTCTGAGTCCAGAGAGAGTTCATCAAATATAAGAGAACACATTGGTGATTGGTTGGAAGAAAATGATCTTGAACAAAGTGACTCAACCGCTCAGGCATATATTGAAACATACCGGGCAGAGCATTTTAAATACAGTAATGTCTCTAAAGTAGCCGATCATATTGATCATGTAGTAAATCTAGTCGGTATTGACCATGTCGGACTCGGTTCTGACTATGATGGAGTAGGTGATACTTTACCTGTAGGACTGAAAGATGTCTCTGAATATCCAAACTTAATCGAGGAGTTACTTAGAAGAGGTTATACTGAATCCGAAATCAGACAAATCTGTAGCGAAAATATCTTTAGGGTTTGGAATGAAGTCACCCGAGTCGCAACTGAAATGAATACTCAGTAGGTAAAGAAAATCATCCATGATAAATTCCCCTACCCTATTGGTTGATGAAGAAAAGTGCCGAGCAAATATAAAGCGGATGGTTCAGAAGTGCATCAAGCACAATTTAGAATTCAGACCTCATTTTAAGACGCATCAATCATCTGATATCGGGAGATGGTTTAAGGCAGAAGGTGTAACAGGCATTACGGTATCTTCAGTTAAGATGGCTAATTACTTTGCTGATAACGGTTGGAATGATATCACGATTGCTTTCCCTGTAAATATCCGAGAGGTTGATGCAATTAATGCACTATCAAATGAGATATCTCTTACCATTTTAATCAGTGATTCGGTAGCTCTTGAAAGCCTTAAAACTTCTATTACAAATCCGACCGGCGTTATGATTGAAATTGATACCGGTTCCAATAGAACTGGTTTTAACATAAATCATGAAGCTGAAATTAGTGATGTTATCACAGAGATTTCAGAGGTTAAAAATCTTCTTTTTAAAGGGTTTTATTCTCATCCCGGCCACTCCTATAAAGCCAGGTGTAAATCAGAAATTCACGAAATACACAAAGGAGTTTTATTAAGTATTTCAGACATAATTTCTGGTACCAACCTAAATAGAGAAGAATACAATATTTGTATTGGTGATACTCCATGTTCATCCGTAGCTGCAAATTTTACTGGAATAGATCAACTCAGTCCAGGGAATCTGGTTTTTTATGATCTGATGCAGGTACAAATCGGGGCATGTACCTTAAGTGATATCGCAGTTGCTTTAGCATGTCCGGTCGTTGCAAAATATCCCTCACGAAATGAAATCGTGATTCATGGAGGCGCCGTACATCTATCCAAGGATGTTATTGATCATGAAAGCATAAAGCACTATGGATATCCTGTAGAACTAACTAAAAATGGGTGGAATCCGACTAATAAGAATGGTTACGTTAAAGCCTTATCTCAAGAACATGGTATTGTAAAATGTACAAATGAGTTTATGAGATTTATTCATGTTGGTGACATAATTGGCGTATTACCTGTTCACTCCTGCCTCTGCGCTGATCTAATAGGCAGTTATCAGACCTTAAAAGGGAAATCTTTAAATCATATCAGAAGTAGCAGTATACAATATTATGGATAGTATTTTTGAAACAATTAAATTGGACGTCATTTCTCTAAGCGAAAAATTACCTTTGCTAATTTATGCCATCCTAATTTTTGCAGTATTTGTCATTTTGGGGAAGCTTGTTTCAAAGGGGATTAAGAAAGGTATAGAGCGTGGTGATTTTACAACTACCTACCAAACCTTTTTCCTTAAATTGGTAAGGGGATTATTTTACATATTCGGCTTTTTGATAGCTTTAAATACACTTGGTTTTACATCAATTGCCACCTCATTGTTAGCGGGTGGGGGTATAACAGCTGTAGTGATCGGTTTTGCTTTTCGCGAAATTGGTGAAAATATACTCGCAGGATTTTTTCTTGCTTTTAGTCGTCCATTCAGTATAGGAGATTTGATACAATCAGAAGGACTTCAAGGTCGTGTGAAAGGGGTTGAACTCAGACACACTCATATCCGTACAGCCGAAGGATGTGATATTTATATTCCCAGCTCTCAAATATTCAATAAACCACTGCACAATTATACAAGGGATGGACTGAGACGAGCAGGTTTTATTATCGGTGTAGATTATGAGGATAACATACAAAAAGCCCTTGAACTACTCGTAAACGAATTGGCATCTATTGAAGAAATACTTAAAAATCCGAAACCAACCCTTCTAATATCAAACTTCACCCCTAATTTCGTGGAGATTCAAATTTATTTTTGGATAGATACTTTCAATCAAGAGATTTCCTTAGGTAGAGTTCGGACTGAGGCTATGGAAGCCTGCCGCACCTTACTAATAGAGAATAATTTCACTTTAAGTTCAAGCGTCTCAACTTCTTTAGAAATGGATAAATTGAACATAGTGATGGAAAAGAAAGAGTAGTAACGAATCCATCCCATATGTGTTTTTCCTTTAGAAACTAAAGAAGAATTAAATAATTTCAGTATAAGTAAATATTAAATCGAAGTTAGAACAATTCTAAAGAAAAAGCCGCAACTATACATTGATAGTAGCGGCTTAATAATATTGTGATAAGGATACTTCAGTTTACTGCATCTTGTAAATCCAGGCGCCATCGTTTTCATTCTGAACAATATCGGCTAATGCTGCTTTAGCATGATTTAAATTGCTGAATCTGTCGTAGGCAACGAAGAAGAAATCAGAATCAGGTTTATTGAACAATACCGCAGGATAGTTATTTGTAGCAAGTCTATCCTTAAAATCAACCGCATTCTGCTCATTCTTAAACGAACCTGCAATTACATAATAGGTATCACCGTTAGTGTACTTTTTCTGATTTTTATTGGTCGTATTTTGAGTCGATTCATCCGATGAATTGGCGGCTCCGGAAACAGATGAACCTGAAGTATCACTTGTCATTTCAGCTGCTCCACCTTCTGAATCAGCGTCCTGGTCCTGATTTTGATCAGTAGCTTCCTCTTCATCATTTAAATCAAAATTCAGAGTAACCGGTTCGGTTTTTACTTCCGGATCAGTGTTCATATTCATCTGATTATTAGAAGTTTCCTGTGGCTCTTCAGGCTCTTCTGCCTCAGGTTCCTCCTGTTGTTCTGGTTCTTCTTCCATCATTGGTTGAGTGTCATTCATACCTGAACCTTCCTCTTCTTCTTGCATAGTTTCCGGAGGTGCGGGCTCTTCTTCCCGTTCAATGAGTTTATCGGTATTCATAGTACTCTTACGCAGTTCTTCTCTTATCCTTTCGCGCTCTTGCCCAAGAATTTCAAATTTATCCTTGTATTCCGTTTTAGCAAAGCGTTCAGGAATTGAAGGCTCAATGGAAGCCTGTATAAGAATAACCAATTCTCTCATTTGGTAATCAGTAGAATTGTATCCAAATAGATAGCGCAGACCGAAAAACCATGGTGGGAGATCCTTAAGTACCGGTATACCTCTTCTAACCTCGGAAGACTCCGTTCTATACAAACCTGCAATTACTGTAGCCTCTCCATCCATTAGTACAGACTGGGTTGTCGCCTGCTGTTTATTAATGACAGTACTTACCGGGTCGGGTTGAGCGGATGAGCGTTCAGCCTCAATGGTTAGGTGAATAAAAGTGGTATCCTGTTGTTCAATAATCTGGGGAGTCACCTGAAGGATAGTACCAACGCTAAAGAATTGATCGGTAACATTGCCGGCAAAATCACGCTGTTTGATAGAGAAGTCCTGACCTACCTGTATACGTCCTTCCTGACCATCTAATACCTTTACTGTTGGAGATGCTAAAATTTCACCCAAGTTATCAGCTTCAAATGCACTGAAAAGAGCTTGTACTCGTATACCGCTACCTCCTATCTCTCCAAAGTTTACAATAGAATTAAATACATTTTGAGATACACTTGAAGCACCCTTTGAGTTCACAGATACAAACTGATTTTCGAAAGTAGTTGATGGCAATTGACCTTCATTCTGTCCACCGGCTCCACCACCTCCTCCTCCTGAAGCGCCACCTTGTTGTGGATTTGCGAACTGGCTAATATTTTCGGGAACATTTTCAGTCAGTGTTGACCAATCAACCCCAATTTCCTGTAGGGCACGTTTATTACCTTCAAAGAATATAGCATTTATTCGAACTTCACGTGATCTAGTAGTTGCTGCAGGACCTTCTTCATCTCCCCCCGAACCTTGTTGGGCACCAGAGCTTTGTTGTGTGGTTGCTCCAGCTGTTTGAGCTTGTACAATTTCGAAGAATTTTTCTCTTTCAAGAAGTACCAAACCATTGACCCTAAGTATAAGATCTAAAGCATCTTCCCAGTGCATAGCAGGAACAGAAATACCAATTGATCCACTTTGCCCGGTCCTGTCAATAATAACTTTCCCTCTTGCTTCCTGAGAAAACTCATTAATAATATCCAAGGCACGTTCGAATGGAGTAGTCCTATCGAAAGTAACTACTTCTTCCGGGTTTGTGTATTCCCTGACAGGTATTTTATCCTGACTCACACCCTGAGCAGGCAGCAATAATAGCAGTGCTAATAGAGAGAATGTATAAATGATGATATTCTTATTAGTCATGTCTGTTAATTTATTGTTCCTCATTTTCATTGTTTACCTCCAGGGTAATACGCTCGATAATGCCACCTTTGTTCAACTGAAACGTAGCTGAACCCTCTGATAGATTAATATTGGTTAAGTTTCCTAGATATACTTCTTCTCCTAAGCGAATTTTCTGTAATTCACCATTCTGGTCAAGTAGAAATACTCTATTACTACTTAAAGCTAGTAATTCACTTGCTTCAATGTTTGTCAAGTCTTCTTCATTGGGCTCAATATCTCTAATAAGCGGGAAAAACGGATTATGCAAGGATGTATAAGTGGGACTAGAAATATCCATAGATGGCGATCCAAATTCGGTTCCACGGTTATAGTAACTCTGCAAACGATAACTGTAGCTTACCCTCCCGTAATTCTCGAGATCATTTATAGGAGTAACATCCAACTCAACTACCTTATTGAGAGGTTTGCTGTATTCAAGTTTGCGAATAAAATTAACCAGGTAACGATAATATCCTTCCCCTGAAATATTCATACTCATTATTCCGTATGGCCCCTGAGCAGTAGAATCATTAAATGAAAAAGCAAAGTCGGTATAAGAATTACCGGTATTCAAGGTATTCATAAAGTCAAATACCTTGTCCTCATTGCTGTCTGTGTATAAAGTCTTCTCAAAATTGTTAATAAAGAAGGTAGCATTTTCGAACTGTTCTAATACAATACTATAGCGATTTGCAATTGCCCGTTTTTCACGAAGTTCCTGACTTTTTTCACTAACCTGCTGTTCTAGTTTTTCTATTTCCGGATTTTGCACGAAATAGAAATATGACCATCCTCCTCCCACAAAGAGAATAAGGACCACAAGTAAAATTAATGAGTTTCTTACCGCGTATGACATAAATTATTGGTTTCCGCCCGTTAATATTTCTTTTAGCTCATCAGTTTTGGGTAATGAGTAAACGGAATCGTCTACGGCAAATTCATTAACCAAAATTGAAAATCTGAAGACTTCCTGTTCTCTTATGTCTTCTATGGTTACGTTTAATAATGTCGCATCAGCAAATATGTTGACTACTCTTGGTATACGATTTCGATACAGGGAATAACCCTCTACAAAAGTACCACTCTGTGCCTGGGTCATAGAAGTAATCCATGTATTCTCAATAGGACGCATGCCTTCGTTTAAAATATCCAATTTAGCCTGCCACTCTCTGCTGCCATTACTAAGGGTATCAAGTAGTACTAGTTTTTCCCTTAATTGAGCCAAATCATTACTAATTTCGTTAGTAGCCTGAACTGTTGGTTCTATTTGTGCAATTTGTGCATTAATAGTTTCTAGTTCAGAAGAGAGGTTTTCAATTTGCCTAGCCTTTTGCTGATAAAAATAATTGAAGGTGATAGGTGCCAGAAATATGAGTGCTAATAGAATCACACCATGCCATTGTAACTTAAATATCTTCTGTCGTTCAACAACATAAGATGGTAATAAGGAAAGATTCGGAAAACTTTTCTTCTCAAATTCTGAAGCAGCCCAAGCTAAACTGATTGCCGTTGTAAATGAATTTGCAAGAGACTCATCAACATCTTCATAATCAAATTTCTCTTCATTAAACCTGAAATTAGTGACAATTACATCACTAAAATTGTTTTGAAGGAAATCTATAGCATCATCACCGATAGTATTATTGGCTAAGATGATTCTATCAAGATTCGGAACTTCTCCGGTATCTAATTGAAATAGTATTTTACTGAAGAGTGTATTTAAAAATGATTTACTGTTGGTGCCTTCATTTATAATTGGTGAAACCTGCCAAATCTCATTACCGGTCATAAAAACAACGCGGCATTTTTTCGGACTAAACTGAATAATACCGGTAATTTCATCGGGTTGGAGGTTATAATTAGCCCTTACCAATCCAACCAAAGCCGCTTCATCAGGCAGTACTTCCCTTACTGTGAGCTTACCGGAATAAAGATCATCAGCACGGTTAACTAATTTCAATAATGCAGATTCTTCCTCAACAGATGCAAGAACCAAAGAACCGTCATCCCTTACCTCATAAGAATAATTGTCAGATGACTTAGCCTGACCATATATAGATTGGAGCTTGTTTTCCAGATCTTCTATTAAATCTTTTTTCTTTACATCTTTAAAATTAGTGTCACGAATAATCTGGAAAATAGTGTTACCGGCAGGTACATTTAAACCTACATTTACATTTTGGTTATCAATGCCGTTTAAAATATTATAAAGTAATATTTCATTGGACTGGGCTCCACCTGCATCAGCTTCCTCAACCATATCAAGAGACATCACATCCTCTTCAGACTCCTCTTCGTCATCCAGGTTGTCCAGATCCAAATCAGCTAGTTCATCCTCATTGTCATCCTCTTCTTCATCTTCGAACCCAAAAATAGAATCAGCATCCATTTCCTCTTCAAAAGAACCTGTTTCTTGTACAGATTCTCCCTGAGTAGGACTTTTCTCTTTTATGGGTTCAACTAATGAAAATTGGTCCAATTTTAACAACCGAAGCTTATTAGCTTCAACTTTGACTCTTGCCATTTTGATGGCATCGCCTTCTAAAACTAAACCGGTAAATTCTTTAGGTCCGAACATTATATACTGTTATTAGAAATAAGATTTCATCAAAGGTCAACGTCTGTAATAAGTTGCATCAATCGCTTCTTATTATTTGCGTTGTTAATCGCCTCTTCACGGGAAATTTTCCCTTCATCATAAAGTCTTTTGAGATCTTGCTCCATAGTGTTCATTCCCTTCTCTCCACCTTCCATTAGCATCTGATAGATCTCGCCAACATTGTTATTACGAATAGCTGCTTTCACGGCACTTGTTACTAAAAGAACCTCTTTGGCCAAAACCCTTTTACCATCGAGACTGGGAATCAGTTTTTGACTAATAACACAAGTTAAAACATCTGCAAGTCGGGTACGAACTCGATTTTGTTCATTTGGTGGTACCTCACCCAGAATACGTTCAATACTCTCCATGGCTGAAGAGGTATGGAGTGTACCAAAGGTTTTGTGACCTGAGTCAGTTATTTCGAGTGCAGTCATTATAGTTTCAGGATCACGAAGCTCACCAATAACGATAACGTCGGGATCCTGACGCAATGCCTGCACAGCACCGTTTTTAAATGAGGTTACATCCCTTCCTACTTCCCTATGTCTGATGACTGATCGTATGGGTTTATGAATCAATTCAACTGGTGAGGCAATAATCACTATGTGAGAATCAACAGTTCGGTTATTGGCATCAATAACAGTATCCAATGTAGAAGATTTACCTGATCCCGTAATTCCTGTTACTAAAGTAAGTCCGTATTTGTAATATTTAAGGCTTAATGCTTTAGCAACTTCAGGATGGAGCGCCAATGTTTTAAATGGTCGGATAGTATTATCGATCTTCCTCATGTTGAGGGCAAGATGTTCAAGATCGAAATAAAGGTCAGCCCGAAATCTTTTATCTAATTCGTCTTCGGCTGAGTCTATGCTGTAAGAAAAGTCAAGATTGAGATCCTCGAAAAGATGCTCCCGTTGACTTGGCATTAAGATATTATGCAGGAGGAAATCTGTTTCAAGCAAATTCATTTCAATATCATCAACCGGCGACTTATCGCCATGAATACGATACCAAATCTGATTGTCGCAACCTGGCCCACCCAAATCAATATCGGAGGCTTCGTTTCGATACATCTCGTGAAGAAATCCATCAAGAATGGATTTAAGTTCCAGGCGTACTTCTTTAGGTTGGTCTTCAATAATTTCACCGATCTCCCTATGTAACTCAATTCCCTTATTTGTAGAACTTAGCCGGTTGGCCATAGGTTCTATGAGTTCAGTAATTCTATTTGTTTGTACAGCCTGCATACCCCGTTTAATTAATGATATTTATATTTTAAGCAAGATTTTAAATTATCCTGTAGTGTATATAGATAGAACAAAGAGCCAATTGTTACGCAAATGAAGTAAATTTTACAGAATAATCGGTAAATATCTTGATTTAATATTATGAACTATTATAGAAAAAAAGAGAACTATTCAAAAGTTTTAATGCCAAATTGTAAAAATCAATTAAGCTTAGAGTACAGCTACTATAAAAGCCTTTTGATTACCATCCATTATCATTGAGAAGGCGCTTCTTTAGCTGCAGAAGCTGTACATTCATGTTACTTATTTTTTTCTGCTGTATCTCTATTATATTCCTAGTAAATATATTGAATAGTTTTTCCGGTTTTTTACGAAAGAAATTAAGTGCTTCATATCTCTCAAAACGAAGCAATAAACTGTCTCCCTCAGATACAACTTTGGCCATCCGGTTATTTTTACTAAATAGAAAGGTTTCACCTATAAAATTTCCATCCGATAATATCGCTAACTGTATGTTGTCCTTCCAGATAGCAACTTTCCCCTCACATATAAGAAAAGCGGAATTTACATACTCGGATTCATTTACAATGATGTCATCCTGGAGATATCGCTCTTCAACACCAAGATTTAAAAACTCCATGATGTCTTCATAGTGAAAATTTTTAAGCAAGAGCGGAGGCTCTTTTAAAAATCGCCGTATATATTCCGGCGTGGTCTCGTTTTCTGTCTGATTTTCATTAATCATAATTGAATACCAATTTACACTCCAGTTGTGAATTTACCCTTTTCTATTGCCTCTGTAATACTTTGTGTATATATGATGTCTATCAGAGGTTACCATACGTTCTTAGTCTTCAATAGTAATGGCAACAATCTCTTCTATGGTTGTAGTACCATTTTTTATACGTTCACGCCCCGATGCACGCAAGCTTAACATGCCTTGGCTGATGGCATGCTCTTTAATTCGTGCTTCATCAATTTCACTTCCGGATTCAAGTATCATTTTCCGGATTTCTTTATCAAAGTAAAGAGCCTCCATAATCGCAGTTCGCCCTTTATAACCGTTTGTGCACTTATCACAACCAACCGCCTTATAAAAGGTTGTCTCCTGGATCTCTTCTTCAGTGAAGCCAATTCCTTTCGCCACTTCCGGATGCGGCTCATATTCTTCCTTACAGTTCTTGCATAAACTTCGGACCAATCGCTGTGCCATAATAATATTTACGGCGTTTGCAATTAGGAATGGCTCAACACCCATTTTATAGAGTCGAGATACAGCACTGGGAGCATCGTTGGTATGAAGGGTTGAGAAGGTCAAGTGACCGGTATTAGCTAGCTTTATAGCAATTTCAGCAGTTTTAAGGTCTCGGATCTCACCTACAAGTACAATATCGGGGTCATGACGCAAAATACCTCGCATAGCTTGGTCAAAAGTCATATGATGACTAAGCTTAAGCTGTCTGGCTCCTTCAATGAGATATTCAACAGGTTCCTCAACCGTTAGGACATTAACTGATGGATCAATCACATAGTATAGAGCAGCAACAAGTGTAGTAGACTTACCACTACCAGTAGGCCCGGTAATAATTACAATACCCGATGGCTTTTCAATAGCTTTAACAAAGTCTGCTTTCGCTTTCTCTTGAAGACCGAGCACATTAAGATCTGTAATTACTTTTCGGTCATCAAGGACCCTAATTACAATAGACTCAAATTTTCGATCGAATTGTTTTCCGACCATTGGCATAATAGATACACGATAGCGGATACTGTGGTTATCAACCTGGCGTTGAATAAACCCATCCTGAGATGCATCCCTTTCAAAACGATCTACATTTCGAGTTTTATCTTTTACAACGGCCGATATAGCTTCAGGCTTTACATTCTGCTGTTGGTACCACAAATCTAATTTACCGTCAATACGAAATCTGATATCCGTTGTGGTTGGCCCACTTGGAACTATATGAACGTCACTTACACCCTGCCTGACGGCTTCAACGAGCATACCCTCAACGAGTGAATTAAGCATGCTCTGATTGATTTCTGCATCAATCTCGTCTTCGTCAATCTTTTCGTCGGTCTCTTCAAAATCAGGATCCTCGTAATCTATTTCATCTAAGAGATCCAAAAACTCATTCTTTTGCTCGTAAACCTGGGTAAGAATTTGTTCAACCAAGTCATATTTACAGTAAACGAGCTCGTAGTGTTTGAAATTGAGACCGGATATGATATTGGTTAACGTGGGATCGGATGGATCGGCAGCAGCAATCGTCAAGGAGTTGCCGTTGGAGCGAAAAGGAATGGCCTTTTGATGTACAAGGCTATCCACAGCTTCGTGTGGCAAATCATCAATGTTATTTTTTATTTCATCGATGATGCCTTGGTCTACCTTGTCGACATTAACCAGTACCTCATCGAAGGCATAGATACTGGCTATCTCTTTCATAATCTTATGGCGATCAAGTCCGAGATCCTGGTAAAGTATCTGACCGAGTCTTCGATTGGTAGATTCCGGTTCTTCCCGCAATATTGCCAAGGCCGTCTGAAGTTCACCGGCGGATATAATATCCCGATTTACCAGTATATCTCCTATATGCCTTCTCGTATTTACTTTACCCATTTTATGTTTTGTAAGAATTAAGCTAGAATCTACTCTAAGACTTTATAGCTTATGAAACCAATTACATCGTTGATTTAGGTTTAATAATAGCAGCTTCCGAAGATACAATTGTAATAGCAATCAAGGCGATCATAATAAACAAATTAATAAACAAGTTTATCATATCAATTACTGATTCCATCTTATAGGTCGTCTGAATTTCGTAATACTGGGCCAGTTGTTTGGCATTTTCACGCAATGCCCCAGACTCAGCACCTAATTTAAATCGACTTATTGCTGTATTGGTAAAAACGCCTGTAGCTTTTAATGATTCGATAAGACCGGCACCTTCTTTAAGCATCATCTTGATGGCCACCTCTTTAATCTGTTTCTCCATGTATTTATTCCGACATGCTTCAGCAGCGACTTTAATTACTTCAATATTCTGACCGGAACCGCTATATAAGGTATAGAAAACGCGAGAGAAAATTTCAATACTCGTTTTATGTAGCAAATCGCCAATAACCGGTACCTTAATAATATTTCTATCCAGCCACAGTGCCCCTTTTGGAGTTTTAATGAAATAAATGAAGGCTGCAATGGGTAAAACAAAAGAAAGAGTAATCGTAATCCAGTTTGCTTGCAGCCAGTAACTCAATTCCAGGGTTGCTGCCGTCATTGGGGGTAATTCAATATCAAACTCAACAAAAAGCTCAGCGGTCGCTGGGAAAATATAACCGACGTAAAATAGAATAACCCCTATTACAGCAAGTACAGTAATAGTAGGCATCATTAATGAGCGTCTTAAATTCTTCTTGAATTCTGCATCTCTTTCCAGAAACTTTGCCGTACTCTCAAATACCAAGGCCATGTTACCACTGGTCGATGCTACACTTAGCATATAAGCCGCAAACTTTCCAAATACATCTTCGTGCTTGCCATACACCTCATCACCTTCTTTACCATCCTTTAGGTCCTTTTGAATCTGCTTGATGACTTCTTTCATCTTCGCATTCTGGGTGTCCTCATATAATAAACCAAGAATCTCATCAAAACTTAGTTTTTGCTTAAGCAGGTCGGCCGACAAACGTATAAACGTTACAACCTCCTGCATGGGGACGCCGCCTTTAAAATCGAACCATTTTTTATTTACACTTATTACCTTGTATCCCAGCTTTACCAGAGCCTTTTCCACTTCCTCTTTACTATAAGCTTCCTGCTCCCCGGTAACAGGCTTCTTTGCTCCTTTTTTAACCTTATACTGGTAGGTTTCCTTTTTCTCAATGGCTTTTACCTGGAAACCATTCTTACGAGAGACTTTATCGACCTTTTTTTGGGCTTCCTTCTTTGAATCAGATTCAAACTCTGTTTGGATGAGCTTGCCCTGCGGCGATACGGCTTTAAGTCTGAATTGTGGCATGGGTAATATATACTAAATTAGTGTTGTCGTTACTGCAGATGATGAAATATAAAAGTAGATACTAATTATAAAGGAAAATAGCATCTCTTAATATTAAAGAGAGAAACTATTCCAATACGTTACGATTTAATTTATTCCCAAGTGATACTGTCTTCGTATACTACCAACACTATGGGATCTCCTCCACTCGTTGGTGTACCAGTTAGCTTAAATGAATTTTGTGATGGTTCACTGATCGCATATGTAGCATTTTCATTAGAAGCATTAAGTACCAAATCATCCATACCAATATTTGCAAAAGAGTTTCCCCCACCTCCTAACATAGTTGGCTTCCTGAAGTATGCACGAGCATCAGGTACAGCCGAAGTCATATCCAAAATAACTGCCTCCTGGTTTGATTGCTCCTGAGCTTCCGTGAAAACATTGATTGCAACTACCGTCGCAATGCCAACCAATATGGTTACCAGTATTATGAGTAATAATTGTTGTTGTCCCATAGCCTAAATTGTAGATAATTTGTTTTAACCAAGCTTAATAAAAATTATTTCCATTTGTGTGAAAATGAATTACTTCTAACCTAGTTAAGGAGATTCCAATAGTAGATCAGGGTGAACAGTATTCTGTGAAATAGCTGTTTATGCACTATAAAATATTATTCATCCCGACCATCTAAATATTTGCCTTCCCCTTCATTTTTTATGTCATTATCCTTTTCATAAATCATGCCTTGGTTCCAAAATCTGGGATAAAGGGTCAAAGAGCGATATTTTTCCATATAATCCGTTTGACGTTCACTAAGATGTGGAATGTCTGATATTACCTTATAAGCTACAAATGATGTATTTATAAAAAGTAAAATTATTAATGGATAAACCGACCAAGATATTTTCTTTCTTGTCTGAAATAGTTTTTTATTTGAGTTAAGAAAGTAATCTCCAAAAGCTGCACCAAGTATAATTACTCCTAACAACTGGCTTAATTGTGAATTAAAAATTCCCGAAAACATTGAGTGTACCAATGCAGCCGTTATAGAAGCAACTAATGCAATTCTCCAATTAATAGCGGTGACATTTTGATCCCGCTTTGAAATTGACTGAGATTGTTTTAAAAAGTGAAAGTAAGCATATACCGAAAAGCCAATAAATATTGTGATTGCCGGTATTCCCCATTCTGAAGCAGACTGTAGTATGAAGTTATGCGGAGTTGACCAGGGAGGATTGATACCCATATAAGAAAAATGCATAGGTCCCAAACCTAACCAAGGATTCTGGACAATTTGCTCCAAGCTGAATACCCAAACCTCTAATCTACCGCTGTCACCAAATCTTGTCAGAATTTCTCGAGATGATTCTTTGGGAAGCAAAAATAAAATAACATACAGCATCAAACCGGCTAATGCAGTAGTACTGTAAGTTTTAAAGAATGAGATTGCCTTCTTTCTGAACAATAGAAGTATAACTATAATACTTATGATTGAAGAAAGGATGGTTCCTCGAGCATCGGCTGCGAAAACCAGCATCCACCATGAAGCAATAAAAAATAATAAGAGATATTTAAGACCAGGTATTAGATTATTCTTAAAGTAGAGATAGGCGTAAACTAATAGCGGCAATGACCAAGTTTGTAGGTGGTTAAAAAAACGTACATGGCCGAACCCTAAAAACCCATTTGGAGTAATATCTTGCCCTTTATAAAAATATCGTACATTTAATTGCTCCGGCCATGTCGTCCATTCATCTTTAATTGTACCAACCAAGTAATCAGCAAATACTCTTGATGAGTATAGAACGCATAAAGCAATTAATCCAAACAACAGGGTCTTAATAAACTTTTCTTTTTCAACTATAAAGAAATATGCACATAGGATTAGTAATTCAGTAAGTAACAAGTACCATCCAATTTCAAGAAATGCCCAGGTACCCAATGGTGATAAAATGGCTGAAGTAATAAGTAAGCATAAGAAAACAGGGAAACCAGTTTTGACGAACTTATTTAGTCCAACTAATTTATTTTCATATAAAAAAGTCAAAAAAATTAATGAACTAAGAACAAGAACTGCGGACTGCACAATTCTTTTTTGATCAAAAAATCTATAATGAGATATGGAGAATATCGAAGTACTTACAACTACAAATAAAATTGATATAAGCAATCCCCAAATAATCTTATGTTTCTGCATCATGAAAACCTTAGGTAAAAAAAAGAGTCCTCACTTTTCAATGAGGACTCTAATTAATCAGCAACTAAAATTTAGAAGCTTAAGTTATCAGGTAATATCGTAGCTGTAAGTGTGTTGTCAGCATTACCAGTCTGACCTTCGATATACCCAGTTCCTGAAGCTGGATCAGCAGTTAATGATATGCTAGCAGCCGAACCAGTTCCAAGTTCATATGTTCCATTTTCATTGTAAGCTACAGTATTAGAAACAATAGTTCCACCAAATGCTAAATCATTAAATGACATATCTGCAAATGATTTTCCACCACCACCGAGCATCTCAGGCTTCATGTAGTAACCCTGAGCTGAAGCAGCAATAGAACCCATATCCTGACGAACAGCATCCAGGTTAGCGGAATCTGCGGCAGCGCCGAAGGTGTTAATAGCTACGACGGTTGCAATACCGACGATAATTGTTACAAGTATAACGAGAAGTAATTGTTGTTGACCCATAATAGATCTCCTTTATTGTGTTTTGTTTGTGTTAGATGATAAATCGTTTTGTTGTTTAGAACGAAAAAGCCGTCTGTAGTTTAGGTCTTTTCCAATTCCCTTTCGAAGTATAAGACTCTACGAAAGTTTGTTTGTTACAGTTTTTTTGTTTCAACAGAAGATTAGCAGTTCTGGAAGTTTCTTACAAGTTAAGTTTCCCTAACCACTATTAAAGAATCTTTAGGAAGTAAATGACTTCTCCTAAATTCTTTTTAAAGGTAATTCAACTACTATTTGAATTACAAGTTAGAGTTCCTTAACCATCCTAAAATATATTGCTAATAGATTAGGTATATAAATTTTAAAATGAAAGTTAAATATTAGCTTTCATTAATATTTCTTTGAATAATAACCTGCAATACTGTTAACAAGTTTGTGTAGACGAAATCGAAACATAAACACTTTCACGGTAACACAGAGGTTCACTAAGTAGCTCAGAGTTTCACAGAGAGGATCTCATAACTATAAGTAATTTTACTGTATTAATATTAAAGGTAACCGAAATCCCGTATCCCCTTTCCTGCTTTCATCTATATAAGTATATTCAACCGAAATTTTCCTCACACCTATTTATGATAATATATGGAAGCACCTTATATACCTGATAATTATGATGAGAAGCTAGATCGTATTAACTGGGTTAGCGGTAGCGGTTTTATTCTTTTGCATCTCTCCTGCATTTTGATTTTCTGGGCCGGGTTCAGCTGGATTGCTTTAGCAGCATTATTAATAAGCTACATCGTCAGGATGTTTGGCATAACAGCCGGTTTCCATCGCTATTTCTCACACCGCACTTTCAAGACCAGCCGGTGGTTTCAGTTTGTGTTGGCTTGGATTGCCACAACCTCTGCACAAAAAGGTCCACTTTGGTGGGCTGCCCATCACAGGCATCACCACAAATATTCTGACACCGAAAAAGATGTGCATTCACCAGTTAAAAGAAGCTTTTGGTGGTCACACGTTGGATGGATTCTTAGCGATCGTTTTAAGGATACCAATACCAAGATGGTAAGGGATCTATTGAAATTCCCCGAGCTTCGATTCCTGAACAACTACCACCTTCTCCCTCCTATCTTGCTTGCTGCAGCAACGTATGGCTTGGGAGAACTGCTTTATTACCTTTTTCCTGAATCGGGGACCTCAGGTTTTCAAATGCTGGTTTATGGTTTTATAATCAGTACAGTATTGCTTTATCACGGAACCTTTACAGTAAACTCATTGGCTCATGTATTTGGCAAGAGACGTTTTGAAACTAATGACGATAGCAGAAACAACTGGTTTATCTCTCTGATTACACTTGGTGAAGGTTGGCACAACAACCATCACCGGTTCCCTTCATCTGAACGACAAGGATTTTACTGGTGGGAGTTTGATCCATCACACTATACTTTAAAGATATTATCTTGGTTCAGGATAGTTTGGGACCTTCGCACTCCGCCGAAAAGAATCTATTCAGAAGCCAGAGTGTTTAAACGTCCTCCTAAACAGATTCGTCGTCCTCAAGACCGTTTTAATTAATAGTTTACACATTAACTGATTTTCAATTTTCACTTTAAAGTAACTTCTATGAAACGTTCATATGTTCTCATTACTATTTTAACTGTTCTCTTTCTAGGTAAATCAGCTATTGCTCAAAACACTTATTTACATTGCGGTAATGTGATAGATGGAGTACAGGATGAATTACTCGGAGAGCATACCCTGATCATTGAAAATCAAAAGATAACGGCCATTGAAAAAGGGTATCAGTCTCCTACTAATAATGCAACGGCTATCAACCTGCGCGATAAAACCTGCCTACCGGGACTCATTGATATGCATGTGCACTTGGAAGGACAAACTAGTCCTGATAACTACATCAAGCAGTTTACATTGAACACATCAGATGTTGCTTTTAATGCTATTGGTTATGCCAAGACCACACTTATGGCCGGATTTACGACCGTAAGGGATGTCGGTGGTTCAGGTGTAAACATATCTCTAAGGGATGCGATCAACGCAGGTAAGGTTGTAGGACCTAGAATATTTACTGCGGGCAAATCTATTGCTACAACCGGCGGTCATGCTGATCCGACTAACGGGTGGAAGAATGAGATTGAAGGAGATCCGGGTCCCAAAGAAGGCGTTGTCAATGGGGTCGCCGACTCAAGAAAGGCAGTTCGTCAGCGATATAAGGATGGGTCTGATCTAATCAAAATTACCGCTACCGGTGGTGTTTTAAGTATGGCAAAAAGCGGTACGGCTCCTCAGTTCAAGATGGATGAGCTTGAAGCCATCATTCAAACTGCCAATGACATAGGCTATCATGTTGCGGCTCATGCACACGGTGTTGAAGGTATGCAAAGGGCAATCAAAGCCGGAGTGACTACTATTGAGCACGGCACACTTATGGATGAAGAGACTATGAATATGATGAAAGAGTATGGCACCTACCTGGTTCCTACAATTACTGCCGGTAAATCGGTAGCTGATTCTGCCAAAATTCCCGGCTACTATCCGGAAGTGGTGGTACCCAAAGCCAAAGCTATCGGACCTGAAATTCAAAAAATGTTTTCAAGAGCCTATAAGAACGGGGTAAATGTTGCTTTTGGAACTGATGCCGGGGTATTTGCACATGGTAAAAATGCTAAAGAGTTTGGCTACATGGTAGAAGCGGGCATGCCGCCTATGAAAGCCATTCAGTCTGCAACACTTACGGCAGCTAAAATTTTAAAAATGGATACCCAAATAGGTACACTTGAAAGTGGTAAACTGGCTGACGTCATAGCAGTCAGTGGAAATCCAATAGAAAACATCAGTACACTTGAAAACGTATCTTTTGTTATGAAAGAAGGTGTTATTCATAAAAATCAATAATGTCACCAAATACAGTTTGTGATGAATAAATTACCCTCTTTATTAGAGAATAATCGTAATTGGGCTAAGCAAATAAAAGAAGAGCGCCCTGATTTTTTTGAGAATTTATCTCAAGGTCAACAACCGGAATACCTCTGGATCGGATGTTCCGATAGCCGTGTCCCGGCTACTGAGATTGTAGATCTTGCCCCGGGTGACTTATTTGTACACAGAAATATTGCAAACCAGATTGTGCACTCAGACCTGAATAGTCAGTCTGTGATACAATATGCTGTTTCCGTATTAAAAGTAAAGCATATTATAATTTGTGGGCACTACGGTTGTGGCGGTGTTAAAGCGTCTATGCAAGAAGAACGTTTGGGTTTGATCGATAACTGGCTTCTACACATCAAGGATACTTTCCGAAAATATGAAGAAGAGCTCTCTAACTATGAGTTCGAAAGTGAAAAGGTTAATAGGCTTTGTGAACTCAACGTAAAAGCTCAGGTTGAGAACGTATGCTATAATCCATTTGTACAGCAGGCATGGAATGATGGGCAATCTCTGACAGTGCACGGTTGGATTTATAACCTGGAAGACGGACTGCTAAATAATCTTGACATATGCATCGGTTCACTAAAAGAAGCGAAGGAAAACTTATAATTCATCATACCTGTTCAAATGCAGAGTATTTTTTATATTTAGTTTAATTTTTGAATCTACAATTCAATGTAATGGATATAGCAACGCCAGCGGAGAAGTATCAAAATCTGACTTATAAAGATGACACATTTGAGGATGTTGTTGAAGCATTGGTGCAAAGTAGTAATGAATCAGGCCATCATCTCTCGCTTTTTTTAGGGGTATACTTATCGGATAAGAAAAAAGCATTAGAAAAAATATCAAATGCCACCGGATTATCTGTAGAACACGTTGATTTCAATGATGTGGTTTCAAAATCGGAAGACGAGACATTTAAAAATATTGATGAGGTATTTGAGAAATACCAAAGCTCACATTCGATACTCTATTTTAAGAACGGCGACAAACTTTGCGGGGCATATACCGGCTTTACTCACTCAAGAGTTAAATACGCCACTCCCCAGGAACGTTACTTTCTAAAAAAGGTTCAGGAGTATGAGGGTGTCGTGATCGTTGATATTACCCAATATACAGCAGCCGATAAGACCTTGCGACGGGCTGCCAAATCAGTTATAAGTTTCCCCCTTCCTGACTCAACGATGAAACGTTTTTTCTGGCATCTCAAAAACTATACGCTGCATGGGTTCGAACTCCGTTCTAAAAGACCGGAAGCTTACGGGGAAGCTTCCTAAAATACCAAACTGTGTATTTAGAGTAATAAAGTAAGTAGTAAAGTTTTTTATAGGGATTAAATTTTGCCCAATAGAAGTAACAGGCAAATTGATATTCAGCAACTTTCTCCTATAAGTCTGATCTAATTTATGAAGAAGCCACTAAAACCATTGCCAACTGATTGTTGCGGTACCGGTTGCCGGCGATGCGTTTATGAGATTTACGAGGAACAGATGGAAAAATACAATCATTGGAAAGCAGAAAACGGTAAAGAGATATCTGAACAAGTATCAAATAAACACTAATAAACTTACTTATGGCGGTTCAAGTTAAGCTAGACAGAAGCGGAAGACGTGGTAAAGAGGTAACTATGATAACCAATATTCAACATAACCCTCAGGTAATTGAGGAGCTGGAAAGCAAACTAAAGCAACATTGTGGTGCCGGAGGTACCAGCTATGCAAAAACTATTGAGATACAGGGTAATCAGGTGGAGAAAATTAAGAAGTTTCTAAAAAAAGAAGGCTTTGATGTTAAGTAAGTTGCTGGTTGCTGGTTGCTGGTTGCTGGAAAATGACATTATATTTGAATTAAAAAAGTTTGTGAATCCGCGTTCAAAATCACCGACAAACTCTATATTTGAATGACAAATTTTAAAAGAGTGATATGAACCTAGAAATATCTGATAAGGAGTACGAAGAGTTATTGAATGAGATAAAAAGTGAGGATAGTCCGGTGGGCATTGATGCCGGAAAGACACATGTACTTATCCTTTATAAATTATTGCAGATTGAAAGCCGACTGGAACATTTAGAATCCTATTTCCATGATGAGGAAGAATGACTAAGAAATCTTTTTATTACACCGCCCTACTTTTATTCATCTCCCTCGCCTCTCTTGTAAATTGCAGCGATCAAAATTGGCAATTATCATCTTTCCAAAAGTACGATAAAAATCCCATAATCACTCCCAGAGGCAATAGCTGGGAATCTAAAGATGTGTTTAATCCTACGGCCTGGAGTGATGGCTCAACTATTTACCTGCTCTATCGTGCAGAAGATTCAACAGGCATAGGTCAATGGAATGGCACTTCTCGTCTGGGTTTGGCCACAAGCACGGACGGTATCAATTTTAAGCGTAATGAGAAACCGGTTCTGGAACCTACCGAGCCATGGGAATTGCCGGGCGGAGTAGAAGATCCACGGGTAGTAAAAATCGAGGATACTTTTTATCTGACTTATACAGCCTATGACGGTGAAACCGCCCGATTGGCGATGGCAACCTCGCCGGACTTAAAATCATGGAAGAAACTCGGACTAGTTTTTCCTGACAGCGGTTGGACAAAATCCGGAGCTATATTACCGCATAAAGTGAATGATAAATGGTGGATGTACTATGGCGACACCAATATCTGGGTTGCATATTCAGAAGATCTTATCCATTGGCAGCCCATTGAAGAACCGGTACTAAAGCCCCGTAAAAATTATTTTGACAGTCGTTTGGTAGAACCGGGTCCCCAACCCCTAATGACTAATCGCGGTATTTTGCTGCTATATAACGGTGCTAATGAAAATCTTGTTTATGAAACAGGCCAAGCACTCTTTGATGCCAATGACCCGTCAAAGTTGATTGCACGTTCAGATTCCTCTTTCCTGAAACCCAATACTCAACTTGAACAAGAAGGACAAGTACCCAATGTCGTTTTTATTGAAGGACTCGCCAGACTCGAAAATACCTGGTTCCTATATTATGGTATGGGAGATTCCGGAATTGGTGTTGCCTTTTCATCCGGGTGGTAAATAAGATTTTACTACAGCTATTAAAAAATTGCGTATTCCATATTCCGATTGTGAAATAGGAAATACGCAATACGGTTGCTGACCTACAAACTCACCTTGCTTTCTCTTTTTGGATCAAGGTCATACAAAGAAGAAACAGTCGCCTGTACCGTCTTATACCACTCATTGCCGTATTTGTCATTTATTTCATAATAATCAGCAAAGTCAGGACGACGTACTTTCATCTTCCATTCTTGGTTCTTGGCCTTGTAAACGGGATCTACATGCAATAGTTGATTAAAAACCACCATTTCCCGTGTCTTTTGATCAAGCATATCCCACATTTCGCCGGAGATTTCTATGAGATAATCATTACCGGAGTAGTACTTAACTTCTCTGGAGGCTTTTACACATTTCGCTGCTTTGTATTTGGATAAATTAGGATATACCAAGAAGTATCCAATTTCTGCAGGACCAAATTCGAGAGATTCTCGCTCGATGATCTGTCTGGCTATCTCTTCTACTTCCGGTGACTCCATAAGTTGTTTGTCACTATGACTAACAGTATCACCTGGTTTTAGGAAATCATTATCTTTCATCAAACTTAAACTAATCGTTAAATTTCTATTTCAAAGGGGCTAAAGGTATAGGTCTGTAAGGAGATTTTCAGCTTTCTTTTTCACTTAATATTCTCCGCAGATAATTAACCTGTCCAAGGTGATAGCTTAAGTGTCCATAAAGATGTATCAGAAATTTATGAATAGTGTAATCCATAGGTATATCCATCGGATACGAATCATTCAACTCTTTTTCTTTCAAACCATCAAATACCTTAACAATCATTTTTGAGGTCTCATTGACATCATCAATCAATTTATCAGCAGAGATACCGGTTTTGGTAAATTCCTTATCACGATTGCGGATATATTCTGTATTACCCAGTGCTGTACCGATAAAATGATTTAAATTTCCAACGATATGCTGAGCCAATACCCCTACACTGTTAACCACTCCTGGTATTGTTTTCCATATATCTTCTTTTGGTATGTTGGTCAACTCAGACTCCAGACGTTCTAAATCGCGGATGAATAATTCCTTAAGCTCATCAATATTTTTCGTCATAATAGATAAGGTATAGTTGTTAATTCAGACCATACAGCAGTATAAACAACATAACTATAGTAGATTCCAAACTGAAGTTTTTTGAACGACAAAATATATTATGAATGAAGTAAATTACGCAGTTGGCTTAATTTTAAATTGCGATTTTAACTGTCACAAAGTTATTTTTCCTGGCAGTTTGGACAGTAATAGACCTTTCTTCCTCCAGTTTTCACTTCCTGGATCTCGTTACCGCACTTATGGCAATAGCTACCCGTTCGGTTATACACAAAGTGACGAAACTCTTTTCTACTCGCTCCCTCCCTTTTTAAGGCTTCAACAATTTCGGGATCGTTTGTTATGCCTTTAGTTTCATAAGATCTTCTAGATAAGGTTAAGGTAGCATCTGCCAGTTTCTGGACCTGTTTATCTGTACAATCACGAAGTTTCAACGAAGGGTGAACACCTGAATAAAAGAGAATTTCACTTCGAAGATAATTGCCAATACCGCTGATAAATCCTTGGTCCAGTAACAACGTCGTCAGCTTTCTGTTTATAAACTTTTCATTTCTGTACCTATCAAGAATATCATTAGGAGTCGTTTCAGGATGAATGACATCAGGTCCGAGTTTTTGTATGTATTGGTGGTTTTCAACTTCCTCATCTTTTAGCATCTCTATATCGGAAGCAGAGTAAAGGAAAGCAGACTTCTTTTCATTGTGAATTGCCACTCTAAGCTGCCGATTATTATTGGGAACGTTGCCCCTGTTCCGTATCATCCACTTGCCATAAAGCTGGTTGTGTGAATACATGGTGAGATTATTACCAAAACTGGTTAAAATAGCTTTGCCACGCGGCTCTACCTTCTCAACAGTTAAACCAATCAGCTCTTTTTTAAACTCGTTCAGACTATCAAAGGCAAAAAAGAGATCATCAATTACCTCACCAGCAAGTGCAATATTAAGTTTGTCTGCGGCTCTCCAAATTTCCGGACCTTCAGGCATATTATTTTTTTACTTTATGATTCATCTGTTGTACAATAATTGTCCAGAACCCGTTCAGAAAAATCTATGATACGTAGTATATCAGCAATTTTTATTGGACAGCTTACAATCATTCTGCTTAACAGCATCGTCAGGATGGCGGTCGGACTTTACCTCGGTATTGAATTTACTCTATCAGGTATCACCTATCTGCCGGGATTCCCATGGGAGGTTTTGATAGTAGCACTTAGTGTAGTATATGGTTTTATTGCCGGCATCCTTCTTTGCCTGATATCTACGGATAACAGCAGATTAGAAATTTTAGGCTTAACTCTAATTATCACAGGTGTAGGCCTATTCGATTATTACTACCTTGGAGCTTCTGAACCGTTATGGTATTTTCTGATAAATACAGGACTTCTGATTGCAGGATTGTTTCTCAGTTATAGGTATATGAAGACGAATGATAATATTCTTGAACAAAAAATAAGTTAAGTATCTTGAAAAAATTAATTACGGTACTGTTCTCATTGATAATCACAGCTGTACTTATCTCTTGTAGCAGTCAAATCGATCGTGGACCTGTAATATTGGAGAGTCCGGCAAAAAGCCAGAGTGAATTACCATTTTTATTTGCTGATAACTCTGGAAAACTTTTTATGAGCTGGGTAGAAAAAGTTTCCGGATCTGAGCGATATCTATTGAAATATTCCACATGGAGTGATGAAAACTGGTCTGAAGCCAATGATATTACAAGTAGTGACAGCTGGTTTGTTAATTGGGCTGACTATCCTTCAGTAGTTGCTTATTCCGGTCAGGCCAAGGCAGCCCATATGTTAAATAAGATTCCCGGTAACACCTACTCGTATAATGTAAACATAGTACTTAATAAGGACGGTGAGTGGTCACAACCCTTCGCCCCTCACAACGACAGCACCGCTACCGAACACGGTTTTGCCTCCTTAATTCCGCTAAATGAACAAGAACTACTGGCTGCCTGGCTGGATGGAAGAAGAACCGAAGATCGAAAAGACGAAGAATATTTCGATTTAGACAAAGCAATGACATTACGATCTGCAGTTATTGAACAGTCCGGTGAAATCACAAATAGAAAACTGTTAGATGCCAGTGTATGTGACTGCTGCCAGACATCAATGACTTTGACTGATCAAGGCCCTTTTATAGCCTACAGGAACAGAACTTCAGAGGAAATAAGAGATATTTACTATTCCAGATATCAGTCGGGAGAATGGACAGAACCACAACCCGTATTTCGCGACAATTGGAAAATCGGGGCATGTCCGGTTAACGGTCCCAGGGTAGCTTCAAGAGACTCCCTGGTAGTTGTAGCCTGGTTTGCAGGTGCAGGTAGCATGGAAACCGTTAAAACAGCAGTATCAACCGACTATGGGGTTTCATTTAATGAACCGATAACGGTTAACCAATCAGGTACTTCAGGTAGAGTCGATGTGGAAATCGCTGAATCAGGACTTCTCTACATTAGTGAGCTGGTTAAGGAAGGTGACAATTATTACCTGAAGCTAAATGAAGTTAATTATAGAGATGAAACCGTAAATACTAAAAATGTTGCTGAAATGAGCGGCTCTAGAAGGAGCGGCTTTCCTCAAATGGAATTAACAGACGGGAGGTTATTTTTTGCCTGGACGGATGTCAAAGATGATACGCTAACGCAGATAAAAACGGCTTCATTAGAGCTGTGACTCAATCAGCTCTCAATCATTTTAGATTATCAATAATTTCAACAGGTTCGCCTCGCCATTCGGAAAGCTGCTGAAGAATACTGGTGCGAACAATTTCTTTTAGTTTCTGCGCATCCTCATCTGGAAATGACTCTATAGATACAGGTTCAAGTACCTTGAGCTTTATATGTTTGGCAGTACCAAATTTCCAACTCTTTTTAGGGAGGCATGTCTGTGTTCCCTCTATCACCAACGGTAAAATGGGTACTTTCTCCCTGATGGCCAGTTCAAAAGCTCCATTGGTAAACGAATTCAATTTACCGTTGCGGGATCGGGTTCCTTCCGGGAAAAATATGACTGAACATTTTTTTGATAGGTAATCGGCCGCAGCGTTCAGAGTTTTTCTGCGCCGGTTCAAAGCTTTTCGATCAACCGAGATATCTCCTGCAAGCTTCATCATCCAACCAATAACAGGTGTATCAAAGAGTTCCTTTTTTGCCACCCACTTCATCTCCCAGGGTAAGTTGGAAATCAAAGGAATATCAGCCTGTGACAGGTGGTTACAGACAATTACGTAGGGCATGCGATCATCTATATCTATCCGGCCTGAAATGGTGATCTTCCAGTTCGGATTAATGTTGGATATTGCTTTACCTAATAAGCGAAATAACCTCCCTGTCCTGTAATGAGCGGGATCCGTATCAAAGAACCTGCTCACCGCAAGTAATGGTAGCCAAATTAAAATTAAGACTGCTACCCCAAACCAGATAAGGATAGACTTGACAGAATCCATACTAGGAACTGAATATCTTTGGAATAAAACTTTTTATGATACCCCAATAGCCTTTTGCCGGTTTCAAAGATCTCTTATTTCTCTTAACTGCTTTCTGAATTATTTCAGGCTGAAATCGGTGTTCATCGTATTTGAAGACTGATCGATATGCTGACTTTCCAGCTGCAGTGGCTGACTTATCTTTTACGTAAACAATTTCCGGTTCCGGCTCTTTTTCTTTTTCTTTCTTTTGAGGTGCACCATTATCACGGCTTTTGTCAAGATCAGCTTCCTGTTTTTCGGGTTTAGATTTTTGTTTATCGGATCCGCCCCTCGGTTTTCGCTCTTTTTTTTCGGTTTCCTTTGGTTCAGCAGCTTTTGTTTCCTTTTTCTCCGGCTTTTCTTCTTTAGAAGGCCTGCTCTTCTTTTTCGAACTACTCCCTGACCTCATAGATTCAGGCAGCTCTTTTTCGGTAATCTGATTGCCGACAGCTCTGTGTATATCCCTGTAATAACTTTCCCCGGAATTGGTTACAAAAGTTATGGCCGTACCCTTCTTGTCATAACGGCCTGTCCTGCCGATCCTGTGGATATAATCGTCAGAATTGTTTGGGACATCATAGTTAATAATCAGTGAAACGTTATCGATATCAATACCTCGCGCCAATACATCGGTTGCCACCATGACCGGGTAAATCTTGTTCTTGAACAATCTAAGTGCTTCATTGCGCTCTTCCTGGGTACGATCACCATGCATACTTACAGCTTTGACACCTCGTTTTTTGAGCAACTTTTCAAGTTCATCAGTGCCGCGTTTAGTAGCAGTGAATATGATGGCAGTACTCCAGTCAAGATCGTCAAATAGTGCTTCAATCAGTTGTAAGCGTTTGTTGCCAGGTACACGATATACCTGCTGTTCGACATTGTCGGCAGGTTTTGACCCCTCAATTTCTACCCTTTTAGGGTCTTTCATGATCTTCTTTACCACTTTTTGAATAGCTTCCGGCATGGTGGCTGAGAATAAGAGTGTCTGACGTTCTTCGGGCAGCCCTTCCACAATCTTTGAAACATCCGGGAGGAATCCCATATCCAGCATTCGGTCTGCTTCATCAAGTACAAGGTATTTGAGATGACTGAAATCAAGATTCAATACGTTCATCTGATCAAGCAGTCGACCGGGAGTTGCTACAATAATATCTACTCCTGCCCTGATCGCTTTGACCTGCTCCGAAAAATCACTACCCCCGATTACGGTTGCCGATGAAATGCCGGCATGATAACCTATGGCAAAAATCTGTTCATCGATTTGACGGGCGAGTTCCCTGGTTGGTGTTAAAATTAGTGTCTGGGTGTGACCGGTACGGTCTCTGAGTATTTTATCCATCAATGGTATAACGAAGGCACCGGTTTTGCCTGTTCCCGTCTGGGCCGCACCTATAACGTCTTCTCCCTCAAGAATAAGAGGTATGCTTTTTTCTTGTATGGGAGTGGGTTCTTCGTATCCAATATCTCGTAAACCAAGATTCAGTTCCTGGCTCAAATTAAACTCTGTAAACTTCAAAGGGGTATCTGTTATGATTAATAAAAAGTTGGATTTAATATAAGGTAGTTCTGACTAATAAACGATTATTATACAACGAGCGGGAACAAATGAATATTTGTTTTCTATACCATTAAAAATTGAATACCTTCAACGGGTAATAACCATAAGTTCAAAGACACAAAGATATAATGATTAATAAGATTTCTACAACTGCTGCTGTATTATCTGTAGCATTAGCACTCATTCTTACCGCAGGTTGCAATAACGGTCAAGAATCCGGTTCCGATGCACCCGAGGCTAATTTATCAACTAATATTGATAGCGTTAGCTACGGAATAGGATATATGAACGGACAGAGCATGCGCCAGCAGGGAATGGATGACATTGAAGCTGAGGATTTTGTTGCAGGGCTCAGACAGGCCATGAATGAAGAAGATCCTCAAATATCTCAAAACGAGATCAATCAGCTGCTGCAGCAGTATCAAATGAAAGCACAACAAAAGGCACAACAAATGAAACAGGAAGAAGCACAATCCAACCGAGAGGAAGGAGAAAGTTTTCTAGCTGAGAACAGAAATAAAGAAGGCGTTCAGGTAACTGACAGCGGCCTGCAGTATAAGGTACTTGAAGAAGGCAGTGGAGAATCTCCAGCCGCAACTGATTCCGTTACGGTTCATTACGAAGGTACCTTAATCGACGGCACTGTATTTGACAGCTCCTACGAACGCGGAGAACCGGCCACATTTCCTCTGAATAGAGTGATTGAAGGATGGACTGAAGGTCTGCAGTTAATGAAGGAAGGTGCTACCTATCGGTTCTATATACCAGGAGATCTTGCCTATGGCATGAATCCTCGTCCGGGCGGACCTATAGGACCAAATGAAACACTTATTTTCAAAGTTGAACTCTTAGAAGTGAATTAAGTCAACTTAGAAGTAGATATTCCTACTGAAAAGCCGGTCGTCTTTATGACAACCGGCTTTTTTTAGTACGAAGCAGATGCATCAAGGTGGAGCACACGGAAGTAACAATTTCCAAAAATCAGGTCAAACCTTTTTGGATCATGGAAAACAGTTCTTGTTTGCTCTCATTGAAAGCATCTCGATAGTCTTCCATGCTGCGCTGTATTACCGAAAATGCTTCTTGCTTGTTATAGGTGTCGGTAATTTCTGAATTTCTGGACTCCTCTTCCCCTGGCATATCTTTGTAGGTCAGGAAATAGTGAAATAATCGCTCCACAATTTGTTCGGGTATGTCTGAAATATCCTCAGCACCACCATACAATGCATCCCCTTTCATTACAGCGATAATTTTATCATCGGCTTCATTACCGTCTATCATTCGGAAGCCCCCTACCGGAATCGCATCCAATATTAAATTACCGTGCGGTACATTTCTTTCGGTAATGACACAAATGTCCAAGGGATCACCATCACCTTTGATATCTGTCCTGCCGGTCTTGTCCATACAGTACTGCCCGACACGGTGTTCACAGAGCGTTTGTGGTACAAAACCATATGGCACGGGACTGATGCTTGAAAACCGCTGAGGGCGATCTACTTTCAGATAACCACTCTCCTTATCAAGCTCATATTTCATGGTATCACCCGGTACTATTTCTATATAAACTTTTATAATATCAGGAGCTTTTTGACCCACCGATATTCCGTGCCAGGGATGCGGTTTTGAAAATAGTTTACTAAGCTCCAGGAAGCGATGTATATTCTTATTCATATCTGTTGATTTAGGTCCCCATTTCTCGTGATTCTGTGCTAAATATAAACTAAATTATGATAGGATAGATACCGGGGCTTTTCAGGGTACAAAATAAAAGGAACCGGCTATCAACCGGCTCCTTCTGATACGTTGGCTTTTTCGGGGTACAACAAATTCTAAGAGGTAAAGAAGTCAATCGTAATCGGCGTTCACTTTTTTCAGATCTAAATTTAGAATCTTCGTTTGACTCCTTTCATTCTGCTTGTTTTTACTACAGCCTTTCAGGAAAGTTCCGAGAAAAATAGTGCTTCTTATGGACCTCCTGATTCAGATTATCAGAGTATCTTAATTTTGAGTCCAATGAGTAAAAGAATAGCTTACATCCGGGCTGCAATATTTTGGGTATCAATCCAAATCGGGCCAAAGTAGTTCTTTTAACCCTGATGATCGCATAATTTTAGCATTTATCATCTCTCTGAGTACCGTTTCTTTTCCAACAACGGTAACACTACTTCTGGAACGGGTTACAGCAGTATAAAGAAGTTCCCTTGTGAGAATGCCGGAGGACTTTTCGGGAAGGATTATTTTTATATGCTCAAATTCGGAGCCCTGACTTTTGTGTACCGTCAAAGCGTATGCGGGACTAAAGTCAGGCAAGCGAGAAGGTGCAAGGCTGTTAAAGCCGGAATCAGATTTAAATAGTACATGATACCCGTCATTTCCATCACGGACACAAATCCCGATGTCACCATTATTTAAGCCCAGGCTGTATTCATTTTGGTTGACAATTATAGGTTTGCCATGGTACCAGTGATCAAATTTTGAAATCAAGCCTTCTTTCAGCAGTATTGAGTTTACTTTTTGATTGAGGTATTCAACTCCAAGAGGACCCCTTCTGTGCGGTGACAAAAGCCTAAAGTGCTGAAATTTGTCAAACAGTTCATTGACGTCAGCGGTTTGCAATAGCGGTATGATGTATTGACGGACATCTTCTTTTAAATTTTCTTCAAATTGCTCAAATGATTTAAATTTCTGGAAAGAGATACCTGCCAGTTGTTCATCATTTAAAAGACTTAGAGCTTCATCCACGTTTCCATTGTTTATTGACGCTGAAAATGATGGAATACCACTCTCTTCCTTAAAACGGTAACTCTTTTCCAACAGAATGATTCCATCCGTAAGCTTGCCGGGATTGTTCTCAAGAATATTGTCCGGTACGTCCAACCCAAATTTGTTTAACCGTTTCGCGAATGATGGGGATATTTTATTGGTATCCATTGCACATATACTTCCAAGTACTGAACCGGCCTCAACAGAAGCAAGCTGATCCTTATCTCCAATCAGTATTAATTTCGCATCATCAAGCAGCGCATTCACCAGTCGACTCATCAGAGCCTGGTCAACCATAGAGGCTTCATCCACGATAACAATATCATATGGCAGCGGATTATCTTCGTTGAAACGAAAGGTCGAAGAGTTCCTACGGGCTCCCAGTAACTGGTGTAAAGTCCGGCCTTTAAGGGGGATTTTTTCTTTAATTATTTCTTTTGTATCAAGTGACGCAATCGAAGATGTTATAGAATCTTCCAGTCTTGCTGCTGCTTTTCCGGTAGGTGCACACAAAGCAATGGAAAGGTCATAGGAGCTATCTTCATGCTGTTCCAGAATCAAAGCCAGTATTTTCAGTACTGTAGTTGTTTTTCCGGTTCCCGGTCCCCCTGAAATCACGGTCAGATTGTTATAAATAGCCGCAATTGCTGCAACTGCCTGCCAGTTGATCTCCTCCTCTGTTAAGTCAAATAATCTTTTGATACCGCTACCAAGCAGTTTGATGTCAACATCCACGGATTTTTTTTGTGATCTGGCGATGATATTTTTTGCAAGTTCCTGTTCATAATTCCAGAGTTTGTGCAGGTAAAGCCGGTTGGATTCATCCAAAATCAGCGGCTTATATTCTCCGGGACGTCCAATGACTTTTGCATGTGCTAATTTATTTACCCAATCTTTCTGTTCAGGAAATTTCACATTGGAATCCAAAATGATCTGTTCCATGGATTCCTGATCCAGGGAGATGCAGATATTCCCCTGTCGATAGGCATAGCTGGTTAAGCCTGCAGCGAGGAGAACTTCAGTGTTAATTTCAGGGTCCACCTCTTCAAGAAAACGGCAAAATTCCAGATCAATATCGGAAAAAACATGCTCCTCTCTGAGTTTTTGGATAGGTGTCATTTGTTCTGACATTAAATAATTACCTCCTCAAATATTCATCAAGTTTATGTATCAAAGAAGAGTCAGGGTGATCGAAATAGATCCCTTCCCGGCCTTGCTTATTGATTCCCCTGATAAACAGATAAAAAGCTCCTCCTATGTGTGTATCATAGCTATATTGCTCTATTGATTTAGTCAGATACCTATGCAAGGCAAGGATATAGAGGTGATACTGCAGGTCATACATGGCTTCCTTGATTTCACTTTCCAGGGCCTCTCTTCGGTACTTATCCGTTTCATTACCTAAATGGTTTGTTTTGTAGTCAAGAATGTAGAATTTGTTATTGAATCGGAAAGTCAAATCAATAAAACCTTTGATATATCCCTCTTCTGACATTCCAGAAATTGTATCGGGTATATGATTGGTACCCCGTATGATCTTAAGTAAGTCCGGGAGTCTGGCATGCCCACTGCTGAAGAAAAACTCCATTTCAGGCATGATATATTCCGGTTCAATGTCCTCCAGATGTAGCGGTCCACCCTCCCCCAAAAGGTTTTTAGATAAGGTCTGTTTGATCATTTTGAAAACTACATCTCGCCACTTTGGATCTATGTCCTGCCGGTTCAGTGCCTCCTCAATGATATTTTCTGCATTCCCGAGATCACCAAAAGAAATTTCTTCGAAGATATGATGAATAGCTGTACCCGGGTTTGGACCCTTTGGAAAGTTAAATATTGTCAGTTCTATTTTTGCAGAACTTTCAGCCACCTCATCGGTTTCATTTTCTAATAAAATATCATAATCAATCTCAAAATCGTCATCACGGTTTTGTATCAGGGAAGAAAAACTTGAGATAGAGTACCCGGCCTTTAATGGAGCCTGGCGTTTAAATAGCCTGGCTTTATCCAGCTTTTCACTGCTAGTATCCAAGAAAAGTTGTTGTTGCCCTCCATCAGCTGAATGACGAAAACTGAAAAGATGATCATGCCTCCTCATTAATTCATTAATGGTGTTTTTAAACACAGTAGTCTCAACTGTTTTTTTACCATTCTTCTTAATGACCCCTTGCAAAGCACCAAAAGCCTTCTCCTGCCCAAGCAGTAAATAACCAAGAGGAGAAAATTCAGATTTTTTGGCATGCACCCAACTGATAAAACATTTTTGTTCCGCACGTGTGATGGCCACATAGGCAAGCCTGACGCTTTCAGCCAAATCTTCCTGTGCCATTTGGAACCGTTTAATGCCGCGATCAGGATCATCTTTACCGTAAAAGTCCAGGTTTACTTTCGTTTCGTTGTTCCGGTCATGATAAATAATAGGTCCACCCTTATCGTCGTATTCAGGACTATGCCATAGAAATGGACAAAAAACGATGGGATACTCAAGTCCTTTACTTCGATGCATGGTTACCACCTTTACGAGGTTTTCATCGCTTTCCAGCCTTAGCTGTTCTTCCTCCCGGTCTTTATCTGTCTCATTTCTTTTTCGTGCCAGCCACTGGAGAAGGCTACGGGTACCAGTCTTACCCTCTTCTTCTTTGTTTTGCAACAATTCTGAAAGATGAATAAGGTTTGTAAGTTTACGTTCACCATCCCCTCTTTTGATAACCTCTTCAGCAATGTTCTCCTCATGCACAAACTTTCTAAACATGTATCCGAATCCGTTATTCTTCCAAGCCTCATGCCACCCATTGAACTGATTCAGCTTTTCAACCCATAACGAATCATCGGCCTCAAATTGCAGCAATTCTTTAGCGTTGTAGCCCATGGCTTTGGTAGCCAATGCCGCACGTACAAACCCCTCCTGTGCCGGCTCAGCAATTGCTTTCAAAATAATTTGAAGATCTTCGGCCTCTTCACTCTTAAATACACTATCCTGACTGTATTGAACACTTTTAATGCCTCTTGTTTTTAATGAATCGCGAATCATATCAGCCTGATAGTGCTTACGTACCAACACAGCAATATCCGCTGCTTCAACAGGCTTCTCACCTATCACAGCACGACCTTCTTTTGACTGACGTAATAGCAACTCTATTCGGGAAGCGGTATCCTCAGCGCTTCTTTGTTCTGCAGTTTTTTTGTTGACGGGGGTATCATCCGTACTGCTATGCAATTCCCTGAATTCAATTGGGATTGCAGGTTCGTCGTCAATATTTAGCCGTTTGTATTTATCGCTCTGTTTTCCCGCTTTTACTGCTGAATAGGGAATATCATCTAGTATAAATGGGTTATCCCTGTAGCTGAATAAATGATTGGTAGCATCGATAAGCTCTGGTATGGATCGGAAATTGCGATTCAGACTATAAGTCCTATCAGAAGGAGCGTCTTTCTTTGCTTCCAAATATGAGTAGATGTCAGCTCCCCTAAAACTGTAAATAGACTGTTTGGGATCGCCGATCATAAATAGTGCAGCTTTTTTGCCTGATTCGCGATAAATGGTTTTAAATATATTATACTGGATTGGATCCGTATCCTGAAATTCATCCACCAGAGCTATCGGATAGGCTCTTCTAAGGCTCTGAGACAACCTTCTCCCCCTGTCACCATCGGTTAGTGCTTCATTCAGGCGTGTCAATAGGTCATCGTAACTAAGTTGTCTCAACTCTTCCTTCTTTCCAAAGAGTGACTTTTTTAGGTGTTTAAACAGATCCAGCCGGAAGGTGATATCGTATTTATTTAGCGTTTCTGCGATATCTTTAAATGAATCGGCTAACTCAAAAAAAGGATGATTGGGTGGGCTTTTTCCTTTTTTTATACTGGATTTCTTTAGACTATCATCAATGACTGACTGTGTAAACTTTCTAAACTGGTCAAACAGTTCAATGGGCGCAACTTCAGAACTTATCCATTGATCCATCTTAGCCACCCATCCCTCCAACCATCCGGTTCGGTAATTACTGAGATGTCCCTCATCCAGCATTTCAAAAATCTCTTTTCTGGATCCTTCCCACTCTTCTTTCATCTGCTCGAAAATTTCTGTTAAGCGAATCAGACTTTCTTCCAGGTTTTCAGGTTCGAACTCTTTGGGATAGACATTTAAATAGGGTTTTCCTACGTATGAAGAGAATTCCTGAGTTAGTACGTCGGGATTAAACCCTTTATCCATTACAAATTTCAGTAAGGGCCTATATTCCCTTTTATCAGTAGTTCTTCTGACGAACAACCGCCAGTAATCATCAATAACTTCACGTATAATCTCTTTATCGTCTCCTATGAGCTCTGCATCAAACATTGCTCTGCTCTCAAAAGCCTGTTCCTGCAAAGCCTGGAAACAAAATCCATGTATCGTATAGATGGCTGATTCATCAAAAGATCGAATGGCTTTCTTAAGCTTTTCTACTGCAGTCTCATGATCAACGACCGTTTCTTTTAAGTCAATTAAAAAATCATCGTTTAGAGGATTTTCATTTTCCAGAGCAAGCACAGATTCTCGAAGTCGCGACATGAGTCGCTCTCTTAGTTCCTTGGTTGCTGCCTCTGTGTAGGTAACGACCAGAATATCCTTGACTGCAAGGTCCATTTCAATAAGTGAACGAACATATATAGAGGCTATATTGTAGGTTTTTCCTGTACCGGCACTCGCTTCAATAAGATGAATTCCTTCAAGAGGGATATCAAAAACATGTAGTGGATTCTTGCCCATCATATTATGCATCTTCCGTTATCAGATATGAAAAGTAAGGCTTCCAAAAGCGTTCTGAATTATCCATGAATATATTGCTATCCAATGGATTAGCATCTTTCATCAAAAGCTTATTATAAGGGTCGTCTCCTTCTTTTGGATAAGGTGTATAGTTATTCTTCCACTCTTTTGAGGCGTTATCTAAAGCTTTTTCAGCATCGTTACCTGATACAAATAAATTATCCGCGTAGGTATAAGACGTATCCGGGAAAAAGAATATATTCGCTCGCAGTCCTTTGTGATATAATTCCAGCAGATCCGACAATGTACTTTTGTAATCCTCTACAACAGGCAAAAGCACGGATCTCACTCCTTCCTTATTACTGTATGCATACATTTTACTTGTGCCCTTATGATTCATCGGTATAGTTTCCTGGAGCACGAGATGTTTAATCCATAATTCTATCTGCTCTTTGGAACGCATTCTTCCGAACCGATAGAAAATCTGTTCTTCTTCATATACATCCTGCAATTTCCCGGTAATTCTGAAATCTCCAATTTCAAAATCAACTTCAATGGCTTCCAGTTTCTTCTGATCAAATATTTCTCCTATTTCATCAATGAAAAGTTTTACTTCAGACGATTTTTCATAATAGGCTTCTTCACCCGGAAACCCATCGGGAAGAAATGAAGTAGATTCCGCAACTTTTTTAAAAGCCTCCAGTGATTGGTTATTTATGTTCCGATTAAGCAACTCCTGTCCCAACTTGTACCCTTGTAACCCGTCCAGCTGAAATGGTTCTCGGTCTTCATCCAGGATGTTATCCCGTTCTAAATAGATTCCAAATCGATTCTGTAACAGGTATTTGGCAGGATGCTGGAAGAAACGCACTAACTCGGAAACCGACACTCTCAAATATTCTTCGCCCGGCTGAGGCAATTCAGTATCAATAAATGGCGGACTTTCACCATCTGAATGCAACAGTTGGTTAGCAACGGTACGGTTTGAGGAGGAATAGCTGAAAATTCCCGCTTTTCTTTCACTTCTAAAATATTTTGGACTAAAGGACTGTAGCGGATGCTTTGTGATAAATTCTTCTTTCTTGAGATCGTAAGCATCCTGGAAATAATCCTGCAATTCTCTCAGTACTACGGAGGGAGGAAACTCGGTATCTTGCAGATTGCTTTGTCCGGTATAACTGATGTACAACCAATTTCTTGCCGCCAATATAGTCTCCAGAAAAAGTTGACGGTCTTCATCACTATGCGAGCGATCACCAGGCCGGGGACTTTTATTTATAAGGTCAAATGCCATCGGCATTTTAGAGCGGGGAAATATTCCATCGTTCATCCCAAGCAGACATATGACCTTTGCGGGAATATTGCGAAACGGTATCATAGAGCTGAAAGTAACACCTTTACTACTTCTTCCTCCCCCACTCTTCTGTTCTTCCAATTCCGAAATGAGATAATCCTGAACAACTTTAAAAGGTATTGTTTCACTGAATCCGGAAAGAGTTTCCATTTCCTCTAATTTTTCCAGCTGATTTCGTATCCGCTGGGCAGCATGGAAGTAATCTTCATCCTCCGGGATAAAGTCAAATATCCATGATCTTATACGTTTTGCCCACTCTGAGACGGATTTAGCTTCCTTAATATCATCGTGAAATTTGAAAAACAGCGACATTAGCTTGCTGAACCTACCGGCCAAAAGGGCATCCTCTGATCTTTCTATTTCTCTATAAGGAAATATCCCTTCAAAAAGACGGTCATCATCTTCTTTCATAGCGTAACCGAGCATCATTCGATTAATTCCTGATCGCCATGTAAAACTTTCCGTTTCAGGAAGGCCAATTTTTCCTTTGGAACTTTTATCTATACCCCACCGAATGCGTGTATCATCAATCCAGCGTTCCAACGTATTTAGATCATCCTCGGTGAATTGAAACTTATGCTGCAGAGGTTTCGAATCCAGCAGATCTAAAATCTCAGTAACTTTGAAACGACTATTTACAAGCTCCAAAAGTTTGACCACAGTTTGGGCAACAGGATGTAACCGGCCAATATTCTTTTCGGTTAAATGGAAGGGTATTTCGGGTAAGGATTCTTCAACCGTATCAAAAACGGCTTTGATTTCGGAAGCATAGGATGCGAGGTCAGGAGTCAGAACCAATATTTCGGATGGATTCAGGTTTTCATCCTCTTCAAGCATACCAAGTAGTTGATCATAGAGTACCTCCACTTCTCTCCTTGCACTATGGCAAGAGTGAATACTTAGAATATGTTCATCAGTGCTATCGGCTTTATCTGTATCATATCCCAGCAGGGAGTTTTGAAAGCTAGCTAATAACGAATGGTGAGTGTCTCTTTTCTTCCTTCTGTCTAAAATTTTCGGTTCAATTTCATATTCGGTCATATAAGATTTTAATAGCGAACGAAACTCCTTACCTGTTTTCCCCATCGATTCATAAATGGGATGATCACCCCGCCCTGCAGGCTCCAGAACATAAAAGTAGACATCCGTTAGTCTTGAAAGTTTGACTAAAATTCTGAGGTAAATAGGCGGCATGGTGGAAACACCGAATACCGAGATGCGTTGTGGAAGCTTTTTTAAATCTATAATATCTGCCTTCAAGCCTTTCAAAAGCTGCTGCTGAAGTTTTGCACGATGCTTGTGCTCGGTTTTCGAAGAACTGCTCCAATATTCCATCAGATTACGCCACAAATGGGCTTGCCATCGCTCTTCCCGGTAATCGGTGACCGATCGCCCCTTCTCCCAAGAGGTAAGCATGGTAGGCCTATAAGTAAGGTACTGATCAAAGACGTCGGCAATACGCCCAGCCAGTTTCCATCTACGCATTTCTCGCTTTACAGGATCCTCTTCTTCTACATATTCATTTAAAATATCGAGTTCTTTATCATCCTCATTTCTCAGGATATTTAATAAAGACCACGTCATAGGAAGGCGATCTGAAGGCAAGGTATCGGGTATATCAGAATTCACCATTCTGATAAGATTCCAAATGCGTTCAGCCGGAAACTCAAAACTCATGTTAGCCGCTATGCCATTCTCTTCGGCCATATAGAGAGAAAGCCAATGAGCCATTCCGTGATTCTGTACAATAAATATCTCCGGTGAGAGGGGATTCTGCAGAGGATCGGCATCAAACTGTTTAAGCAGTTCATCTACAAGATCAAATAAATCAGTACCGCTGCAGTATGTAAGCATTGGTATTCGGGGTATACACTTTTGGAGTTAGTTCAACTTTTAGATTACTCTCTAAAGACAATTCATAGGAAAATAATCCAGGTGATTACCTTCCTCTCACTGAAAAAAAACGAGTAAGACTTATTCCTTTTCAATCTCTGCTAAATAGCTTTTTATCCTGTCGGCATTCACACCCAAGTCACCTCTGCCAACTCTTGAGACGGACCTAACATCGATTTTACTTCCGTTGTCAGTAGTATCCACCCTGATTACCACATCATCAATAAACCCAAACCAGGGTAATTTGTGAAAGGCTTCGATACGTAAATCTTCTTTACTTTGTGCTACAATTTCCCATGGCATCTGTTGTGCTGCTATGAGCGCCTTGTCATAAGCCTCAGCAGGTGCAACTTCCAATCTCATAGTCTCTAAGCCGTCATAAAATGCCTTTTGGGCTTCCGCTATTTCCTCTCCGCCATACTCTGTCTTGTTAGGAGCATCGGCACGTAATGGAACAATAGCTTCAAATTCGGGTGGGTTTTCTGTATCCGTTGTTATGTCGTGAATCGGAGGATACCCCTTCTGAATCTCCAGGTACCAGTACCCAAAATTTCCCAATACAGCGAGACAAAGAATGACCGATGCATAAATCATCCATGATCCTTTATAAGCTTTGCTCGATTTGCTTTTTCGAATGCCATATACAATAAGCAAGATAAGGCCCAGTAAAGCTGCCAAAGCAGCACCGGGAATCAATCTCTGAAATGCGAATCCCAATTCCCACCAGCCCCACTGGTACCCGTAACCCGAAAGCAGAAACATCAATGAAGCGATAATGGCAAGAATAAAAGAGGCGACTGATATTTTGGAGTAGGACTTCATATAAATGACTAAGATTATCTGTTGACAAATATGGTATGCAAATCACTTCTGTTTCACAAACCTTATGGCGTTCTCGCGACAGTTTTTCTCTTTTTACCTTTGATCTGCAATATAATGACGGCCGAAATAATCAGAAATATGCCCACTATTTGAAACCCGGTTAGAACTTCATTAAACATAAACACACCTAAGGCAGTGGCAATAACCGGTTCCATAGTAGCTGTAATAGATGCTTTTCCACTCTCTATCATAGACAAACCTATGGTATACAATAGATAAGCTAGTACAGTTGGAAAAAGTCCTAAGCCAAGAATTGTTATCAAAATGTTTGGTGAAAACAAAAGGGTACTATCTAATGTCAAACCGCTTGTCGGAAGTAACGCCAATGAGGCAAATACAAATGTATAGGTTATAATGGTGATCGGTGGATGTTTACGCAAGGCGACTTTACCGAAAATAGAATAGAGCGCATATCCAAATCCGGAACCCAGACCAACCAGTACGCCATAAAATGAAATGGTTTTGTTGCTCAGTGGAAATAGTTGAATTACCAGCATGCACCCTACTGCCGTAAAAAGTAAAGCAATAATTTTGGGGTAGTTAAAGTACTCTTTAAAAAAGATACGCGATAATAAGATGACAAAAGCCGGACCGGTATAGAGCAACATAACCGCAATAGACAACGAAACCTCCTGAATTGCTGTAAAATAACACCAATTGAAAAAAACAATGCTCATTATGCCGGTACCTGCAAAGACAGGGGTATCTTTCATGTTAATCTTAAGAAGTTGAGCATCTGAGATGAGTAAATAAGAGACCAACATTATGGCTGCCGATACGACTCTAAGAGTAACGATTTGAAGAGACGTGAAACCAGCATTCGATAATTCATGAATAAATATACCTATGATACCCCATAGTGAGGCTCCGATTACAACTAATACATATGCCAGCTTGTTTTTCAGAGTTGCAATAGGTTGAAGAATTGGATTTTAACAGTTCACATTGGCTCATGCACTGTCATAATGAAATATTGAAGAAACCTATATAATATCCTTTACAAAATTGGGCAGTGCAAAACAGCCACTATGTATCTCTTCGTTGTAATACCGAAGGTGAGAACCGAAGCGGTTCATACCACTTTTGACTCTTTCAATTACCTCCCCGTCTTTTGGTTCAATGCCTTTACTGGCGTATGCAAAAGACCACATCCCAGCCGGGTACAATGGTATAAATGCCAGATACATCTTAGATACTTCGTATATGGCGTCAAGAGCGGTAAATACGCGGTTCATGCTACTGTGGTAACCTTGTACCCAGGGGCTTTCGGTTTGAGCCGTTAGAATACCATTTTCGGCCAGCCCGTCATAACAAGCCTGAATAAAATCTTTCTTGAATAGGCCTTCAGCGGGACCAACCGGATCTGAACCATCAATGATAATTACATCATAAGGTTCCTCAATATTCTGAACAAACTTAATTCCATCCTCAAAAAGGACGTTGAGCTTTGGATTTTTCCAGTCACCGACTTCAGGAAGAAACTCTTTTGATGCTCTTACAACTGTCTCATCGATTTCAACCATATCAACCCTTCTTACAGAGTCGTGGCGAAGTACTTCCCTTGCAGTCCCCCCATCCCCACCCCCTATAACTAATACTTTCTGGGGATCAGGGAGCGCAAACATGCCCACATGGCTCAGCATTTCATGGTAAACAAATTCATCCTTTTCCGAGAGCATGACCATGCCATCAATGGTCATCAAATTTCCCCAGGTATCGGTCTCATATACCTCCACCTGTTGAAATTCAGATTGCTCTGAAAAAAGCAATCTATCAACACCTACCGTTAAGCCGGTTCGTTCGTTGTAGTATTCGTTATAGGATAAAGGCATGATGCTTTAATGCAATTTATTTGTAATCAGTGGTTTAGTTGGCTAACCTTTAAATTCAAGTCTCAAAATGCAGAAGGCAGAAGGTAAAGTTAAATTTAGACCTGCATCCTGCATCTTGAATCCTGATTTACTCATACCAGAGCACTGCTGCGGCAAAAGTCGCTCCACAGGTTTCCACACGGTGTTCTATTCCAATTGACTTGATCTCCCTTAGTTTCCTGTTCCTATAATCAAAAGCATCGACAACCATTTGACGAACAATATTCTCCACGTTATCCAACTTGCTGTGATCTTCAAACTCCATGATTACACCCGGTTCCGTTTCATCTTCGGGAATACCAACTGCGATGGCAGAAGAGATATATCGTCCCGGCGTGGTTGAGTCTATAGTAGCATAGGCTAAGGGTATAAGTCCACCTTTAGGCAGGTCAAGATCATCAATATTTTTTTGATTAGCACCCGGTGGCAGAATACTGCTCATACGCATAAGATTAGTGTCGCCTACCCCGGCATTTAATAATGAATTATCAAAAGCATTTAGCCTTGTTCTTCCCTCTGATGCCCCTCTTACTAATGCAAATACGTTAGGGGTATTAACCATCATAAATTCCTGCATACTTGTCTGTGGTGATTCTTTCATTGGCCTCAATTAGTTGGATGATACTTTTTGTGGTTTAAATAAAAGTCGCTGTCCCGGTTGTACTTTAAACAGTCCTCTTTTCATCTCCATAGAGGAAATATTTTTCGATTCAAAAGCCTCTTTGAGATATTCCTGTATCACCCATGGGTCTATGGTATCACCACAGGTGAAAATATCCACCGCTGCGTAGTTGTATTCGGGCCAGCTGTGAATGGTGACATGGGATTCGGCAATTACTACCACACCGCTGATCCCATGAGGACTGAACTTGTGAAAGTTGTGAGATATTATCGTTGCTTTTGACTTTCTGGTTGCTTCCAGAAAAGCCGATTCAACAAAAGAGACGTCATTTATTTTATCAGAGTCACAATCATAAAATTCAACGAGAATTTGACGACCAAGTGCTTCCATTTATTAGGTATTCCTCTACGGTATTAAGTGAAATTGAATTATCTGCTCAAAATTAAAAATGCGACCGAACCAACCATTATTTTAACGGTTAAGTTGATGTCGCATTTGCCAAATCATCAAAACATTCAGGCGATCTAAATATGAAGCAGCTAAGTGATCCAATGCATAAAGTTGATATAAAAAACGGTTACTACTTCTATGAAATTCCTTTTGGATACGATCTTTAAAAAAATGATTTTATCCATATTCTACAAGAACGCGCATATGAAAGTATCACAGAAATATAAATTACAACATTTTGCGAAATAATTAATGATTCAACCTCAAAAAAATATATCTGATAAAAAAGCTCTATCTCTATATCGTGATCTACTACTCCCCCGCCGCATCGAAGAAAAAATGTTGAATCTGCTTAGGCAGAATAAAATTAGCAAGTGGTTTTCAGGGATCGGACAGGAAGCAATTGCGGTGGGTATTGCCAACGTGCTTCATGATGAAGATTACATTTTACCCATGCACAGAAATCTTGGGATATTTACCACGCGTGGAGTGGATTTCTATAAACTATTTTGTCAGTTATTCGGTAAAGCCGATGGGTTTACAGGAGGGCGAGATCGCTCTTTTCATTTTGGGGATATGGAGCATCGCATTTCAGGAATGATATCGCACCTTGCCGCAACCATGCCGATTGCAGGCGGTCTCGGGTTGGCATCAAAACTAAAAGAGAACAATTTTGTTGCTTTAAGCTTTTGCGGTGACGGAGCTACCAGTGAAGGCGATTTTCATGAGGCATTGAATCTTGCCGCTGTATGGGAATTACCGGTCATATTTATTATTGAAAACAATGGCTATGGACTCTCCACGCCTACCAGGGAGCAGTTTGCCTGCGAGAGTCTGGCTGACCGTGCTGTGGGATACGGAATGAATGGAATCAGCATTGATGGCAATAACCTATTTGAAGTGATGGATACCGTGGCGCAGGCCCGTAAAGATGCCTTAAAAGGAAAACCCACACTGATCGAAGCAAAAACTTTCAGGATGCGAGGTCATGAGGAGGCATCAGGCACCTTCTATATACCTGATGAAAAATTTGAAAAGTGGAAAGAGAAAGATCCCATTTCCCGTTACGAAGAGTGGCTTTTAAAAAATGAAATAATTGAAAACAAGGAGCAATTTGAGGAGCTAAAGTCGGAAATCGATCAACTCATATCTGAGCCGCTTCAGAAGGCACTTGAAGCCGAAGAACCAAGGTTTGATCGTGATAAGGAACTGTCTGATGTTTATACCTCATTTAAACCCCAACCTTCTAATAAGAATAAGAGTACGGTTTCTGAGAAAAGATTTGTTGATGCCATCCAATTTTCCCTGAGAAAGGCTTTCGAGGAAGATGACAGTTATATCATGCTCGGGCAGGATATCGCTGAATATGGAGGAGTATTTAAGGTTACAGAAGGATTTGTTGATCAATTCGGCAAGCAACGAATACGTAACACGCCTATTATTGAGTCCGGTGCTATTGGTTGTGCTATCGGTCTTGCACTGGAAGGATTCAAGCCGATAGTTGAAATTCAGTTTGCTGATTTCATTTCCTGCGGCTACAATCAGATCGTTAATAACCTCGCCAAAGCTCATTATCGCTGGATGCCACCGCTGAATATTACCATCCGCGCTCCTCATGGTGCCGGTGTGGGTGCCGGGCCCTATCATTCAGAATCTACCGAGGGATGGTTCATGCAACATCCCGGCTTAAAGATTGTTGTTCCCTCCACTGTAAAAGACGCTCAAAATCTACTTTACAGTGCTCTTCAAGACCCAAATCCCGTACTGTTTTTTGAGCACAAGAAACTCTATCGCAGTATTCGTGAGACTACCCCTGATGATTGTAAGGTAGAAGAGCTCGGAAGAGCCCGGATCAGCAGAGAAGGCAACCGGGCCAGTATTATAAGCTATGGCATGGGTGTACACTGGGCTTTAGAAGTAGCTGAAAAGTACGCAGATAAAGGAATAGAATTGGAAGTGGTAGATCTAAGGAGCCTTGTTCCGCTTGATATGGAGACCATCAAAGAAACCGTTGCAAAAACACACAAGGTGTTGCTGCTGCAGGAACCATCTCAAACATTGGGACCGATGAGCGAGATATCCTCATTAATCGGAGAGGAGTGTTTCGAGGATCTGGATGCACCAATTATGCGCTGCTCATCATTAGATATGCCAATACCATTCAATACCGAACTGGAAAAAGGCTACCTGGCTAATTACAGGTTAGAGGAAAAGCTGGAAAATTTACTCGCTTATTGAGTCAGTTCGAGTTTCCGTAGCAGACTGTTGAATAATCTCTTGTTATTCTATTTCAATCAGGTTCTCTTTCTCTTGAGCTATTCGCTTGGCCAGTTTTTCTTCGAAGTCGTTAGCCGCTTCAACCTTATAATGATTTCTTAGAGACTGACGGCCTTTCTTTGCTTTAACAGCAAATGTCCTCACGGGATCAGAAAATTCCAGATATTCATTGAACACTAGAAGCTCAATCCCATCCAGATTGCCATCCGAGAAATCTATAATAAAATCGTTAAGCTGACGATCATGTGCGTAGTCAACGGTCTCCATTTGATAAAGGGTAATACATTAACAGGTAATTGTATACCCTCTTACTTCACTACGCGGAAATTGTTTCAGGATAAACGTAACTTTCCAATAAATCCTGCAATTGTGCCCTCCCACGGTTTATACGGGACTTTACCGTACCCATTGGCAGGTCGGTAATTTCGGCAATTTCGTCGTAAGCCAGCTGCTGCACATCACGAAGTACTACGACCTCTTTAAAATCATCACTGAGCTTATTGAGGGCTTTTTCAAGATGATCCATGCACATTTTCTCATGCAGAGAGTCATCTTGCAGAATATCGTTATCCTCCAGTTTCATCGGGCGGTCTTCCGGATCACTGTCATCCTTGTGGATGGTCACCGTCGTCATACGCTTTTTCTTTTTGTAAAGGCTTTTTGCCAGATTAAGCGCAATGGTATACATCCAGGTGGAGAATTTAGCTATTCGCTCGTAAGAATGGCGGCTCCTGTATACTCTTAGGAAGGTTTCCTGTACCAGATCCTCGCAATCCTGGTGATCGTGAGTATAACGGTATAGGAAGTTGTGAAGCCTGTCTTTGAAGCGTGAGACTAGAATATTAAATGCTTGTTCGTACCCTGCTTGAAAATATTCCATTAGATCTTCATCGGAACATTGTTGCAACTTTTTCTTGGAAATAGATTCCATCTGTGAGATTCCCTGATTAACATATTGCCGTTATAGTTAAACGGGGTCACCAACGTATTTTATTAATTCAGTTGATAATCCGTTTGATCATCAGGAGAAGAATCGTTGCGGGGTCCATTTTAGTAAAGCCTTTCGCAGCTCTGTCTGCATCAAGCAGTGCCTCAAAAACAACCGGCATATCATTAAGTCTGTAGTATGAAGCGTCTTCCCACAGCTTGTTGAAGTACCAGCTGTTGTTAATTCCCATGGAGTTTTTGACCTGTTGTTTTGTATTACCCTGGGAAATAAGACGGCGAATCTGCCAGATGTTTGAGAACATATTGTAAAAGAACCCCACGGATCGAATAATTTCTCCCGTGTCTGCTTTAGATTGTTGCAACATCTGTTCCGCAATGAAGAGGGAGTTTTCAAGATTGCGTTCAATGAGGGCGTCTTTTAGCTCAAACACCGAATATTCGCGATATAGGCCAATAACTTTTTTTATGTGGCTCTCTTTGATGGATTCAGAAGTGTCCACAAAAGTACACACTTTATCTATTTCTGTGGACAGTAGCTGTAGATTGCTGCCTACATACTGGGCCAGCATCTGTGCGGCAGCAGGCTCAATCTGTTGTTGATAATGGTCTTGCACCCATTCCAGGATCCAATCCGGAAGGCGATAGTCGGGCACTTCCTGGAACTCATAAAGCTTGGCTTGTTTGCTGCTATTGATAGCTTTGCCAAGCTTTGTTCGACCTGATGGTTTTTTTGAGTCAAAAAGTACCAGAAGGGTGTTCGGATTTGGCTGTTCAAAATAAGGCAGAAAATCATCCAGTCCCCCTCCTGTTCCGGTCTGGTTGTAGGAACTAATATTAAGGCTCAGAAAATCCCTGACAATGACGATGCGTTTGTCGGCCATCATCGGGTAGCTGCGTGCAATGCCTAGCACCTGTTCAGGTGTTTTATCACGCGCATAAATTATATCGAGATTGAAGTCTTTATGCTCAGGAGGCATTAATTCTTCAACATGTTCCTGCATTTTGGCCAGGAAGAACTCCTCTTCACCGCAATAGAAATAGATAGGCTTGCGGCTTTCAGACTTAAGGTCTTGCAAGGCCTCGTTATAAAGTTCTATGCTCGTTTTTTTAGCCAAATTGTTTAAATAGCAAAATTCAAATTACAAATGACAAACAAATCCTAAATTCCAATTTCTAAACCAAATTGTAATGATATACCTTTTAAAGCATTCAATATTGAAGCTTTGAATTTGTTTGTGCTTTCTCCAAAGGATTGCCTTCGGCAGGGTTTTGTTCTTTTGAAATTTCTTCTAGGGTGTTAGTCTTCCCATCATGCGGGGAAATGGAATAGTTTCTCGTACGTGGCTGATTCCGCATAACCAGGCAACGGTTCTCTCCAGGCCAAGTCCGAAACCGGAGTGCGGCACGGTGCCGTATTTGCGCAGATCCGTATACCAACTAAAAACATCCTCAGGAAGATTATGTCCTTTTATACGCTTTTTAAGGACTTCCAGGCTATCCTCGCGTTCACTACCACCGATGATCTCACCATACCCTTCCGGTGCAAGTACGTCCATAGCTAAGGCAAGCTTATTATCTTCAGGGTCCCGTTTCATGTAGAAGGCCTTAATCTCTGCCGGATACCTGTGAACTATAATTGGAGTCTCATATTTCATGGTGAGAATTGTTTCGTCACTTCCACCGAAATCCTCTCCCCATTCAAAGTTCAGGGCCGACTGTTTCCAGGTAGGGATATTTCGCAGATCTTCCTCAATCTGGTCAACCCTGCCTGCGATCTCCTTGATACGCTGATCTATCTGTGCTTTTCTCCACTTTTTCGCCGACCCATGTTCTTTCTCAATTTCCTCACGCTCTTCCATCAGTTCTTTGCGCTCTTGCTTTCTGGATTCCGCCATTTCATCCAGCATTTGGGCCGTTTCTTCACTTTTAAGGGTTTCTACGGCTTCACTGTACGATATGCGTGGGAAATCATCGGAAATGGTTTTCTCAAGATTTTCGGTATCCCGTTCCAAAATTTCCAGTTCTTCAGAACGGCGTTCCACTACCTGCTTTACAATAAATTTGATAAAATCTTCCGCGAGGTCCATATCCATGTTCAGGTCATAAAAAGCCATCTCAGGTTCTATCATCCAGAATTCTGTAAGATGCCGGCGTGTTTTGCTTTTTTCAGCCCGGAAGGTAGGACCAAACGTATAAATCAGTCCGTGAGCCATCGCCATTGCTTCACCATAAAGCTGCCCTGACTGAGTCAGATACGCTTTTTCATCAAAATATTCGGTTTCAAAAAGATTGGTGGTTCCTTCGGCCGCGTTTCCTGTAAAGATGGGAGCATCCATTTGAACAAAACCACGCTCCTGAAAAAAAGTATGGATGGCATATATAATCTCATTACGTACCCGCATTGCCGCCCACTGCTTCTGACTGCGTAGCCACAGGTGTCGATTCTCCATCAAGAATTCAACGCCGTGTTCCTTAGGGGTAATGGGATAATCTTCGGCGACCTGAATAACATTAATATCGGACACCTGGAGTTCATATCCCCCGATGCTGCGTTCGTCTTCAACGACCTTACCGGTAACTTCCAGCGAGCTTTCTTGGCGAAGGGTGTCGGCCGCTTCCCATGTATCTTCACTCACATCATCTTTTGAGACAACACACTGGCAGATTCCGGAACCGTCGCGAAGTTCCAAAAAGTATAGATTTTTACTGCTTCTGTAGTTATACACCCAGCCTTTTAGGGTTACCTCTTCATCGACATGCTCGGAAAGTTTGTTTATATAGATCATTTTAAATCAAAATATACTGTTGTACCACAGAGAACTACAGAGAAGTTCAATGTTTCGCAAAGAAATATTCTTCGTCGCTTATAACTTTTCTGTACCTCTGGGAAATAGTTAATTTTCTGGTAATAAAATTGCTTCTGAAAATTGGTCCTTATCAAAAAAGTTTTGGGCAAAAGATTGCACCTCCCCCGCCTCAACACCGTCAATATTCTGTGTAAGCTCATCGAGGGTAACAAAACGGTTAAAATACAATTCACTTTTGGCCAATCGGGACATGCGATTACTCATGCTTTCAAGTGATAGCATAAGTTTACCCTTTAATTGTGATTTGGCCTCCTGCAGCTCTTGTTCGGGAATCTCTTCTTGCTGCAGTTTTTGCAATTCATTCTCAATAAGCTTTCTCACATGTTTCACATAGTCCTTATCCGTTCCTACGTAAACACCGTAAACCCCGGTATCCTGATAAGACTGGTTAAATGTGTTAATAGAATAGCAATAACCGTATTTTTCCCGGACGTTTTGATGCAGCCTCGAACTCATACCACCGCCCAATACCGTATTGGCAAGCAACAGGCGGTACTTATCATCGTGATCATAATCCAGCCCCCTGCGACCCAATATGAGATGTGTCTGTTCAATATCTTTAGTGAGACGCTGGTTAGAGACCTTGTAAGGGGTTAAGCTCTCATTATCTGAATCTTCGCCTTTGGCCGGAAGATTGCCAAAATAGTCGGATACCATATCAACCACTTTCTCGTGATCGCTGTTACCTGCAACTGCTATAAGCAAGTTCCAAGGTTGGTACCGTTCTTCCATATACTCATACAGATCATCTCGTGTAAAAGCTGAAACCGTCTCCTCAAAACCGATGATAGGTCTACCCAGTGGATGCCCTTCAAATAGCTTGTTACTGAACTCCTCAAAGAGGTAGTCGTCAGGACTGTCGCGGTACATTTTCATCTCTTCGATGACCACTTTCTTCTCCTTCTCAACCTCTTCCTGCGGAAATGATGGGTGAAGAACCATGTCAGAAAGCACATCCAGGGCTTTATCCATTTGGGTATTCAGGCACCTGGAATAATAACATGTGTATTCTGAGGAGGTGAATGCATTCAGATAACCTCCTACCGATTCCATACTCATGGCTATGTCGTAGGATGAGCGCGTTTCGGTGCCTTTAAAGAGCATGTGTTCCAAAAAATGAGTAATGCCTGCCTGTTTGGCCGTTTCATTTCGACTGCCGGTCTTAACCCAGATACCGACTGATACACTTTTTACGCTTTCAACCTTCTCGGTGACTACCTTCAAGCCGTTATCCAGTTTTGTTTTTTCTACAAAATCAATTTCCCTAAGGTTCTGCATGTGTTTATGTTACAGTAATATATTAATCTAAATTTCAGATAAATTGGGTAAAGAGTTGACCTAAGATAGGTCCAAGACTCTTTAGCCAGTTACAAGGACTTAGCTATTGCTGTCAATTAAAAGCGCCACCTTGAATTAACAAGATGGCGCTAAATATACAAAGCTTACCTTGTATCTTGTAATGATTTCTATTCTTCTTCTCCGTTTTTAGGAATAAGTGCTTTTCTGGAGAGACGAAGCTTACCACCGTGTTCAACTTTCAGCAGCTTGACTTCAATTTCATCTCCAACGGAGAGCACATCACTAACATTCTTAACATGCTCGTGACTGATTTCCGAAACGTGAAGCAGTCCGTCTTTTCCGGGGACAATCTCAACGAAAGCTCCGTATTCCTTGATGGCTTTAACCACACCTTGATAGGTAGCTCCTTCATCAAGCTGTCCGACTATGCCCTGAATTCTCTTCTTGGCTTCTTCAGCTTTGGCAAGATCATTAGCTGTAATGGTAATTTTACCCTTACCGGTTTCATCATCTTCTTCAACCCAGATCTCCGTATCAGTCTCTTTCTGGAGAGTCTGAATAACTTTACCGCCAGGACCAATAACTGCACCGATTTGGTCACCGTCAATGGTCATATTGATGAACTGAGGAGCATATTCTGAAATGTTGTCTTTTGGTCGAGAGATTGTCTCGGCCATTTTTTCGAGGATATGCAAACGACCCTCGTGAGCTTGTTGCAATGCCTCTTCAAGTACTTCAAAGGAGATGCCTCTGACTTTCATATCCATCTGGCAGGCTGTCAATCCTTCGGAGCTTCCTGCAGTTTTGAAGTCCATGTCGCCCATGAAGTCTTCTTCCCCGCGGATGTCGGATAGTACAACCTGGTCATTTTCTCCTACAATCATACCCATTGCAATACCTGCAACAGGCTTTTTAAGAGGAACACCGGCATCCATAAGGGCCATTGAACCGCCACAAACAGAAGCCATGGAAGATGATCCGTTGGATTCGGTGATATCAGAGATCACACGAATAACGTAACCGAAATCCTCAAAGGACGGCATCAGTTTTTTGATAGCCCGTTCTGCAAGGTGTCCGTGACCGATTTCACGTCGTCCGGGTCCACGAAGGAATCCGGCTTCACCTACGCAATACGGGGGGAAATTATAGTGAAGGAAAAAGTTTTTATCCTCTTCCACCAGCAGCGTATCTACTGCCTGGGCGTCTTTCTTGGTACCCAGTGTTACAGAAACCAGAGCCTGTGTCTCGCCCCTGGTGAAGATTGCAGAACCATGAGTTCTGGCAAGATAGCCTACCTGGGTCCAGATATCACGGATATCTTCAGGTGAACGACCATCGATGCGACGTTTCTTTTCAAGTACCATGTTTCGAAGCTGATCGGTTTCAATATCACCGACAATTCCTTTAATGGTATCTCCTTCTTCTTCATACTCTTCAAGCTCGGTTAACTCTTCAGCTACCGAATCTTTGATATTCTTAAGGCCTTCATTGTATTCTTCTTTTCCAAGACCGGTATTGACCAGCTCACGTACCCGGTCTTCCGCTTTCTCATGAACTTTAGCTTTCAGATCCTCATCAACGGGCTCAGGTTCAAATACCCGCTTTTCTTTACCGAATTCTTCGCGAAGCTCTTCCTGGAATTCACAAAGCTTTATAATGGATTGGTGGGCCGCTTTTATGGCGTCCAGCATTTCGGCTTCAGATATCTCTTCCATCTCGCCTTCCATCATCAACACGCTTTCGGCAGTACCGCCAACAATCATGTCGATATCACTTTCCTTGAGTTCAGATACGGTAGGGTTGATGACGAATTCTCCGTCAACACGTCCTACTCTGACTTCAGCGGAGGGTCCGTCGAAAGGTGCATCTGAAATGTGCAATGCGGCTGAGGCGCCAAAACCTCCCAATACATCTCCGTCGTTTTCTCCATCGGAAGAAAGCACGGAACAGATAATTTGTGTTTCACATCTGTAATTTTTGGGAAACAACGGTCGGATGGTGCGGTCAATCAACCGACTTGACAAGATTTCCTTTTCCGAAGGACGTCCTTCCCGCTTAATAAAACCGCCTGGAAATTTACCGCCTGCAGAGAAACTCTCTCGCAAGTCTACGGTCAGAGGGAAAAAATCCTGTCCCGGTTTTGGTTCTTTTGCACTGACAGCGGTGCAAAGCACCATTGTATCGCCCATTCGAACGGTTACGCAACCGTCAGCTTGTTTTGCAATTCGTCCTGTTTCCACTGATAAGGTTTTACCAGGAGCGAATTCTACACTTTTAAATTCTTCTTTCATCGTATTTACCAATAACTTCTATTCTAATTTATGTTCTGTCTTGTTGACTGCGAGGTTTCAAACTGAAACCTTCTGCTACAATTGATTGAGGAAAATCAGAAAGGATAATATCCCTCAAACCATGCGATATGCCAGTGATGTACCAATATAAAAAAGGCACGTATTAAACGTGCCTCAAATAATTACTTCCTGATACCAAGATCACCAATAAGTTCACGATATTTCTCAATATCTTTTTTCTTGAGATAGTTGAGCAAACGGCGACGCTTCCCAACCATTTTCAGCAAACCTCTGCGAGAAGCATGATCCTGCTGATTATCTTTGAGGTGATCGGTCAAATCGTTGATTCTAGCCGTGAATATGGCTATTTGAGCTTCGGTAGATCCCGTATTTTCTTCGGATCCGCCGTATTTTTTAACAATTTCTTCTTTCTGTTCTTTAGTTATCGACATGTGTTATCTAAGTTCTGATTTTCTTTACGTAAACGACACGTTTCTATTATCATTATAGCGTGCAAAGATAAGATTTACCGGGCAGGTTTGCAATATTTTTAATGCCTCTCAAGTATTTCTTTTGCCTCTTTTTCATCCTTCTGCAACTGGCTTATAAGTTCGTCCACACTTGAGAATTTTTTTTCATCCCTGATCCTTTTAACGAACCGTACCTGCACTTCCTTACCATAGATTTCTTCATCAAAATCAAAGAGGTGAACCTCCAGGGAACGTACTTGTTCATCGAAGGTCGGTCGCGTACCTATATTCATCATACCGTGGTACCATTTTCCCTCATAGCGAACATCGACCGCATAGACTCCGTCTTTTGGTATAATCTTCCGGCTATCCTCAGGTTTGATATTGGCCGTTGGATATCCGATCTCCTTCCCTCTTTTGTCTCCATGAATAACTGTTCCGTTTAATCGGTAGAGCCTTTGCAGAAATTCTGCCGCTTCTTCAACATCCCCCTTCTCGCTTATTGCATTTCTGATTGCCGTACTGCTAACGGTTTTTGCTCCTACTTCTCTTTTTGATACAACATAGGTTTCAAAACCCAGCTCTTTGCCTAGTTGCTCCACCGTTTCGATAGACCCTTCCCTATCCTTGCCAAAATGATGGTCGTAACCGATAACAAATTCAGCGACACCAATTTTTCCATAGATGATATCCCTTATAAACTCTTCTGAGCTCAATAATGAAAAATCCCGATCAAAAGGAATTACCACCATTCGGTCGATACCCAGTTCTTCCAGTATTTCCCGGCGCTCCGGAAGTGTGGTAAGCAATTTTATCCCTGCATCTCCGGGATTGATAATCTCTCTGGGATGAGGATCAAAAGTTACGATAACGCTGCGGGCATTACGCTCCTCAGCTTTTCGAAGCACAGTATCCATAATTGCACGATGACCCGCGTGTACACCGTCAAAGGTGCCAACGGTAACCACAGAATTAGCATCATGCGTTACATCATTCAGGTAAACAAGATCTGCCATTTCTAACGATTAAATTCAGATGTTGATTTAATTTACTTATCCAGAAATATCGCATTTAATTTCTCTATGCTAAGTGCATCCTCATTTTGAAAATCACCGATGGAAGTACGTTTCAGACCGGTTAGATGAGCCAAGGAATCCACAGCTTTTCCCAGATCATATGCTAAGGTTCGAATATAGGTGCCTTTACTGCATTTTACATATAAGGTCAGTTGAGGGTTCCGGAATTCTAAAATCTTCGTTTCATAAATAATAACCTGCCTGGGAGTTCGCTTAACCTCTTTGCCTTTCCTGGCCAACTTGTACAAAGGCGTCCCATTATGCTTCAAAGCAGAGTACATGGGTGGAATTTGAATAATCTGTCCGCTAAAGCGGTTCTCCAGGGCTTTCTCAATCTGTTCCCTTGTTATGTGATCAAATTCTGCTCTATCCTCAATTTCTGTTTCGGCATCATGGCTGGGTGTTGAAGCGCCGAAAGTAATCTCACCGATGTATTCTTTAGGCTTCGATTGAATCTCTGATATCGATTTTGTGCCTTTACCTGTGCAAAGTATTAACAACCCGGTAGCCATTGGGTCAAGTGTTCCGGCATGGCCGATTTTTCTAAGATCCACACATTTGCGTAAATGTTTTACGACATCAAAACTGCTCCACTTTTTAGGCTTGCTAATAAGAAAGGCAGCACCTTGTGAATAATCAAAAGCAGGGTCCGGCAGGTTTTGTTTAGAATAGACCGGCAGTTTATCAATGGGAATGGCTCTTGCCATGCTGGTGGGTGAGAATATGGATTACTCTTCCTCTCCGGTTGAGCGCTGTTTTCTCTCCTCTCGGATCTGATCAAAGAGATTCTCCATTTTATCCACGTACTCGGCACTTTCATCCTTATTGAAATGCAGTTCCGGGATGCGGCGAACCTGGTGTCTTATTTTAGAGGCCAACTCTTTACGGATGGAGGCATTATGCTCAACCAGATTGGAGAAAATGGCGTCTTCATCTTTACCCGGTGCATAAATACTGAGAAATACTTTCGCGATAAGCAGATCCTGAGTCACCTCAACCTGGGTGACGGTAATAAATGACCCGCTCTTCTGATAGCTCTGTTGAATAATATTTCCAAGGTCACGCTGTATGACAGCAGCAAGCCGCTCAGTTCGAATACTCATATATATCTTAGGATTTAAACTTCAGCGTCATCGAAGCTTCGTGCATCTTCAAGCTTTCTCTTCTCTTCAACAACTTCGTAGTTTTCGATGACGTCTCCTACTTTCAAGTCGTTGTAGTTGACTATGCTGATACCGCACTCATATCCGGTTTGTACTTCTTTGACATCGTCTTTAAATCGCTTGAGGGCATCGATTTCCCCATCATAAATAACGACGCCATCTCTTACCACGCGTACAGGATTATTCCTGAGGACTTTACCGTCTGTTACATAGCAACCGGCAATGGTACCGACTTTGGAGACTTTGAATATTTCGCGGACTTCTGCATTACCGACCAGTTTTTCACTGATATCCGGTGACAAGAGTCCTTCCATAGCATCTTTCACTTCATCAACGGCATCATAGATTACGCTGAAGAGTCGAATATCAATCTCTTCTTCCTCGGCAACTTTACGGGCATTTGAGGTAGGCCGTACCTGGAAACCGATAATAATAGCATCGGAAGCGGAAGCAAGCAGCACATCGGATTCGGTTATGGCACCGGCACCGGTATGTATAATATTTACGCTGACCTCGTCGGTACTGATCTTCTGCAGTGCTCCGGAGAGTGCCTCAATAGATCCGTCTACATCGGCTTTAATAATAATATTCAACTCGGAAACTTCACCCAGTGCCATTCTGCGGGATAGGTCATCAAGGGTAAGGTGTTTGGTTCTTCTAAGTTCCTGCTCACGACGAATTTGCTGCCTTTGATTAGCAACTTCTTTGGCCATCTTTTCATCTTCTGTGACCACCAGCTTATCACCGGCTTGTGGAATATCATCAAAACCCATTAGCTGCACAGGTTGTGATGGACCGGCTTTCTCAATTCTTTCGCCATGCTCATTTTCCATGGCACGTACACGTCCGAAGCAAGGTCCCGCAACAAAAGGATCACCAATCTTAAGTGTTCCATTCTGAACAAGGATATTGGCAACCGTACCCTTTCCTTTGTCCACACGAGCCTCAAGTACCACACCATCAGCACGTCGGTTTGGATTGGCCTTCAATTCCATCAGTTCAGATTCTATGAGTACCTTTTCAAGCAGTTCCGGAATACCTTCACCGGTTTTTGCAGATACCTCAGCAACCTGATTGTTACCGCCATACTCCTCAACGATGACATCATGTTCAGTTAGTTGCTGCTTGATTTTGTCGGGATTTGCTCCCTCCTTGTCAATCTTGTTAATAGCTACAATAATGGAAACACCGGCTGCTTTGGCGTGGTTGATAGCCTCAACTGTCTGCGGCATCACCGCATCATCAGCTGCAACAACCAGTATTACAATATCCGTTGCCTGGGCACCGCGTGAACGCATTGCAGTAAAGGCCTCGTGACCCGGCGTATCGAGGAATGTTATGTTTCTACCATCATCAGTCTGAATTTCATAAGCTCCTACGTGCTGGGTAATACCTCCGGCCTCGCCTTCAGCAACCTGCGCTTTACGGATGTAATCGAGCAGGGAAGTTTTACCGTGGTCAACGTGACCCATGACTGTAATGATCGGTGCGCGAGGCTCTAGATCTTCCGGATCATCCTCTTCAAGCTCAATCTCTTCAATGGCTTCATCGGCATCGACAAACTCTACTTCAAAGCCGTACTCTTCGGCAACAAGTTCTATGGTACTGGCATCCAGACGCTGGTTGATGGATACCATCATGCCCAGATTCATGCAAGTTGTGATGACATCATTGGTCTTAACATCCATTATATCTGCCAGATCACTCACCGTAATAAACTCGGTAACTTCAATGATCTCATCTTCAAGCTCTTCCATTTCTGCCTGAAGCTGTTCTTCTTCCTCACGCTCTTCCTTACGCTGGCGTCTTCTTTTCTGGCGCCGGCTACCCACGGTTTCAGAAGACTTCATCTTCTGCATGGTTTCCTTAAGCTTTTGCTCGACGTCTTCTTCTTCTACCCGACTACCGCGTCCTTTTCTTTTCTTACGTTTCTTTTTCTCTTTCTTACTCTTTCTTTTACTCTTGGAAGAGTCATCATCACTTTCGTCTCGGTCCTTACGTCGCTTTCTTTTCTTCCGGCGCTTTGGCTGATTACCTACATCAACTTTACCGAGAACTTTTGTACCTTTAAGTCGACCGGCACGCCCTCTAATGACGTCTTCTTCGTCCTCGTCTTCATCATCTTCTTCATCCTCTTCGGGTACTTCGTCCTCTTGCTCGTCTTCATCATCTTCTTCATCCTCTTCGGGTACTTCGTCCTCTTGCTCGTCTTCATCATCTTCTTCATCCTCTTCGGGTACTTCGTCCTCTTGCTCGTCTTCATCATCTTCTTCATCGGCCTCAGCTGCAATCTCTTCAGCTTCTTCAGTATCTTCAGCATCTTCGATATCATCTTCCTCTGGAGTATCTTCTTCCTCTGATTCGGCTTCCGTTTCAACCTCTTCAGCAGTTTCAACTTCCTCTTTTTCTTTCTTTTTCTCTTCTGCTTCAGGTTCAGCTTCCTGGGTCTCTTCCGATTCTTCGGCTACTTCCTCTTCAGTTTCTTCAACCTCCTCTGTCTCTTCTGCTTCTACCGTAGCTTCCTCTTCTTCATCTTGCGGAATAAGACCTTCGATAGTGCCTTCGTCTTCTTCAAAATCATCCTGAGGCTCCAACGGCAGCTCTTCATCGAGGGGCTCCAGGTAGTCATCTATAGATACACTTTCATTTCTACTGGCGTGTATCTGATTACGCCTGTTTTCATACTCCTGGCGTGCTTTGATATGCTCTTGACTCTTAGCCTTGTCTACACCATAGGTTTCCTCGAGAACCTCGTACATTTCCGGGGTAATCTTGGAATTCGGCTTATTGGCTACATCAAAGCCTTCTTCTGCCAGCGCATCTACTATAGATTGTGTAGAGACGTTGTATTCAGATGCAACTTTGAAAAGTTTTTTTGGTCTATCGTTTGGCGACATAAATGTAATTAAATGGAACTAAGTATTTCTGACCGCAAATAGCGGCTACGCATTAAAATAAGAAGGTACTGTTTATTTTTGTAATGGGACAATTATTAAAGGTCCGGTTAAGTGACTTCTTATTGTTCGTCTTCAAATTCATACGCGATGATGTCGATGATTCGTTCGGCTTCTTCCGGATTAATCTTTCCTTCGGTTCTCCGAACAATTTCCTCTTCATCCAGCTCGAGGACCGCGCGTGCTGTATCGCAGCCGATTTCGTGGAGCATTTCGATGACATCCGCTCCAAAGTCTACTTCAAACTCCTTCAGGTCGATATCATCTTCCTCTTCAACTTCACGATAAACATCTATTTCACATTCAGTGAGTTTCGATGCAAGACGGATGTTAACCCCGCCTTTACCGATAGCTTTGGATACCTCATCGGCAGGAACAAGAACCTTGGCATGTTCTCCATCTTCACTCAACTCAACACTAAGTACTTTCGCAGGCTGAAGTGCACGCTTGATAAATTCAAATTTATCATCGCTGTAGTTAATGACATCGATATTCTCATTCTGAAGCTCTCTAACTATGGCATGAATGCGTATTCCTTTCATGCCGACACATGCACCAACCGGATCCACGCGCTCATCATGAGAAACTACAGCTACCTTCGAGCGATCTCCCGGTTCGCGGGCGATGCGCTCCAGATCAATGATTCCGTCGAATACTTCCGGAATCTCATTTTCAAAAAGTCTTTCCAGAAATAGCGGAGAAGTACGGGAAATAATCACCGATGGATTCCCATTGTAACGCTTAACCTCCTTGACAACGGCTCGTATGGTGTCTCCTTTGCGGTAGCGATCCTTGTAGATCTGTTCGCTTTTGGGCAGTACCAGCTCCACGCCATTATGGTTTACCAGCATGTCACGGCTGCGAATCTGGTAGACATCACCGAGAACTATTTCTCCAACGCGGTCGGAGTATTCTTCGAAAATATTGTCTTTCTCAATTTCACGAATGCGCTGAGCCAGTTGCTGACGGGCCATCATGACCGCACGGCGACCGAAATCCTGTATAGAAAGTTCCTGCGCATATTCATCATACAATTCGAGATCGGGATCATACTTCAGGGCTTCTTCCAGGGTAATTTCATTTACCTCATCGGTGAGCTCCTCTTTGGGAACCACTTCCCTGACGTGCAAAATCTGAATATCACCGCGGTCTGCATTGATGATCACTTCAAAGGCTTCATCATCACCATACTTCTTGCGAATCATCGTACGGAATACATCTTCCAGTATGGATAACAGTAAATCCTTATCAATGTCTTTGTCTTTTGCTATTTCGGCAAAAGACTGAATAATTTGTTTCGAAATATCTGTTTGCATCAGTTTACTCAGTTACTTTCTAAATTGTAGGTATTATTTTTGTTTCTACCAGCTGATCATAATGTAGCTTCAGGACCGATCCGTCTTCCTGCTCAATCGCAATATCATTATCATCGACATCCTGTAAAATACCCTCGATCTTGAGGTATTCACCGTCGACTTTATATTTTACCTTTGCCTTTCTTCCTTTATTCTTTGGATACTGCCTTTTATCTGAAAGCGGTCTGGTAACTCCTGGAGAAGATACATTGATACGATATCCACCCGGAAACATGTCGTGAGCGTCCATCAGGAAGCTCAGCTCCCTGCTTACTTCCGCACACTCGTCCATATTAACACCACGATCGTCGGCATCAATATACACCCAGATAACGGGCTCCTTGTTACCCTTAATTTCGACCTCGACGAGGAAGAAATCGGTGTTGGTAAGGACCGATTCTGCAAGTTCAGAAATCTTTTGTATTGCTTTGTTTTGCACGATTTTCCTGATTTTAGGTACAAAAAAAAGTGAGGACCTTTCGGCGCTCACTTAAACCATCTTAAGATACCGTTAATAGCACTAAAAAACAACTTGCCTGCCTGCATTAAAATACCTTCGCAAGATAGCTGAAATTCTTTATCATCAGATGACTTCAATCTTAAGGCAAGGGATTACTTTTTTAATTTTTAAGGAAAAATTGTAAAGTAATCCCTTGTTTTAGCTAAACCGGAAACTGAATAAAATCTATTCACCTATGAAACGAAAAGTCGGCCTGCTGTTTCTATTCTTATTTACCTTTATTGCGTTTAATGCCCATAGCCAATTGGTAGAGTCTACTACTACCGATCAAAGAGAGCAAACGGTGGAACAGTATCAGCAAATGAGACAAAACTCTATTTTCAAGGAGTATCCTGTCAGGAATGTCGGACCGGTCGTAATGAGTGGCAGGGTCACCGATATTGCCGTACACGAGCAGCGACCCAGTCACTTTTATGTTGCCTATGCTTCAGGCGGTGTTTTTGAAACAACCAACAGTGGTAATACCATGTCCCCTATTTTTGACAACCAGGGCTCATTGACAATTGGTGATATCGCTATTTCCGCAGCTAATGATGATATCCTTTGGGTGGGCACCGGTGAAAACAACAGCAGCCGTTCAAGTTATGCAGGAGCAGGTATATACAAGAGTACGGATGGAGGTAAAAATTGGAATTATGCCGGTTTGCGCGGTTCTCAACACATTGGACGGATCGTCACCCACCCTGACAATGAAGATGTTGCCTGGGTGGCAAGTATGGGTCCCCTTTACTCTATGAATGATGTACGGGGTATCTATAAAACTACGGACGGAGGTACCAACTGGCAGAAATCACTCACTCCACCCGACAGTACTGGGGTTATTGATTTGATCATTCATCCGGAAAACCCGGATATTCTTTGGGCAACCACCTGGCAGCGCTTTCGTCAGGCCTGGAATTTCCAGGAAGCCGGCGAAGGATCTGCCATCTACAAATCTACCGATGGCGGTGAGAGCTGGAACAAAGTAATGAATGGATTTCCGGAAGGAAATTTTGTGGGACGAATAGGCATTGACGTCAGTCATTCAAACCCTGACATACTCTATACTTTTTTAGACAATCAAAAAGAGACCAAAACGAAAGTCGAGGAAGAGCAAGAAGGTTTGACCCAGACTGATTTCCTGGAGATGGATAAGAAGGATTTTCAGCAGCTCGATGATGAAGAACTGGAAAAGTTTCTACGGGATAACGGTTTTCCTGAAAAGTATACGGCTGCCAGGGTAAAACTTGATGTACAGGAAGGGAAGTATGAGCCGAAAGCCTTGTCGGAATACTTGGGAGATGCCAATGCTGCACTGTTTGAAACCGATATCAACGGTGCCGAAGTATACAAGTCAACCGACGGCGGGGAGAGCTGGCAAATGGTTAATGAATATGCCCTTGATAATATTATTTTCACCTACGGCTACTATTTCGGTGAAGTCAGGGTATCACCCACTGACCCAGATGAATTGTATATAATGGGTGTTCCCGCTCTGAAATCGACAGATGGAGGTGCAACCTGGAAAACTATTGCCGAGAATCAGCCTGTACATGTCGACCATCATGCTATGTGGATTGATCCCTCCGACACTGACCACATTTTACTGGGTAATGACGGCGGGCTGTACGAGAGCCATGACGGGGGTATCAATTTCATTCACCATAATGTAACACCGGTTGGCCAGTTTTATACGGTTGACGTGGATATGGAGAAGCCATATAACATTTATGGAGGCTTGCAAGATAACGGAGTCTATACCGGGCCTTCCACAGGATCACCTGATGACAATAATTACTGGGAGCGACTTTTCGGCGGCGACGGAATGCACGTTCAGGTTGACCCGAGAAACAGTGATTTGGTTTATACCGGATTCCAGTTTGGCAATTATTTCAAAATTGATCGTTCGGCAAATGACTATACGCGTATCACGCCACGCCATGAGGTAGGCGAAGAACGCTACCGGTACAACTGGAACACACCTGTAGAACTGAGCAATCACAACGCGGATATTGTCTATTTCGGGACCCAAAAACTCAATAGAAGCTTTGACCAGGGTGAGACCTGGACTCCGATTAGTCCTGATTTAACCAATGAGAAAGCCGATCAGCAAGAAGGTGACGTCCCCTACTCTACCCTAACCACTATTGCTGAATCACCATTGAATTTCAACGTGATCTGGGTAGGTACCGATGACGGTAACGTTCAACTAACCAGAGATGGCGGTAACAGCTGGACTAATGTTTCCGGTAATCTTCCTGATCACCGTTGGGTCAGTGAGGTCCATGCCTCCAAGCATGATCAGGCCACAGCTTATGTTTCCCTGAATGGGTACCGATTCGACGAATTCAAAACCTATGTCTACAAAACAACCGATTATGGAAAAACCTGGCAATCAGTAAAAGGTGATCTACCGGAAGATGTTGCCAATATTATCATCCAGGATCCCGAGGTTTCGGATATCCTGTACGCCGGTTTGGATAACGGTACGTTTGTGAGCTTTAACGACGGAAAGAACTGGCATCTGTTGAGCGGTATTCCGAATGTGGCTTCTTATACCATGCTGGTCCACCCGCGGGATCTGGAACTGGTGGTGGCTACTCACGGACGCAGCATTTATGTTTCCGATGTGAAACCGCTTCATAAGGTTGCGGAAAACATCGAGGAGCCCATTTTAGGCTTAGAGGCAGCACCGGTTTCATTCTCCAATCGATGGGGAAGCCGCAGTGCCCCTTACCGGGATATCAATGAGCCTGAAGTAACATGGTTGTATTGGATAGGTAATGAAGATGTTCAGGACAATGAGGTAACCATAACTGTCAGAGACAGCGAGAATAATGTTGTCAAAGAGCTAAGCGATACCGGCAGCTATGGATTCAACTCCTTTTCCTGGAACCTCAGGACTCAGGATGCTGCAGAAGGTGCAGACAATGAATCCGACCTAAAATATCTTGGAAAAGGAAGCTATACGATATCATTTGAAGTAAACGGCAATAGCCATGAAATACCATTTGAAGTCAAGTAACCTATTACTTGTTTTTATCGGCATCCTGCTTTTGGTAGCAGGATGTTCCGGTAAGGAGAAGACCAATAGAGAAGAAAACAAAGGGCGCAGCATTGAGTTTACAAGAGAGCTGAGTTTTCTGAATCCAGAAGGAGAAATTATTAGCACGATTGAGGTTGCCATTGCCGATGACCAGGATGAACGGAATATGGGACTGATGGATGTGAATGAGCTTCCTTCGGATAAAGGAATGCTGTTCATATTTGACAGGCAACAGCCTTTAAGCTTTTGGATGGCCAATACTCCCCTCTCTCTGGATATCTTTTTCGTTAACGAATCAGGTGAGATTGTCCGGATTCATCAAAATACCCAGCCTTTTTCTGAGAATAATCTGACTTCCGGTGAGCCTGCTAAATACGTTATAGAAACCAACAACGGGTTCAGCATTTCACATGACATACAGGAAGGTATGAAAGTGGCACTGCCGGATACTTTGCCTTAGAGATAGGTATCTGAATTACGAGTAAGGATGCGTGGTGTCCGGAGCTACGTCAACTGCAGAGCAATAGACAAGTAAGTTCTAATTAGTTTTTTAAAACTGGTCTCTACCGTCCTTTTGCGACGCTAGCTTCTTCTGATCCGCGGTCAATCGAGCTATTCTGATAAGTCGTTATCTTGGTAGAATGCTACCTATAGCCTCTTCACCGTCTCCATCCAGGCGTTGGCCATTAAGCGGCTGCCGGCAATAGTGGGATGAACGCCGTCACCGGACCAGTAGGCAGCTCCGGTCTCTTCAGCGGCAAGGTCAAAGATTTCCTGGTAGGGTATGAAAGCAGCGCCAAACTCTTCAGCAATTCTCTTACTTGCTGCCCGGTATCGGGGAAATTTGGGGTACCAGTCGTCATTAATTGCTGTTCCACCCTTCAGTGCAAAGGGTTCACCAATAATGAGCTTTACTTTGGGTAAAGCCTTGAGAGTTCTATCAAGGAGACTACGGTAATCATTCTCATAAGTCTGTACATCACCCTTATAATTTAGATCAAGAGTATGCCAGAAGTCATTGACTCCTACTAATATACTAAGGATATCAGGTTGCAATTCGATGCAGTCTCTATCCCAGCGTTCAGCAAGCTGAAACACCTTATTGCCACTTATGCCCTTATTATAACATTTGATTTTTTTGGCGGGATAATCAGCTAACAACCCTGATGCAGCTAAGAACGCATACCCACTTCCCAGAGCGGATGCGGTATTGGGTGATTGATCGTTGCGATTTCTTCCTGCATCTGTGATTGAGTCTCCCTGAAACAGGATAACCGCCTCATTGGGTATCTCAAGGTCAGCGGACTCTGTTACAGCATATCGATCCGTCACATAATCCAGCAAAGAAAGGCCTCCGAATGATGCCAGCGTGGCACCGATGATGTTTTGTAAGAATTCTTCCCGCGTATACTGTTTTAGACTCATTGGTAAATATCAGCGGCTTCAGGCCTGTATGGGTTTTTCGGAATACTCCCTGATAAACTCACGTACCTTGAGCACGTTTTGCCTGGAACCTATATAAATCGGCGTTCTCTGGTGTATGGCATTAGGTTTGATCTCCAGTATCCTCCCTTCTCCATCAATAGCCATGCCTCCCGCCTGCTCTATTAAAAAGCTAAGCGGATTACACTCGTACATCAGGCGCAGCTTTCCACTTGGATATTGACTACTGTGAGGATAGATAAAGATCCCCCCCGTAATCAGTGTCCGATGAACATCAGCTACCATCGATCCGATATAACGTGCTTTATACGGGCGATTTGTTTGCGGATCTTCCACCTGGCAGTACTTAATGTACTTCTTAAGACCTAGGTCCCAGGAATTGTAACTGCCCTCATTAACACTATAGATGGTGCCCGTTTCAGGAATTTTAATATCATCATCAGAAAGAATGAATTCACCGATACTCGGATCAAGTGTAAATACGGATACGCCAAGACCGGTAGTGTAGGCCATCAGGGTACTTGAACCATACAGAACATACCCGGCTGCAACCTGCTTCAGGCCCGGCTGCAAAGCATCCGCCTTGCTAAGACCTTCATCAATATCTGACTGGCGCATGTAAATAGAAAAAATACTGCCAATAGATACATTGACATCAATATTGGATGAGCCGTCAAGCGGATCCAAATAGACAATATATTTACCTCCCTCGTTGTCAAGCTCGACAATACCATCATTCTCTTCCGAGATCACCATACAGGTAATATTCGAACGGTTTAGTGAGGATATCAGCTGCTTATCGGCAAAGAGGTCCAGTTTCTTTACGGTTTCCCCATGCACATTGGTAGATCCGTCCTCTCCCAGAATATTGGTAATACCGGCTTTATTGACTTCTCTGGAGATAATTTTTGCCGCCAGGCCGATATCACGAAGCAATTGGGACAGTTCTCCGGTAGCACCGGGAAACTTATTTTGTGCCTGGATGATGTACTCCTCTAAGGTAATTACCCGCTTATTTCTTCTGTCAACCATAGATCTCTTTTTGAAATTGCTTTCCCATTATTTTATAGATATATAAAAGTACCTATTTGTTCAACCTGAATGGCACTCATCCCGTTAGAATATCGTAATAAATGCGTTCCGCTTTCTCTTCAAGTTCCTGTAGGCTTCCGTTATTTTCAATAACGATATCAGCCAGGTGTTTCAAAGTTGAAAAGTCCTGCTGGTGCTCCATACGATCAACCACAAGCTCTTTATTAACCTTGTCTCTTTGCTGCACCCTTCCAATACGCTTCTCTTTGTCAGCGAGTAACAAAATGATGTAGTCTAGATGATTAGGACGCAGGTTTTGCAACAGCAGGGCCGCCTCGTACACAAAGACCTCATAACCGGCCTGCTCAGCCTTTTCCATGATTTCTTCAGTTTTAAGGGGTATACGAGGATGTACAATGTTGTTCAACTCCTCAACCCTGTCATTTTGAAAAGCCTGTTCAGCGAGATACTCACGGTTAAGCCTGCCGTCTTTCTTGTAAGAATCCCGTCCGAATGTATCCACCAATTCCTCTTTAACAGCAGGGTCTTCTGCCATTATTTTCTTTGCGAGGTCATCTGCGTTAAGCACATACGCCCCATGCTTTTTCAATATATTGCAGAAAGCTGTTTTTCCGCTGCCTATGCCTCCGGTGACCCCTACTCTTACCATGGTTTGTTACAAGGTTTCTGGCTGCCAGTTCTACGAATGATATGTTTAGCTTCTCTCTTATTCACCGACACCTGACATCAGGTAGGCTTTGATGAATTCATCCAGTTCTCCATCCATTACGGCATCAACATTTGAGGTTTCGTGCTCGGTTCTATGGTCTTTCACCATGTTATAGGGATGGAACACGTATGACCGAATCTGGGAGCCCCACTCAATACTGCTTTTGGAATCTTCGAGTTTTTGTTTCTGCTTTTCTTTAATCTGTTTTTCCAGTTCATATATCTTCGATTTCAGCAAAACCATTGCCTTTTCACGATTTTGCATCTGTGAACGCTCCTGTTGGCATTCGGCAACTACCCTCTCCTTGGAACCATCAGAAAGTTCTCCTTCCCAGATAAGACGTACCCCGGTTTCAACTTTGTTGACATTCTGGCCGCCGGCACCGCTGGCATGAAAACGCTGCAGTTCTACTTCACTTTCATTGATATCAATATCAATAGTGTCGTCAATCAATGGGGAGACAAATACCGAACAAAAAGAGGTATGACGACGGGAGTTACTGTCAAAGGGCGATATTCTCACCAGTCGATGTACTCCGCTTTCAGCTTTGAGAAAGCCATAGGCAAAATCACCGCTTATTTCGATGGTAGCGCTTTTCAGTCCGGCCACATCCCCTTGCTGATATTCTATTACCGAAACTTCGAAGTCCTGCTTTTTTGCCCAGCGTGTATACATACGATAGAGCATCTCAGCCCAGTCCTGGCTCTCTGTACCGCCCGCACCAGGGTTGAAGGTTACGATAGCATCGCGATGATCATCTTCACCCCGCAACATGTTTCGGAACTCTAACTCTTCGAGTCCTTTTTCCAGTTTTTTAAGCTCCTGTTTCAGTTCCTCTTCTACATCTTCTCCCTCCTCCTCAAACTGAAGATATACCTCAATGCTTTCTCTCAATCCGTTGAGTTCATCCCAGCTTTGCACCATGCTTTTCTCATGGTCCAGCTTCTTCATTATCTGCCGGGCATGATCCGGATCGTTCCAGAAATTTGGATCTTGCGTCTGCTCTTGAAGCTCTATGATTCGTACTTTGCGCTGATCGTAGTCAAAGATACCCCCTGAGCGCATCCACACGCTCAAAAAGTTCGTTCAAATAGTCGGTATTAACAGTAGTGCTGCTCATAAGTTGCCTGGTTTTTATAGCCTGTTTATAGTATGATATTATGAAAGTCCGAAAAGGAATTTCCTTAACAGAAAATATAGTAAGACAAGTTCTTAAATCACTATTTGGTAAGCCTTCCCAGAAGGATACCAATAGCAATGCCTCCGATTAATCCGATTAGTACACCTTCTTCAGGATGTGACCGAACGTATCTTCGACCTTCTTTGTAATCTCTGGTTATTTCATCGCTTAATTTTTCTCTTTCTTCCTGAAGCTTGTCAATCAGGTTAGTATACACTTTCCTTTTTTCTTTGGAAGCAGTCTCCTTTTTAGATTCTTTTTCTTCTTTCTTGGCCATAGTCAATCGGTTAATTAATCATTGCTCAAAGATACAAATTTAGCGGGGATTCCCAGTTTGTTTTTTTAGTTGAACTGACGAGAATCTTAACAATTAACTAACATTTGATTCACAGCAGGTACACAATCAATGCTTAGTTTCATTCAAGTTTATGAATCGTCTTCAAAATATTGTCCAAAACCTGCAGAGTAAACTTTTTGATACCGTGGTATCAAACCGTCTGGTTTACAATACCTGCTGGGAAGACCCGGAAATAGACAGAGAGCTTCTTGGTTTAGATTCCGAGAGCCAGGTCATTATGCTAAGCAGTGCCGGCTGCAATGCCCTCGATTATTTATTGGACGAACCGGAATCCATACACTGTATTGATGCTAATCCGGCCCAGAATGCCTTACTTGATCTAAAAAAAGCCCTATTTGAATATGGTAGTTATGAATTGCTCTGGAGACTATTTGGACAAGGCCATGATACTGAATTCCAAAACCTGTTCCGTGAGAATCTGGCGGAGCTACTCTCATCATCCTCCCGAAATTTTTGGCAGCGCCATATCAACTACTTTAGCCGGCCGGGAGTTGAAGGCTCATTCTATTACCGAGGAACATCCGGAAAAGTAGCCCTGATGATCCATAAACGAATCAAATACAAAGGTGTTTACGGACAGACGTTAAACCTGCTGGATTCAAAATCCCTTGAAGAGCAGCAGTATCACTATCAGGAAATAGAAAAGCACCTCTGGAGTGCGTTTTATAAATGGCTGTTCAAAAGAAATGCAACCATGGCCCTACTGGGTGTACCCGGCAGCCAGAGAGATATAATTGAAAATCAAACAGAAGGCGGGTTAATCAGCTATATCAATGAAGCGATGCGCACTGTCTTCACGCAAATACCCGTAGCCGAGAATTACTTCTGGAGAGTTTATCTTACCGGTTCCTATACCCAAGATTGCTGTCCCAATTATTTAAAAAAACAAAACTTCGATTTCTATAATCAGAGCAACCACCGAATTAAGACGTATAACTCCTATCTTCATGATTTCTTGGAAAAAAATCCCGGGTCGTATTCTCATTTTGTACTGCTGGATCACCAGGATTGGCTTGCTAATGCCAAACCTGAGTTATTGGCTAAAGAGTGGCAGCTGATACTCGACAATGCATGTCCGGGTGCTAAAATTTTATTCCGTTCGGCCGCTAGGGAGTGTGAGTTTCTACCTGAATTTACTCAAGACCGGTTAACCTTCAGACCGGAACTAACCGAACGACTCCATCCCAACGACCGGGTGGGTACATATGGCAATACATATCTGGCGGAGGTAAACAACTAACCATGCAAGATCAGACAGCGCACAGCATCAAATTACAGAGATATTACAAGTATCACTCAACTATTTATGATGCTACTCGCTGGAGTTTTCTTTTTGGCAGACAGCAATTCCTCTCCAGCCTTCCGGAGTTAATGTCCCAGCCCCGAATCCTGGAAATAGGCTGTGGGACCGGCAATAACCTTCAGTTACTGGAGTATTTTTACCCGGATGCAAGCATCACAGGTGTTGATCTATCTGAGGATATGCTGGAAAAGGCATCCCGAAAAGTCGGGAATTCGAAAGAACTCAATCTGATGCAATTTCGATACGGTTCGGAAGGACCTGATTGGGATCCCTTCGATCTTGTTGTACTTTCCTATTCTCTCACCATGATCGGTGAAAACATCGATACTATATTACAGCACGTTCATGAAGACCTCAATCCCAACGGGTATATTGCAGTGATCGACTTTCATGACACTCCATTTAAGTGGTTTCGACGCTGGATGTGGCATAACCATGTCAGCATGGACGGAACCATCCTGCCGATGCTAAAGAAGTATTTTACAGAAGAAAAAGTATCTCTAAATAAGGCGTACTTTGGTTTCTGGAAATATTTCACTTTTCTAGGAAAGAGAAGTTAATTTCAAGCAAACCGGAAACATGTATTGGCAGAAATACTGTAAGCCATAGCTTTATTTTACTCACGGATAAATCTAACTCTCAATTTAATCTTTCAGTTGGCAATCATTATCTTTGGCTTCATCCATAACAGTCAGACATGAAGCAGATACAACAAACCATAGAGGAAATTGAGAGCGAACTCCGAGAGTCGCCTGAAGAACCCGATTTGCACAATGAATTGGGCATTGGGTACCATATGCTTGGTGAGTATGAGGAGGCTATACAGAAGTTTAAAAAGGCTATCAAACTTTCACCGGAAACAGCTAAATATCACTTCAACCTGGCCAACAGCTATTATGAGTCTGAACAGGTAGAGCTGGCTATCAACTCATACATGGATGCTATTGACCTGAAACCGGATTATGTTCCTGCCATCAATAACCTGGCAGATATTTATGAGATTGCAGGTAAGCCTGAAAAAGCCAGAGAACTGTTTGAGTATATAACCCGGATACAACCGGACAATGCCCTTGGATTCTTGAATCTTGGCAATCACTTCCTACGTGACAACTATATTCAGGAGGCCGGCAAAAGTTTCAAGAAGGCTATCGAATTGGACCCTGATTGCTATGAAGCATACAATAATATTGGCTTCATATTAAAACATCTCAGAAAATATGAGAGAGCGATAGAATATTACGAACAATGCCTTAAGATCAACCCCGATTACCAGCCTGCTATTCAAGATCTAAAAATCTGCAAGAAGAACGTACAGAACTCTTGATATACTGAACCCACTAAAAAGCTATTTAACCTTCTGTAACTGCTAGTCTGTAACTATTAAAGAGTTATTGCTGGTAGGTAACCAGTTCCCAAACCTCCGTTTTTACCAGGTCACGCGTTTCGTAAATCGTATTAAGAAGGTCAGCCACGTCGGTCCCCGGCATTGTCTGCTTGATAAGCTCCTGGGTGAATCCGAATTCAATATCTTCAATATGATCAAAATAGTTGCCGGTAGCATAGTTATAGCCATATTCTGTGCCACCAGGCAGTATCAGTGAGTATACTTCCCAACCGGTCATATTGTCCTGATCAATACGCAGTTTGTGAAGAGGCATAGCCACCTCATCTTCAAGCATTAAATATTCAAGTCCCCTGCCTTGTGCCACGTCCATGAAGTCCATGGTCATGTAACGGCTTGGATTGACGGCATTACCGTTTTCCGGAGAGATCATGCTGCGAACTTTCCATATCTCAGAGGCTTGAAGTTCAACGATTTCATCCAGGTTATTGAGGCCGGAACCTTCATAAGAATTCGGAACGAAGAAAACGGATGAAATACTTGAAAAATTATCCTCAAACGAACGAATGTCTTCTGTGGTGACAATATTTACATAGTTGTATTTACTTTTATGCCCTCCGGGAAAGTTAACCTTATAGATCTGCCAGGACTTTATATCCCCTGATTCTATCAGGGCCTGGTAAGCGGAGCTCATTGCTCCTTTAACGGCGTTGAGAAATTCTTCATCATTACCGTTCTCTACCGAGATATAATCTATCTTTTTGTAATCCAGGCGTTCGGTTTGAGAAAAGGAAAAAGAGACAATAAAGAATAGAAAAAAACAGGTAGACAGGATTCGTTTCTTCATAATAACCTCCGCTTTTTAATTCAATAAGTATTCGTAAGTAATATAATTTTGAGGTTAAATGATAATCATCAAATAAAATTTGCCTGCATTTTTTATCTCCTTCAAGTATTTTATATTACTACCTTAATAGTATTATTCATTGGAACCATATATGAGACTACTTGTTTCAACTGTCATCTTATGTTATCTGCTCGTTTTCACACCCATACTTAAGGGCCAATCGCAGGCTGTCCTTTCGGGAACTGTAAGGAGTCTGGACGGTTCATCCCTGCCCCGTGCTCATGTCACCCTGGACCCCTACTCTGACAATCTGTTTTATAGTTCAGAGACAGTTGAGGTTCAATCAAACGGAAGCTTCCAAATAGTTGCACCCCGATCCGGAATATATCGTGTATCCATTACCGGAGCTATGCATAAAGGGTTGCAGTTTCCGGTTTGGATACGAGAACCCGGAACCATGCAGCTGGATATACAACTTGACCCTAAGAATCTGGATGATGGCGAGTACTTCAATAGCAACGAATACTTAAGCTGGATAAGAGTAACCGGAAACTTCAACGGGTATAACTATGATCGCGGTGTTCGTTTTGAGCGGATTGATTCAAACACCCTAAGGGCAACCATCAATACCAGCCTTGATACGCTTCATTACCAGATTACGGGACTGACCTCCGGTACCACTGTTTTGCCCGGAGCCGCAGACTACCGTTTGCGTGATTCCAGAAATTATGAAGCCATAGTACCGGTCAAAAACAACCGGGTAGTACTTATCTATAAAGCCGATTCGACATATTTCGATAATAAAAATCCTTTCGAGGGCTATCGCACTACCTGGGATTTTAACCAGTCGGGAGTCAAATTTATCGACGAAACTGAAGATCAGATTCAAAAGAACCTGAGAAAAGAGGATTTCTTTTCCCGGTTATTCAACTATGGAATGTTTGATACTGACTCCCTACCTGTGGAGCAGTTTAAATACACAATGCAACAGCATTACAGGGAGATGTGGAAACTAAACATCAGGGAAATCGATGCCCTGGAAAAACGCTTAAGCAGTTTGCCCGGGAGTACAAACGATTATGTACGGCAATCGATGTATTACAAATATCTTTTACTTAGTGAAGAAATACATGAATCCCATGATTCCAGATTGCTAGAATCAAGCGATACCGAGCCGAGTCTGTACATTGGTATCGATTTTTTGAATGCTTCCATGGATGTGATACCGCCGGAATCAAGCCTTTGGTCTCTACGCAGCGATTTACTATTCATTTTGCCGGAGATGCTGGGTTACACGAAACGGGTTACCGCCTATATGGAAGAGGTGGTAAAGAAGAACCGGGATACCGATATTACCGGCAGAGTACTCTTTGAACTCTTCACCAACTCTTATGACGACAGCGGCAGGTCAGAGCAAACGCAAGACTATTACCGGCTGATACTGGAAGCATTCGGGGATAATTATTATGCCAGAAAAGCCCGGGAATATGTACAGGCTGATAATAATTAGCGGCTGACTTTCATTCCCAACAGGTACATCAAGTTTCCTTATATTTCAGAAAATTGAATGCATACTAAAACTACGTCATGAATTTTTACAGCAGGAAGTTAATTAAACCACAGGACATGAATGCACACGGCACACTCTTCGGAGGTACCGTATTGAGTTGGATTGATGAAGAGGCCGCTATTTTTGTAAGCTGTCAGCTCGGAAAAGGAAACCTGGTTACCAAATTCATGTCCGAAATCGACTTTGTCAGCTCCGCTACCCTGGGCGACATCATCGAAATCGGCATGGAAACCGTCAAATTCGGCAAGAGTTCGATTACTGTTCGCTGTGTAGTACGTAACAAGTTTTCAAAAGAGGTGATTATCAAGATCGATCGCATAGTCTTTGTACACGTCGATGAAGAAGGCCGACCCTCCCCTCATAATATTGAAGAGCCGGCAAACAAATAACCGTTTTAAGTATGTTTCGCTAGCATAGCAATCCCCCCCACTCCAAATTTAGAAATAGATGGATCGGTGTCGGTTATCAGGTATATATTACTTACCAGCCCGGCGAAATATGAAAGCCTACGTAACCCGGTTGCTCCGGTCGCTGAAACGGTACGGCATAGATGATTAGCAGATTCTTTGTTTTAAAGGTATGATTCAACGTTGCTGAGTGACGTTGATACCACCGCTCTGAGAGCTTTCCCAGATCTTTTACCGCTTTCTCTTCTTGCGGATAGTGATAAATATCGAAGTGTTCGGTATGCAGAATTTGAAAATCAAAATCTTCATACTGCACTTGATTCCTGCCAAAATATTGTCCGGATGCAGCTTCAGGAATCGCGAAAAGTAATATTATTACCGCTAAATATAATTTCCTTAACTTATTGCGAGTCATAAAGTTAAATGAAACTTATTTATATAATAATATACGTTAGTTTAATGAATTCTAACGCTTTCGAGTTCCACAGATATATTTAAATTGTTATGTTTTAATTAATAGTATCATTTACCTTTTATTGTTCATCTACTTTGCAGACCCCGAACACTTTGTATATCGACATCGAAAAAATACGCAACTTGCTTTATGATGATGCGGGATTCATAAAAGAATTTACGGATGCGGCATCGGATTCTTTCAGTCAATTTGCAGAACGTTATGAGAAGTACCTTCTAGAGCGGAATGAGACCGAGTTCAGAAAAGCCGGACACAAGATTAAACCTGTTGCCCTAATGATTGGTGTCAATGAGGTTGTTGAAGAGTATGAGCACGCCAAAAAACTTCTTCATAACAATGAGCCTGACAGGAAGCTCCGGAAATCAGCCGAAAAGATCAGGAATATCACCGAGCACGTGATTTCTGAATTGCAGGATTTACAGGAGTAATACCCTGAACATCATCCACCGAAGCAAACTTGATACAAGCTTCCTGCAGCTTTAAATAATGGTCTGCCCTTAAAGCTTCATCTCTACGTAGTTTATATTCCCCTCATTGGTTCTTGCCCGGTAATTCTTTATCCTATTTAGGGTAAAAATAATTGAGAATGGAACCCGTAGAAAAACCAAATCAGAAAAGCCTTTTCAAAAGAATTGCCAGGCTGCTCACTGGATTCTTGATTGCCTTATTGTGCCTTTCCTTTGTAAGTGTACTTCTTCTTAAATGGATACACCCACCTACCTCAGCATTTATGCTGCAACGACAGCAAGAAATGTACTGGAATGACAACCAAGACCCGGAAATAAACTACGAATGGGCAGACTGGGAAGAGATATCTCCCTATATAAAAGTAGCAGCCATTACCAGTGAAGACCAGCGATTTGCAGAACACTGGGGACTAGATCTAGACGCCATTGAAAAAGCCATTGACGAGCATCAAAGAGGGGAATCACTTCGCGGGGCAAGCACCATTACCCAGCAGACGGCCAAAAACCTCTTCCTCTGGCCCGGACAGTCGTTCATTCGGAAAGGAATTGAAGCCTATTTATCCGTATTGATGGAAGCTCTGTTATCCAAAAAGAGAATCCTGGAGATTTATCTGAACATTGCTGAATTCGGTGACGGGGTGTATGGAGTGAAAGCTGCCAGCAAAATCTATTTCAATTCCGATCCTGCAAATCTTGATATGATACAGAGTGCGCTGCTGGTAACAGCCCTGCCAAGCCCAAGGCGATATAACCTGGCGAATCCATCTGCCTATATGATTGAACGAAGAAATTGGATACTGCAATATATGTTTTACTTGGGAAACACTGATTATTTGAAGAAACTGGAGTAAAAATCTATGATTGCTAAAACAGGTCAAAGAACGGATATTTAGTGCGATCACAATCAAGAATTTAAGAATAGATATATGAAGATACTTGTCACAGGAGGCGCCGGCTATATAGGGAGTCATACGTGTGTGGAATTACTGGAAGCAGGTTATGAGGTAATAGTGGTAGACAACCTGGCCAACAGTAAAAAGGAGGCCCTCAAAAGAGTGGAAGAAATCACCGGAAAGAAAGTAACCTTTTTTGAAGTGGACTTATTAGAACATGAAAAACTGGAGTTTATCTTTTCGGAGCATCCCATAGAGGCCGTTATCCATTTTGCGGGCTATAAAGCTGTAGGTGAATCGGTAAGCAAGCCTCTCTCCTATTATCATAACAACATCACCGGGACACTTCACTTATGTGAAGCTATGAAGAAATACGGAGTCAAAAATCTTGTCTTCAGCTCTTCTGCTACCGTGTATGGAGACCCAGAAACCGTTCCTATAAAGGAGGACTTTCCATTATCTGCAACCAATCCCTACGGCAGAACCAAACTATTTATTGAAGAAATACTTCGGGACCTCCACGTGTCTGACAGCAGCTGGAATCTTGCACTGCTCCGCTATTTCAACCCTGTTGGTGCGCACCCCAGTGGAAAAATTGGAGAAGATCCCAATGATATCCCCAACAATCTTATGCCCTACATCAGCCAGGTGGCTGTTGGAAAGCTTGAAAAATTATCAGTATTCGGGGACGATTACCCTACCGAAGACGGTACCGGTGTTCGCGATTATATCCATGTCGTTGACCTTGCAGTGGGTCACCTCATAGCACTGGAGGCCCTGGAAAAAAATCCCGGCTTACTCACCTACAATTTGGGGACCGGCAAGGGTTACAGTGTACTTGAAGTGGTCAATGCTTTTGAAGAGGCCACCGGTCAGGATGTACCCTATCAGATTACCGACCGGCGCCCGGGCGATATTGCAGCCTGCTATGCAGATCCACAGAAAGCAAGTGAAGAACTCGGTTGGGAAGCAGAAAGAGATCTGGTAGGTATGTGTCGTGATGTATGGAGATGGCAGTCGCAGAATCCGGAAGGTTATTAGTTAAGGAGTAAGGAGTAAGGAGTAGAAAGTCGTAAGGAGGAAGTGTTTGGGTTGAGGGAATTTATATAAGGTGTCTAATTGGCAAGTTTTATTAGAAAAATCCAATATTCAAATTGTAACGAAACAGCGTAAAGTTTATCTATTAGATAAGTGACTTAGTTTTGATACAGTGAATAAATGTTTTTCAAAAAGAGGATCAATTCCTTATAATTGATCTGCTTTTATTTATAATAATATAGGTACAGCAATAAAAATATCATTTATAAACAGCTAATTAATCTGCACATATCTTAGACGATTCCATATAAACGGCTGTAAATTTAAGGCTTTTGGGTGGTGTCGACAGGATCAGGGAAATTAGCTCTAAATTAAAAGAGAAGCCCCGGGAATACATGCTTAACAACGATGATAAGTCCAAAAAGGTACTAATTGTAGAAGACGACATCCTGCAGCAGATTATCCTGGAGCAGATGGTCACTTCGATGGGTCATACCGTTCTGGCAAAAGTTTCAAAAGGAACAGAGGCCATCAAATCGGCACTGAGACTGGATGCGGTTGACCTGATACTGATGGATATCAAACTCTCCGATAATATCGACGGTATTGAAGCCATGAGTAAAATCCGGAAATCATCCAATGTGAAGGTGATATATGTTACGGGCAATACGGAGCCTCAAAACGTTGAGAGAGCTAAAAAGACGGATTACGTTGCTTTTCTTTCAAAGCCGGTTGATAAAAATCTGCTGGCGAAGGCCCTTGAAGACGCTTTCTAGGAAAGATTGCCGGAAATCTTAGCCTGATACGTTTTTAATTCCATTTTGCCCCTCTTTTTGTGTATTCTTATTAACGGTTTATAATTTGAGAATTCATCAAATTGTTTAAAATTGTAGCAAAGCTATAGCACTACAGAAATCGGTATCAGTAGCCTTTAAACGAACAAATTATGGGTATATCCGAAAACTTCCTGGTAAATACCAAGTCTTTTGATCCTATCATCCAGGCGTTGATATCGAGATCGGAGCATCCCGACACTATTTCTGATACCACCCTTGAAAAAATGGGATATGACAATCCCAGTGATCTGCTGGTACTTCACGTACTCCGTGGGCTCGATATCATCCACCAGGATAAGACACCGTCGGACCTCTATTTTAAGATGGTTGATCCCGATCACACCAAAGAAGCCATTGCTGAGGGAGTCATCAACGGGTACATGGACCTGTTTCTGGAAAATCCTGACATCCACAAGAGGTTACCCGGAGAAATTCAGGAAGAACTCAAAGAATATTTTGAGGGAAAAAAAACAGATCTCATTGTCAAATACATTGCGAACACCTTTCACAAATTAGTCTCTTACGCCGGTATTGACGTTGTGGAGGAAGCAAGAGATCGCATGCTGGGCGAAGAACTGAAGACTGCCAGTGCTGATGCTGATGAAAACATTGAAATAGATAATGAAATCGAAGTTGAGGTTGAATCTGAAGCAACTACCGCGAAATCAGAAGGTGCTGATTCTGCTGTAAAAGAGACGAACAATAACGGCAAATCCGGACCTGACTTCCATGCCGCCTCCGAACAGGAAGAGATCAGCAGCCGAAGTGTTGAGGAGATTCTCTTTGGTGACAAACCAGATTCTAAAGAACAAGAAGAGTCTGACATCAAGGATGAAACTGATGCTTCTGATAAGGATAAAGCTGCTGCGGATCTCAGTAAAGCCGAACAGTCTGAAGAATGGGATGAGTCCGGTGAAGAAGACGGCTCCATTCAGGAATTTAAAGCATCCGATAGCAGCTATGATGACGATGATTTGGTTGGCGAAGAGACCGCCAAAAATGAACCGGCAGGTCGGAGTGATACCGGTGCCCTTCCCGGCAAATATGATATCAGTCTTTCACACCTGGATACCTCTGATGAACGAATACAAAAAGCGATTGTCAGACGAGCCGAGCTCCTCGATAAATTGGGTCACAACCGGGAAGCACTGGAGTCTTATGAAGACATGATCTCCTATTTTGATGATGCGGATGAATCATTTCTACAAGAAGCGGTATCCCAAGCTGTCATCCGCAGGGTTGAGCTTGTTAAGAAACTAAATCAGGAGCACAAGTTGCTGCCGGCCCTGAATGAAGTCATCCGGCGATTCAGCAGTTCAGATGACTCTGAGTACTATGAACGGGCCTCCAAGGCGATGCTTCAAAAAGCAGAGCTGCTGGAAACCAAAGATTATGACGGACAGGATCTCCTGCCCCTTTACAATCAGATTATCAACCGCCTGGAAGATGAGTCCGATCCCTATATACAGGAAAAGGTAAACGAGATTTTTATCAGGCGCCTGACACTGCTGAATCGAGCCGATGATAATTCTGAGCTGCTCAAAGCGCTAGACCAATCCATCACCCGATTCGGTGAGAACCCACGCTTCCGAAAGTACCTGGAAGAGACTATGTTCCGAAAAGCGGAAATCCTGGAGCATATGAACCGGATCGAAGATGCCCTGGATGCTTACACCTCTTTCCTGCAAGAGTTTGGAGAAACCGTCGACTCTTAATCTGGCCCTGCATTTAGCATACATTTTCCGGTATACGTACTCCTCTCCTTCCCTTCATCTTTCAGTTACTTTTCCCTTTTAAAAGAGATTGAGGATTGCTTATATTTGCTTTCTGTTTTTGCCCGAGTGGCGGAATTGGTAGACGCGTTGGTCTCAAACACCAATGGCTTCACGGCCGTATCGGTTCGAGTCCGATCTCGGGTACTTATTGCCTCGCAATGATTTATAGTTATTATAACTATGATTAATTGCGAGGCTTTTTTGTTTAAAATGCTTTTCGGGGTAACATTGGGGTAACAGAATAGGATGTGCCACCCCCATTTTTCCTCTCTTACAGGGCTTTTTTTGTGCGAAACTATTAGAATAAAAAAGCCCATCCGAAATGCCGTTTACAAGTCTTTAATTTATCAGTAACTAAATTCTTAACGATCTAAGTTTACTGATATGAGTCCCTCAACAAATACAAATGAAAAAGTAAAAGCTTTATACGATAAAGTTTTAAATGAAGAATTAGAACCTGTTGAATTGGGATCAGCTCTTTATGAAATTACAAATGCTGGAAAGTCTATATCCTTTGGTTACCGAGGAGTATTGGACGTAGTCTTTTTAAAAGAAAATTTAAAAACTAACCGAAAAGTAAAATCAATGACCAAGTACATTTTTTGGTGGACCATTACCAACGTTATTTTCGTTGCAATTCCCACTTATTTTGTTAACTCAATTCTAAGCCCCGATCCATACCCCGGGCATAGTAGGAACATTACCTAAATAACGGAGTTATTCCTTTCTCTTGACCAACCCCATTAAAATTAATTTACCTTATTGACACAATCCGTCATTCCGGGTTGTTATTCTCTTACCATGAACAAAAAGAAAGGACAATTCCCTGATGGGTTGGATTATGCAACCGTCCCGGACCATTACTATTACGGAGAAATCCTCGTCAAGCGGATCGACCGGGGCAATGGTATGATCGAGCTCGTTGCTCGAGATAAAAACCATTCCAGGCATTCGGTTTTAGCAAGAGATCTGAGAGAGGCGATGATGAAAATGAGAATAGAATTGAAGAGGGAGGCTAAATAATAACCTCCCCTTTCTGTCACTATCAATAACTTATAAACAGCTTACTGAAAAATTATCAACAGTTACATTAAAACTATTCTGATTTAATGTAATATGTAAAATAGATTTTAATAGAAGGGTTTCTCCACCTCCCCTAGGAACCAGTACCCAAGTTTGTCCACGGGTTTGGGTAGAAGCACCTGCTAATTTTAGATGAAAATTGATAGTATCATTCCAATTATAAACGGTCCCGGAGGTTTGTCCCACACCAGTTCCACGCGCGTTGATATGATCAAGCACTTGGAATCCTCCATTATCTCCGATCTTAAATACTGGATGGAATACTCCTTCAAAATCAACTAATTCCCCACATACATCGATTGTTGCGCCGAAAGGAAAAAATTGATTGCTTGATGATTGGGCATTTGATGTTAGAATTACACCAAATGTCATGATAAAAAAGCAGCTAGCTATTTTTATTAGTTTCATAGTACATACCCTCTAAATTAAATTTTTAGTAAGGGGTACCATCTTAGACTGATACTACTTTCTCCTTGAAGTTGACACACTATACTGCTTTGTACATTTACTGGCAATAGATTAGGATTATTTAATTTATTTGTAAGTAATTAATTTAATGTAAGTAATCACTTCCTCATTGGTCTTACATATAGATGCGTTAACTAACATTGGGTGTCCCGGCTTTTGTCCTTACCGGGGCTTTTATTATTAAATGAAAAGTGATTGAACAAATTACTTAATACCTGCAAGGGATATTTTCTAATAATCAGAGCATAGAAATTCGATTAGTCTTTAGGTTATCCAAAAATATATGCTCTGCGCTTATGTATACGCGCAGCTTATTTTCGGCTTAATTCTTATGCGTAAGACAATGTTCGTACTTTGATTTCAACTCCGCTTTATTCAAATTACTCTTATATTTTGTTAATAACGTGAACAAACATATGTACAAAGCAAAGATAGCATCAATTGCATTGCTTATAATCCGAGACCGTTGTTTTCCATGAGGTAATAATTTAAATGGTCAAAAGAGTACTGACAATATTGGTTTTATTTACTTCGGGATTCTTCTTTAAATCTTGCCAAGAAGATATGCCTGGTCCTTTTCAAATAGTGACAGGTGATCTGGCAACCGTCTCCGTATTTTTAAAATTTGATTCGGTAGAGTTGGAACAAAAGTACGAATATATAGAGGACGGTTATACCCAAAGAATCTATTCTAAATTGGTAGACCTTAATAATGATGGAGGTGATGATCTGAACTTTGTTTACGAGTATCATGACTTTGAAGGAGAAGAACCATTCTATTTTTCTTTTATCCAGTTCCACAATAAGTCTTTACAGCTTATCGGAGAAACCAAAACTCTTATTTGGGGAAATGACTTACTACCGAAACTCCTTAGTGAAGGCGAAGTAGTAAGAGAAACCTCTCAAGATTGGATGACTTTTGAAACAAATAATCCAACTCATATATACTATTCAGGAGTATTCAATACTTTTTCATCACCGCCAGAGGATAGATATTTACTCTTCAAATTGATCGGGGAAGCTCAGCAAACAACAATTGGATGGCTGCATCTTAAACAAACTTTAGACAATTGGGAGCTTCAAATCCTTGATCTAGGATACAAAACTGAAGATTGATAGGAAAATAACAGTACCGTATAAGGAATATTATTCGATTTGAAGTAAAAAAAGAGGGTACGATCAGACGTATCATTCCATTCCGACATATGAATCCTGAGTTGGAAGGGGAAGTTATTCTTACTCTTCGAAGGTGGAGATTCTCCAGGCTTCCCACCTGCGTCCTCCAGCAGTCACAGTGGGGCGCAATCACTTTTCGCTTTGGCTATGGACAACTTAATCACCCCGATATCATCAAATTCCAAGATGTCCCCTATGGCCCCTAGCTAGAGATGATATTCTGGCCCGAGTTTCTTCAACGAGCAGGTAATGAGCTTCCCATTTACCGCTTCAATAGTTTCTAAATCTCAGAATAACTATCAAAAAATTTGGAGGCAGTATTTGGTGCCTCAGCTACATCGCTTGAACGGATCTTACATTTTCCTGTAACCAAATAGTTTTTCAATAGTCTAAACAACAAGTGAGAAAATAGTAAGTTTGGCATGACTTACTATACTTAAGTCCCGGGTGTTTAGATGATTCGCCCGGGGCTTTTTTTAATTATATCCCCTACAACAAAAGTAAGTGATAGCACTACATAATTGTTATTCCGTTAGTACTACTTTTGGGCATGAATCTACAGTATAAAAAATTACCTGAAGGTTGGTTGAATCTCATTACACCCAATCTTTACAGGTACAAGGATTTTTATGTAAGGAAAATAGATCGCCTGGATGGAAAGGTTGAACTGATCACTAATGATTTCGCCGGTAAGCGGTGCGCTGTGGTATGTTCAGAACTTTCTACTGCCTTCAAAATGATGGAACAACAGCTTAGAGAAAGCTAATGTAACCGTTGTGACCTTAGGTAGTCTTATTGGCGAGAGTTAGCGAGAGTTTCTCGCTACGAACTATTCATTGCCTCGGTAGCTTGACCGCACCGGGGCATTTCTATTTATACGTTGAGATCTTGTCGTTGGCAATCATTACGTAGACTCTACAGTCAACTAGCCCTTGACCTTAACCCAGCTCTTTTTCCTTTACTGTGATCAGGGGTAATTCTTTCCCTAAGTAGGCATAAGCCTCTACCTTACCTACCTGGTACAATCCGTCATTATGGGTTTATCGAAGTGCTTTTCATCTTCAAGTCCGCTTAACTCTCAGTTAATATGCTTCGGCTGGAATATGAGGAGGGTCGTTTAATAATATGGGTGAGAAAGGTTCTAAATCTTGGTTGCCACCTTCCCCTTTTATAGTTACTCTGCTATTCAGAAATTCTCCGTTATTCCAGTGTCTGCTGCTTAGTCTGTCACTTTGTACAACTAAATTGTAATAACTTTCCTCAATAAAGTAGATATCATAATGAAAAAGCTAACCCTGTTATTTTTCGTTTTAATCCCTTTATCGATTAATGCACAAAGCTCTGATTACGATATTAGCTCATTTTTAGATAAAGGTGTCAAAGCTCCAAATACTCATCACCTGGGTGAGGCCTGGTTAAACTTTTTGGTAGAAGCGGGTGATGGTTTCGATTACAATATTACCCAGGCTACTTTTAGTCCAAACTCGACCTTAGATTGGCACAAACACACAACAGCCCAGGTACTCATTATTATTGAGGGTAAAGGTTATTATCAGGAGAGAGATGAGGACCCCATTATTATGAGAAAAGGTGATGTGATAATGTGTGCCAAAGATACAGAACATTGGCATACATCCTCTGCAGATAGTTCCGTGTCATACATTGCTGTTTACGGAAGTGAACCCACGATTTGGACAGAAAAATTAACCAGAGAATATTATGATAGCGTTGCAAAAGAACTGATGGAAAAATAAACCGAAGGTAGGGGCATGTATAAAGTATTTCAAGCAATCCCCTGCCTAATAGAAAAGGTTGCAACTTTAATTTATATACAAGAAACGTTTAATCGCCACGGCATTATTATCAACTCCTTCAAAAGGAAAGCTCTGTTCAAATATCAACCAAATACACAGAACAACCTACCGTAAGCATGAAAAAATTTCTTAAGGTCTTTAGCGTCATTTTGGGAGTACTCTTAGTAGCCGGAGTGAGTGCCTATTTTATCTGGTTCCATAATACTGAAGAACACACTCTGAAGCTTGATCCCAAAGAAGTCTATGCTACTCAAAATAGCCCTCGGTACCTGATTACGAATGCAAATGTTGTTGATGTTGAATCCGGCACTATTTTAGAAAATAAGCATCTGACGGTACGTAATGGTATTGTTGCGCGAATATTTGAGGGGTCCATACACGATAGCCTGAGGGAGAACTATACCATCGTAAACGCAGAAAACCGTTTTCTGATGCCGGGGATGATCGATATGCATGCACATCTGAACAGTGGCGGTTTGATTCCCCCGGACGAATCAACACGACCGATGGCGCTTGAACAATTTGCACGATACGGTGTCAGTACAATATTTACACTAGGCGGTCATGGGTTCAATCAAGAGATCACAGCGGACTTAATTGATAAACAGAAGAGTAATGAATTAATAGGTCCCCAAATATTTGCTACCGGTGATATCCTCACTGCTCCTGGCGGTTATCCTATACCTTTAGTCCCCATGATGACAGGAATCCCCGCAGATGAAATTGATCTGGATGAACAGGGAATTTTAACTGTAAGTGAAGAATCCGATTTTGACGCTATTTTTTCAAAGAAGAAAGAACTTGGTCTTAACGGTATCAAAATAATGGTTGAATCCGGTTTGGGTGGCGCCTCAGAAGAACCGAGAATATCGGATGCAACCCTCCAAAAAATAGTTCAAATCGCTTCCGAATATAATCTGTCTGTCTTTGCCCATGTTTCCCGGCAGGATGATCTGGAGGATGCCATCCACGCCGGTGTTGACGTTATTGTCCATACGGTGGCAGACCAGGTGCTTAAGGATGCAGAAACTTTGTTTGAGAAGATGAAGGAAGATTCGATTTATTATACTCCTACCTTATCCATTGCTTACATGTATCAATATGTGGCCTCTGCTGAGATTCTGGAAGACCCCTTTCTCATGCAATATAGTTCAGAAAGAACAAATCGCAGTCTTGAAAACTGGCCGGTGCGGCAGCTGATGGTACAAAGCTCAGGTGTTGATACTGACCAACATAAACAGAATATGATGCAGAACTTTTCCCTCTTCTATAAAGCGGGAGTTCCCATTCTAATGGGTTCGGATGCAGGTAATCCCTCAGTCATTCCGGGCTATAGCGCCCATAAAGAACTTGAATTCATGAGTGATGGTGGCATGTCGAATGCGGAAGTGCTTCGTGCAGCAACGATTATCCCTGCTCAATTTTTGGGAGTCGATGATATCACCGGAAGTATTGGTATAGGAAAAATGGCAAGTTTTATCATGCTGGACGATAACCCCTTGAAGGATGTTCGAAATTCCCGAAGTATCCACCGGGTTATGCTTGAAGGATATTGGATAGAGTAAGATTATGACTGGGAATATAAAGAGCTCCCACTAAATATCAGGAAAAACCCTACAAATTTCTTTGTGACAAATTGGTATCCTTGTTTTTAAGTGTACATACTTAATTACCATACTCATGACCACAAAGGAAAAATGGTTCCCTGAAGATTGGGAGTATTCCAGTGCCCCGAACTTATACTATTACAATGGGTTGAAGGTCAAGCGCGTCGAGCAAGATCAAGGTAAGGTTGAACTCATCACCAGGGATAGAAACCATACCCGGCATTCGGTATTGGCCGAAGGTCTCCGTGAAGCTATGAAAAAGATGGAAGCCAGGCTCTAGACACCTCTAGTCCAACCGGTATTCCACGTATACCTACCCTGAGTATTGACACTTTTACTACCCCGTAAAATTTTTCTGTAACCATTTTGATTTTCAGTAGTCTAAACACCACGTAGATGAAAGTAAGTCTCACTTAACTTACTTATCCAAAGCCCCGGTGGAGAACAACCCCTGCCGGGGTTTTTTTATTCAGCTATTGTTGCTTTCCCGTTCGGCTGAAACGCCATATTCAGAAATGCTACATGGAGAGTATTTATAGGAAGGCAAATTAAGAAGTCACGTTACACCTACCATCAGATATACATATTATAGAAAAGATTCGTACATACCCCGTGAATTCCGAAATGAGGTCAGGTTAATTTATATAGAGATATCTTGAAAAAAGTGTAAGGAATAGTCTCTCTGTCGGTCTTACATACAGGCAAGTTGACTAACATGGGTTCCCTCCGGATTTTGTCCTTTCCGGGGGGTATTTTTTAACAGGCCTACCGGTACTGGTGATTCCTTTCTTCCCTGCTGCTCCATCGATATATAAGACTGCCGGCAATTACAATGGATACCAATACCCAAGTGTTCGGATCAAACAGCGTTTGCATAAAACTGCTGATAAAAAAATCGAAATAAGACAACCCAATAAAAATTGCAGCAAAAGTCAGAAAAAACCACAATCCCTGTTTTTGGTTACAACACATAGTTACTTCGGTTGGTTAATATTTTAACTATATGTCGACTTTACGTAAGCTTCCTTAGGAATGTTTCACATCGTTAAATAGCCAATCTGTTTCAGGAGTAAAATTCACAGCCAATAAGATTATTTTAAAAATGTGATCTGAGGCGAAAAGCGCAATAATATTTTGTCGAGAAATTCAGGAAGGTTCTTGTATAATAATCATGATTGGGAAAAAGAAATAATTAAAAGAAAATAACTAGCTCCTATCCTGCCCTTTTCTTTTCTTTGAAATAACAAAACTACGTTGGCTAAATACATCTAAAACTCCACATCTAAGAGGTGAACCATGCATCGCTTTTATGGCATCCGTATAGGCATTTTCGGTATGTTATCCCTTCTACTTTTCTCGTCATGCAATGATTACAGCAGTACAGGAATTGAAGATTCCGTCGAATTTATTGAATCCACCGTACCCGTGGCTGAAGCCCAGGATGTTACCATGGATTTAAAGAGCGGAGCAAATTCTTTTGCACTCCATTTAATAGATCTCAGCAATATCGACCCCAACCCAATCATATCAAATGGCCAGAAGAGAGCCTGGTGTATTGAATGGGATGTGAGAGTTATACAAGGTTTGCAGAAGCATGTTAAGCTTCACTCCACCGAAGGTAAAGTGTACTGGAACAAGTTGAATTACCTATTAAATCGAATTGATCATTATAAGCAGAGTTATCCTCAGATCACTTACAAGGAGATCCAGGCTGCCATCTGGTCGATCGTGGACTATAAGCCCTTTTCAATTGATAAGATACCGGACTATCCGAACTTCCCTTCCAGTTTCTATGAAGACGGGGAATACCGGTTTGACGTCACACTCACTAAGGAGATAATTGAAGAGGTGAAAATTAAGGCATCAGGGAGCGTATTTGATAAGTTCGCACTGGTCATTGAGAACGAAGGACAAATCATAGTTACTACCAGCGAATAATTATTGTCGACTAGAGTTATTTTTGTCCTGTAACCATTTGGCTATTTAACAGTCATACTTAGGCTGAGAGGGAAAACTTTCAAAGCCAACTATTCTCTCCGGTATGTTCCCGGTTGCTTGATTGCAGCCGGGGCATTTCTTTTTATTCCCGGGAATCGATTTTACGTAATGTGTTTTTTTGCTTGGAGTCGATTATGGCTGCCGTGGCCATTACATGCAGAAGAGTATCCAACCGTGACAGAACCTCTCAGTTTACCGGAAGCACAATGACAAATTCCGTTCCGGTTTCTGCTTTCCCGTTTTGAGCAGTTTCGGTAATCATGGAGAGCTTACCGTTATGACCTTTGGTGACGATATCGTAGCTGATGCTTAAACCAAGACCCGTTCCTTTACCGGTAGGTTTGGTGGTAAAAAAGGGCTGGAAAATTTTATCGGCAACCTCTTCCGGGATACCGGGTCCGTTGTCTTTCACTCTTATTTCAATCCGCCGGTTTACATACTCTGTACTGAGCATAACAATAGGTTCATAATCTTCCCCATGTGTTCTTGCTTTTTCGCTAACGGCATAGAAAGCGTTGTTGATCAGGTTCAGCAATACCCTACTGATATCCTGGGCCACCACTTTAATTTTGGGAAGAGAAGGATCGAGATTAACGCTGATCTTTGCATTAAAAGATTTGTCCTTAGCCCGCAAACCGTGATAGGCCAGTCGCAGGTATTCATCTGCAAGATTATTGATGTCGCAGAACTCTTTTTCACGATTACCGTCCCTGGAGTGCTCAAGCATACCCTTCACGATACTGCTTGCCCTCTTGCCGTGTTCATTAATCTTTTCCAGATTCTTTCGAAGATCATTGGCAATGAATATGATTTCCCGGTAATTCTTATTTTCGATCTCCTCGTCCAGTTCGCTAATCATTTCGGTGCTGATCTCGGAAAAATTATTCACAAAATTCAGCGGGTTCTGGATTTCATGGGCGATACCTGCAGTGAGTTCTCCCAGTGATGCCATCTTCTCAGACAGAACCAATTGCGATTGGGCGGATTTCAATTCGGAGAGCGTCTCCTCAACGGCATTTTTCGCTCGCTCGAGTTTCTTAAAGTCTTCGTAGCGTGCAAAGGCCACCGAGAATACCTGCGCAAGGGAATCCACCAGTTCGAGGTTCTCTTCCTGCAAGGGATTCTTGTTGCCAACATATAGCAAGCCCTGTTCAAAGGGAACAAAGTGCAGGTCCAGAGATTTAGGTGGTTTAGCCGAACCCTGGTAGGTTTCCTGGTCGTCTATATGGTTTAACTCTATCAGACGATTTGTCCACTCAAGGAAGTTCTCTTCATTCCAGTGCTCGGTATAAATTTTTGATTCTTTCCACGATTCATACAAGCGGGAGGTGAGTGGAGTATCCTCTATACTCATCTCAAAAAACCCGAGCGCCTTTCCATCCGGCATTGAAAGAAAACAGGTAATGGTATGATCTTTTTCATGAATGATGAAGACCCCGCAACGTGTAAAGGGTACTTTCAGGGTAGTCAGCTCTCGCCAAACCAGAGGAATAATCTTATTAAGGTCGTCTCGCGACCGCATACTGGCCACCTCTCCCCTGATCCTATCGAGCGCAGCCTGTTTATGTGACTCAAGGGCCTGGGCTTCTGATTTTTCCAAATCAAGAAGCCGGGTGTGCGATTGATCCATTACCTCGGCAAGTCGCTGAAGAAGCTCCTGATTGGCAGATGACAAGTTATCCGCCCCGATGACTTCCAGCGCCCCCGAGGCAGTTTCGGCCATACCTACTGTTATGGATTCTTCAAGTTGGAGGTCGGGGGATTCATTATCTACAGCTTCCTTTAACTGATTTAAAAATTCCTGTTCCGAAGATATACCGGAATCAGGTGAAATCGTATACGCCACATATCCTTTTGGACTCTTCACCGAATTTCCGGATCCTGATAAATCCCCCATCCTCTCGTCAAGAGACGATTCCAATCGGGTAATTTGATTAGTGTCGGCATTATAAATCCAGTAATTCCATTTACCGGAATGCATATCCCATAATACCACGCGATAAGCAGGCGCCTCAAAACCCAGGTGTCGCATCTGTTTGAAAAATACCTGCATCACTTCCTGCCACTCACTTGACTCCTGCATGGCAATGGTCCGGGTTCGGATCTTTTCCATCGCGGCTTCCACATTCAGTTTCTTGACCATTTTGTTGAAAGCTACCGCCAGTTCACCGATTTCATCTGTAGACTTATTATCCACAGATTGAGAAAGGTCTCCCTCTCCTACTTTTTTAGCGGCATCCCTCAGCGCCAGTACCGGACCCGATATATTTCTGGCCAGCATAAAGCCGATACCAAGCCCTATTCCAAATACAATCAAGCTTGCCAAAATGGAGGTAAGGCGAATCTGCTCCATACTGGCAACGATCTCTTGGGTAGAAAAACTCAGCATGACCTCCCCGGTCATGATCGGAGTCGAAAAAGAGGAACTTTTGTAAATGAAATCCTCATTTGAACGGGCATTAACGTCAACCTTTACCCCTTCCGGGAAGGTTTTGAAGACTGTCTTTTGCACACTGTAAGAATCATCCGCAGCATTCCGGAGGGTATCAATTTGGATGAGGCTTACAAATTCAAGGCGATGGTCGTCCCTGACAAAATCAATTGCTGTTTCTACCCCTTCAAAATTCTGTTCCGTCAGGGCAATTTTGACACCAAGTGCTACTGAATTGGCAAAGTTCTCGATCTCTTCATTATAATTTTCAAGGAGCACTCTTTCTTGTCGGGAAGGAAAGTAAAAGAGAATGAAAAGGGTAAACATCAGCACTACCGAAAGTACCGTCATTAAAATTTTACTTTTGACAGTCAGCGCCATACCCAGCTAAATCTTTTGATTACGGATGTTTGATATGAATAGTGACCTTTACAACAGCTAAAGTTGCTTTTTGCCATCAATAACTACCAGTTTAATTTCACTACCTGACAGAGTGGTGTTTTGAGAAACGCCTATTGCTCCCGGGGTCCTTGCCACAAAGTCTTCAAGTTCGCTCTTGGATGTGAAAAAAGTCGGTGCCTTAACCTTACCCTGGAATACCTGGGCAAGAAAATATTTATTCAATTCATTAGTAGACATGTTATAGATACGTTCACAGGTATAAGAGCCGATGGTGGTATTTGTTTTCATCAGCGCAATTTTTACAGAGACCCCGTCGTCCCACCTCAGTCTTTCCCCCCTTAAGATGGTTCTTAGCTGGTCGATATTCATCTCTCCCGGCACCGATTGGGAATTGGCAATAACATTCAGCTGCTGATTCTGTGCAGAAACCGGCAGACTGCCTACAAAAAGTAAAACTGATAAAGCTACAAGTACTCTACAATTCATGTGATATATTGATTAAAATCCTATGGCTACTTGCGTATTCAATAAACCGGTGCTTCCGCTAATGTCGCGGTCGATGTATTGATACTCCATTTTCAAAACGATTAAATAGCTTACCTCGTATCTAAAACCGGCTATATATGAGTTAGTATCTTCATTGTTGAAAAATTGATCCTGGCTGTCGTACTGCAGATTGTCAAAACGAACATAGGGTACAACTTTATCATCGACCCGCAGACCGGCATAGGCATAGCTGGCATAAGAGGTACTGCTTCCGCTCCCATCCACATCATTATTGGCAATAGTGCTTTCAGCAAGCAACTCAAATTTCTTTCCGAAGTAAGCGACAGTTCCGTTATATAACATCTGTGTGGTACGATTTGATATTAGGTCGCCATGTACTATTGACCCGGCTGAAATCACATCACGATAGAGTGCTGCCCCAAAGTGCCACCCATTCCATGGTTGTATATTCAGTGAGGCTGTAATGGATTTCGCCTTGTTGTTTTCTGCAACATCCGTAGCACCCAAACCATTGCCTATCATCAGATTGTAACCAAAGCGCAAATCTCCCAGATTAAGTCCCTGAAATGCAATACCTGTGGTATGAATAGGAATGATGTTGGCACTGAACAACAAGGGCCGCCCGATAGTCGGGAAAAAGACACGGCCGTGGTGGTAAGAGTCATTCCAATAATTAATGGGGGTATGGTGTTTCCCAAAAAGGATATTGTGATTGCCTTTATAGTTGTAGGAAACGATGATGCGTTCGACGCTGACATTGAAATCAGTCGGAGAATTCGGGGAAAATTTAAAAACAGTTTCACCTAGAAAAGAAAAATTATCGTTCAGTTTGGAAGTGATAAACAGATCCTGTTCCCCTATACCAAAATTCAGGGCATCATCTTCATAATACATTTCTCCTGCAACGAAACCGAGAATTTGTGTATCCTGAGCAAGAAGGTCATCATAGGGACGCATTAACAGGATAAGAAAGAAAAGAAAAAGCCACCCGCTATTAGATATAGTCATATAAGTTTAACAATAAACCACTGTTTAATTTCAGTTAATGTACTTCCGAGAAATTAATTTTCCTAATATCAATAGGCAGGCTAACAGTACTACTTAAATCATCTAGGCTAAAAACGGTATGTCTTATAGATGTTTTGATAAGCGATAAATTCTTTGATACGTGAATCGATTTAGTCTATACAAATAGACACCTCTTCTTCCCTTTATAAATATTTCTTAACTCACATTCTTCCTCTGAGAATGTTACTTTGATTCAGAGTTAGCAATCACACTATTTCCCTGGAATAAATTATGGGAAAGAATTAAAATCTTGACATAAGATGAATAGTAATTCCAAGGAGTATAAAGGCAGTTTCACCAACCCACGAAGAAAACCTAATAAAAAATCATTATCTGTTTCGTTGAAAGATATGATACCTGATTACAGCGAATTGTTTGAGAATAAAAACAGCAGTAGTGAAAAAGCAGCTAAATAGTAATCGTATTGACAGGCACTCTATATTTAGTTTCAAACCGGGTATTCCCGGATAATTTTACAACGCCGCTGCTTCTAATTAAAGGAAGAGCTTACCCACTTATCGAAACGGATTTTCAACTTCGTACCGGTGTACTTCCGATACATCGTAACCCACCTCCATTAAACTATCCCTGACTACGGTGTAGTCTTTAATGGAATTGAGGTTGGAGTCCAGTGAGGTATAGTTCGTCTTGACCGATCTTACAACCTTATCCCACTCCTTTTTAAGATAAGCTACTGCCTGCTCCTGTTCCGTCATGCCCCGGCGCTGATTTTATTATTAGATATTGTAGTAACTGAAACCTATCTGATACTACCCAAGCGAATAATCAGCTGCAAGAGTACCCTATAAAATTCCTAGAAAATACGTATGCGCACTCCCGAATTTTACCAATCTCTTTTTCTCTCGATGGATTGAGTATAAAGAGCGTGATATTATGATCGTGATATTCAATTTCTTGATAACAAGGGGCAATTGGTTAATTATCGGTATAAAGATATCACTTATCACACCTTTCCTTAAGTAAATTCTAATTCGTTAATTCTCGAGGAAATCTTACCATTGTAGAGAGGGCTCAGGCTTTTGCAGAGAGAGTGTCCTGTTCATTAAAAAACCCTCATACAAGCTTAATTAGGGGTTTTTAATTTGGCCTTTGGTGCAAATATACTTAATTATGCTTGTACAAATAATATCATCTATACAGTACCTGTTTCAAAAAAACTACTATTTAAATAATCTACAAAATGGCCGTTACCGAAAGCTTCCTTGTGAATACAAATTCATTCAATGCTATCATTGAAGCTCTTATTGAATTGGATGAAGCCCCTGAAGAGATTACGGATGAGTTTCTCGTCTCTTTAGGATTTGAAAGTCCCAGTGATTTGCTGGTTGTTCATATGTTGAAAGAGTTGGATATGGTTACCGTCGACGGTGAACCTACCGAGCTCTATCATAAAATGACGAATCCGGATACCACGGATGAAGCCATCGCAAAAGGACTGGTTCATGCTTATACCGATTTATTTGAGCAAAACCGGGAATTCCACAAACTTCAAAAAGAAGATATTCACCGGGAATTGAACGAATATTTTGATGGGCGTAAAACCGATCTGATTATCAAATACATGACCAACACGCTTCACAAATTGGTCACTTATGCCGGTTTGAACAATGTACAGAAGGCTGTTGATGCTTATTTCAAAGATCAACCGGTTCCAGAACAAAAGTCCGATGATGAAGGAGTAACTCTGGACGACGAACCGGTACTCTCTGAAAACGGACAAGATATTTCTAAAGAGTCAGAAGAAAATATCGTAGAAGATGCTTCGACAGATACGGAAGATGCTGTTGAAGAAGATTCCGAACTTGATGATGTATTCTTCGGTGATGATTCAGATGAGGAAGAAGCTTATGAACACGAAGATAGTGCCGCGCTGGAAGATAAGGCGGAAGAGACAGAGGCTGAAACCGAAGGCAAAAGCTCGGAAGGAAGTATAAACTTCGATGAGCTGCCCAAGGTTCAGAAGGAAGAAAAAGGATCCAAAAATATCTTCGACTTTTTCGGCAGTAATAAAAAAAATAAAGTGGAAGAGGAAGAAGAGCCGGAAGAAGTTGAAGCTACCGGTGAAGAAGTTGCTTTTGAAACTGAAGTTTCTGACGAGGCCGACACTGAAGACAATGAAATCTTTGCCGAAACCGAAGATGAAATTGAGCTTCAAGACGAAGAAATAGAAGATATAGAAGAGACATCAGAGAGCAGCGAAGAAGCTCAGGAAGGTCAGGAATCACTTGAACAAGAACTGCTTGAAATTAATATGGAATCTAATAACGGATATCACACTAACGGAGCGGAAACTAAAGAGAACCCCATGGCGAATCTTACCAACATCCCAACGAACGAAAAAATTGAAAAGGCAATCATCAAAAAAGCAGAACTGCTTTACAAGCTGGAACGCTTTGAAGATGTTCTGCCTGCCTATAATGATGTCATATCCTACTTTGACGATGCAGATAAGGATCATCTGAAAGAGGCCGTGGCTAAAGCCGTGATCAATCGTGTAGCCGTACTCAACAAACTTGACCGTGAAGACGACCTCCTCCCTGCTCTTGACGAAGTAATAAAGCGTTTTGAAGATTCGTCCGTCACCGAGTATTATGAGCAAGCCTCTATGGCCATGCTACAGAAGTCACAACTGCTGGAAAACGGTTCACCCGAAGAGCTATTGTCGCTGTATAATGATATTATCGAGCGCCTGAGAAATGCCAGCAGCCCGAAGATCAAGAACCAGGTTGACGACATATTCATCAACAGAGTAGATGTTCTGAATGAAAACGGTTCCGATGAAGAGTTACTGGATGCTGTAGAAGATCTAATCGACCGTTTCAAAGATTCACAGCTGCAAAACGGACAGCTGGAGCAGGCCATGTATAAAAGAGCCGAAATTCTGGAGAATCTCAATCGTGATGAAGAGGCGCTTGAAGCATACTCCGAATTTATTGAGAAGTTTGGTAAAACAAAGGAAGCAGTTTAGATTAAACTGTAATATAGATAAAAGCACTGGCTGGATAAGTCAGTGCTTTTTTTATTTTAAGGAGTTATGATTTTAGATATAGCTACATTGCGCGGTGAAACTCCGGGCTGTGATCATGTAATTCACTTCAACAATGCCGGTGCATCCCTCCTGGCCCAACCTATTCTTGATGCTGTCACGGGCTACCTGCAAGAAGAAGCCCTATACGGAGGATATGAAACAGCAGCCAAAAGGAAAGACGAAATAGAGGCCACCTATGATTTGATAGGTGATCTTATAAACGCTGATGCTGCTGAGATTGCCCTGCTTGAAAATGCCACGGCAGCCTGGAACATGGCGTTCTATTCCATCAACTTTTCTTCCGGTGACCGAATTCTGACTTCCGTCTCTGAGTATGCCAGCAACTATCTCAATTATCTTAATCTTAAAAATAAGATCGATGTGTCTATTGATGTAATTCCCAATAACACATCCGGTCAAATTGATGTGACTGCCTTATCTGAGATGATAGATGAAGAAGTCAAACTGATCAGCATAAGTCATATACCTACAAATAACGGGCTCGTCAATCCCGCAGAGTCCGTTGGTAAAATTGCAAAAGAGCATAACGTACTCTACCTGCTGGATGCCTGCCAGTCGGTAGGCCACTATCCTATTGATGTTAGAAAGATAGGTTGTGACATACTTTCTGCGACCGGCAGAAAGTATATTCGGGCCCTAGAGGCACGGGCTTTTTGTATGTAAATAGTGAAAAGCTTGACGAACTACATCCACCCTTCCTTGATCTGCACTCCGCAGAATGGACCGGCCAAAATGAATACAAAGTTCGCAACGATGCACGGAAATTCGAAAACTGGGAAGCTAATTATGCGGGCATTATAGGCTTAAACAGAGCTGTCTCTTATATACTGGATCTTGGTATTGATTACATTTGGCAACGTATTCAGGAGCTGGCAAACAGCTTTCGATTAAAACTAAAGCAGATTCCAAAAGTAACCGTTCAAGATATCGGTAACACAAAATGTGGTATTGTAACCTTTACCGTAACCGGGAAAAGTGCAGAAGAGGTTAAGCGTTACCTGTCAGATAACGGTATTAATGTAAGCATCAGTACCAAAAGCAGTACCCTGCTGGATATGAATCGCCGAAACCTCGAAGAGACCGTTCGAGCTTCTGTACACTATTATAATACAGAAGAAGAGATTGAGACCTTTATAAATCTGATAGGCGAGCTCTAGGCTGATTTCGCAGCGGGCAACAACTGATCTTTGTACTGAAGCTCATAGAGCTTTCGGTAGATACCGTCGCCTTTTTTCAGCAGATGCTGGTGCGTACCCTTCTCACGAATTTCTCCTTTGTGCATCACCAAAATCTTATCCGCGCCTTGTATGGTAGATAGGCGATGGGCGATAACTATGGAAGTCCGCCCTTCCATCAGTTTATCACAGGCTTTATTAACAATTACTTCGGTTTCGGAATCCACGCTGGAGGTTGCTTCATCAAGAATCAAAATATTAGGGTCGTAGACCATAGCCCTGACAAAACAGATAAGCTGTCTCTGACCCATGGATATGGAAGCTCCCCGCTCACTCAGTTCGTAGTTGTAAGCACCGGGAAGTTTTTCAATAAACTTATGGGCCTCAATTTTCCTGGCAGTCTCTTTGACCAGCTCTTCTGAGATATTCTTATTGCCCAGGGTAATATTATCCATGATGGTGCCGGAAAAGAGTGTGTTATCCTGCAGCACTAATGCGAAGTTGGAACGCAGCTCTTCTATTTTCAGATCACGAATATCCACCCCATCCAGCTGAATGGAACCTTCGTTAATATCATAAAATCGCATCAGAAGGTTAATGATGGTGGTTTTTCCTGCACCGGTAGCTCCTACAATTGCCACTGTCTCTCCCGGTTTGGCCTCAAATGAGACATTTTTTAGAATAGTCTCGTCCTCATTGTATCCAAACCAGACATCCTTGAATGAGATGTGTCCCTTGGGCTCCTCGATATGTACCGGCTTTTCCGGATCCTTGACCCGGTTGGGCGTATCCAGTACCCCGAAAATCCGCTCGGAAGAAGCCAGGGCCGATTGAAGAGTGTTGAACTTTTCAGAAAGTCCCTGTATAGGCCGGAAAAACTGTCGTACATACTGAACGAAAGCAAGCAGGATACCGAAAGTAACCTGATCCATCAGCGCTCTACCGCCGCCGTACCAGATAACCAGTGCCATAGCCAGACTGGCTAATACCTCGACCAGTGGCCAGAAAATGGCAAAGTAGAATATCGTTTCTATGTAGGCTTCTTTGTGCGAATTGTTGATCGATTTGAATTTTTCACGCTCCTTCTCCTCTCGGTTAAAGAGTTGTACAATAGCCATCCCATTGATATGCTCCTGCACAAAAGAATTCAGGCGGGAAATCTGATCCCTGACATTCAAAAAGGCTACCCTAACCTTGGCCTTGAACAGGAAGGTACCGTAGAATAGAAGCGGCAGAACTGAAACGGACACCAGGGTCAGTTCCCAGCTCATGCTGAACATGAAATAGAGAATAAAAAAGATACGGAACATGTCTCCTATGATATTGACTACCCCATCACTGAGCAGCTCACTCAGTGCTTCAATATCACTGGTTGTTCGGGTAATGAGTCGACCAATAGGATTCTTATCAAAAAACTGGACATGCAGTGACTGAATTTTTTCGAACACGGCATTTCGCAAACTATAGAGCGTACCCTGTCCGAACCATCGTGTAAGGTAGGTATTGGCTACGAGTATGATGAATTCCCCTACCAGCGCTGCGGTAAGCAGTAGAATGATCCACAGCAGGCCCTGAAAGTCATTCTGAGCGATATAGTCATCAACCGCGAGTTGGGTAAGTTTTGGACGTATGGTACCCAGAAAAGATGCGCTAAGCGTCAGAACGATGCCCAGCAGAACGTACCATCGATAAGGTTTTATAAATTGATAAAGCCGTCGAAGGAGATCCGTATCAACGGCTTTATCACTATTAGATTGACTCACGGTGTAAAAGTAATTTAGAACCGGTTGAAATCGTCAAAGGGAGTACGCGGCGTAATCTGCTTTGGCTTTCTTTGATTTCCGTTATCGTCGTTTGAGCTTTGGTCGCTACGAGAGTTTCGATACTTGCCGCTGGTTCTTCTACTCTTTCCGGAATCGCTGCTGTTGCTGCTTCTGCTTCGCTTCTTATAGCTTTTTGAAGACTTGCTGCTCGAGCGGCTTTTTCTCTTCCGGAACCGTTTTTTCTTTCCACCACCCCTGTTGCTATTTGAACTCTTGTCGTTAGAACCGCCCTTATTTCCATTGATCTCCTTGAGATACACTTTAGGCTGAATGATGCCTTTTTCGTGTGCGGGATCTGTAAATATTGGACGCAGTTCGGTGGCCACCCATGTTGGGAAGAAATCATCCCTGGCTTCTCTCAACAGTACATATTCATTGGTATAACGTGCTGAGAAGTGGGTAATGACCAATAATTTGGTTTTGGCCTCATTGGCAACACGTGCGGCATCCTTTGCCGTAGAATGTCCTGTTTCTTCCGCTTTATCCGACAGGCTTTCACTGAAGGTTGCTTCATGGAATAGTACATTGGTGTTCATCCCCAATTTCACCGAATTGGGACAATATTTAGTGTCGGTTATATAAGCAAAACTGTCGCCGGGACGCGGATGTCCAACAATGTCGGCCGACTTAACGATGGTGCCGTCATCCAGTTCCACATCTTTTCCGGCTTTCAGGTCTTTATATTGCCAGTCTTCACTGATACCCTGTGCCTGTGCTTTATCGGCATCTACTTTGCCGGGTTTGTCTTTCTCCTGGAAGCGGAAACCCATGCAGAATTTCGAGTGATTCAGGGGACGGGCTTCTACATAAAACTCATCTTCATCCACTACCCTCTCCTCTTCAAAATCTTCGCTGACTTCAACGAATTCAATGGGATAGTTCAGGTTAATATTGGCAAAATCGAAATTCCACTCCACAAAATCCTGCAGGCCTTCCGGACCTACAATGGTCAATTTTTTATCTCTTCGCTGCAGCTGCAGGGTTGAGAGCAGACCGATTAAACCTGAATAGTGGTCGGTATCAAAATGCGAGATAAATATGCACTCAATCTGAGATCGTTTCAGACCTGCCTGAAGCATTCTCATCTGTGCATTTTCGCCACAGTCAAATAAGTATACACTTCCTTCTCTCCATAAAGCTACCGAAGACAGGTGACGGGTAGCGGTTGGGGTTGCGGAAGCAACACCTAATGGAACGATAATCATTGTTTTAATCCTCTGTATTTTTGTTCGGGAGATGTGCTTTCAAACAATCTTGCCCGGTATTAAGCTATGATTTACTATTTGATTTAAATTTCAGCCAACTCTTCTTCTATTAATTGTTTGTTATACATGGCTGAGTAATGGCCTTCTTTTTCGAGTAATTCGTCGTGCGTGCCTTTTTCTACAATGGTACCTTCTTTCACAAAATATATTATGTCGGCATCCTTTATGGTAGATATACGATGGCTTATCATTATTGTTGTCCTGCCTTTCAATTCTTTTCTGAGATGCTGCAGAATAGCTTCTTCGGTTTTTGTATCTACCGCACTCAATGAATCATCAAGGATTATAATTTTTGGATCCCTAATCAGTGCACGGGCTATAGCGGTTCTCTGTTTTTGACCGCCGGACAATGTAATACCCCGCTCACCTAACATAGTCTCAAATTTTTTCTCAAAATCCAAAATATTATCACGAACCTGGGCCTTTTCTGCGGCTTCCTCAATTTCTTTCTGGCTAGCATCAACCGTACCAAAAGAAATATTCTCACCTATGGTATCCGAAAAGAGAAAGGTATCCTGAGGTACCAGACCTATGTTCTTACGTAAAGTATCTAAAGGAATATCTTCAATATTGTTCCCATCAATCAGGATCTCCCCTTCCGTAGGTTCAAATAATCGGGGTATCAGTCTAATAATGGTTGTTTTACCGCTACCGGTACGACCAACGATTGCCGCATTTTCACCGGGTTCAATTACAAGGTTGAGATCCTTCAGGGCGTAACTGTCGGCACCGGGATACTTAAAGCTCACGTTCTTGAATTCAATTTTACCCTTAATCTCAACTATATCCTCGTCGGTTCCCGCCTTATCTTCAATATCTACATCCTCCGTCAATACTTCATCGATCCGTTTCCAGGATGCCATAGAACGCTGAAAACGATTTACGGTATATCCCAGTGAAGCTACCGGCCAGGTCAGGTAAGCTACATAAACGATGAATTCTAAAATATTACCCACCGTCAAGGTGTTCTCAATTACCAGCTGACCGGCTTTCCAAATAACGATGATCACTGAGACACCGATCAATAGATTCAAGGTCGGGTGGAATAGCGATTCCACAAGATCCAATTTCAGCTTCTTCTTTCGGTATGACTCACTCTCCTTCTCAAAGCGACCCTGCTCATATTCTTCCCGATTATAAGCCTTAATCAATCTTATGCTGGAAAATGACTCCTTAGCCCTACCTGCAATAGTAGAATACTGTTCCTGAATAATTCTTGAATAGTCGTTTATATACCCACTCACCCAGTACGCAAATGCCGATAGGAAAGGCAGTGGCAGCAGTGCCCAGAAAGTAAGCTCAGGACTTACAATGATCATCATGGTTATGATAAAACCGGCACGGGTAATGGTATTAACCGTATACATGTAGGCAGGTCCAAAATACTCCCTTACCTTGCCCACATCTTCCGTTGCCCTGATATAAACTTCACCTGAGGAGTACTTGCTGTAAAAACGCTGTGGTAGTTTTAGGAGCTTGTCGAAAATATCGTTGCGCAGATCAAATTCAATTTTCCGAGAGGTAACGATGAGGGTCTGCCGGGTTGCAAAAAGAAGTATTCCGTAGGCTAGAACCGTGCCTACCAGGAAGAGCGAGTTTTTAGCCAGTATCCATGAGGCCTGGCTGTCAAACAAAACATTATATAAGGAGGAAAAGTCGGTATCCAAACCTTTCTCGAAAGCACCGACTTCATCCATGGTTCTACGGATGAGTACCGGGATCCAGACAAGGAAAAAATTGGCTGCCGTCAGAAATATGGATCCCAGTATGATGGTACCCCTATACTTCTTAAAGTAGCTGTTAAGTTTTTTTAATGAACCTAGCAAAGCAGGTTGAATAAATTTTCGATTTAGAACGGAAAGGCGTACTAGACAGAAACTTCACTGTATTTATTTATCCAGTAATCTGCCAGATTGTATCCCGATAGGAATGCGCTTTGTACAGAGTTTCCATTCATATAGTCACCTACCAACGCAAGCGGAGCCTCTTCCATTTCCAGTTCCATAAAATAATCCTGAATCGGATTTCTGGCTTGATAGTATTTCCAATAGTGTAACGTTGTCCATTCCGGATTAATCAGCCAGGAATCTGATATGTCGGAAGCGCGCTCCAGCAGCAATCTTGTTATTTCTTCGGGGTCCGTTTGAGCATGTTTATGCGCAAATGAAGCACTTGAGCGAATAACTACCGAAGTTTTGCTAGGATTACTCAATTTTGCCGACTCATTTCCTATCCAGCCAAGGGTATGATCCTCGCATTCAATGCCCTTCCAGTCAGGCATTAGATCTTTTTTGTAGGAAGCCATCAGTGAAAAGCATGAATCGTAACGGACTTCATCAATATGACGGATAATTCGTCGTGCAGGTGTTTCATCCTGTGCTGTCTGCAAGACCCCGTAAGCCTGTGGAGCCGGAGTGGCGATAATTACGGCATCGCATTCAAAAACACTGATATCGGTTAGATTGATCATCCATGAGCGCTTCTTTCCCCTGTTGGCTCCGATGTGTGTGAGTCCGCCTGCTTTTTCTTCAGACTTGACGTCCACCCACCTGCTGAGATAATTGGCTACGGATGCCAGTCCCTGCTCGCTGACATGATAAGAATTTTTGGGACGATTGGGATTTACCTCATGAAGCTGTGTCCCGTCGTATAGGGCAAAATCACGTGACCATTCTTTGAGCGTATTCTTCTCTTTAAGCAGTTCAATGAATGATTCAAAAGTCGGATCGGAAGAAATGACTGAGGATACACCATAATCAAATATTTCACCGTCTCTTTTGAAGGTTGCCAGTCGCCCCCCAAGCTTGCGGCTTTTTTCAATAACTGTAACGTCATGTCCGGCTTGTGCGAGTCGCTTGCCTGCGATAAGTCCCGATAACCCTGCTCCGATAATACCTATTTTCATGGATCTGCTTATGTGAAGTTCTGTTTTAAATGAATCCCTTAAATAATTGTTCAGTAGCTAAAACGCTAAAATACGAAAAATGACTGATTATTTTGGGTGAAGCCGCACCCATTTCCTGTTGCTTTTGGATTATTCCAATCAGAAAATTCGTACTCTTGGCTCCACGGCCTCTTTATCTAGCAGCGCCGGCCAGTAGGCCACGATATCACTGGCTTTAGGCCTGCCGCCTGCAAAACCGGTCACGCCACTGGGACCCGTCAATATAAGGGGGGCAATTTCCCGCCCGAACCTGTTTAGATCCTCCTTGCTATGTCCGGATGCCGAAACCCTCATCTGCACCTCATTGTGCTCTTCAAGGTAATCATCCTCTGTAATTGGCTTTTCATTGCAGCCGTTAACACCTACGTATTCTACGCGATACTCGTCAAAATGGAGTCCGATTTTATCAGCTCTTCCTTTCAGAATATCCCCGGCTTTTTGAGCTTTTTTCAGAGCATCCGGCCAGGAGTAAACTAGAGTTGAAGAAATCTTGTAGCCGTCATTATAGCTGGCTGATATTTTATAGGTATCGGTTTCCGGTCGACCTTTGATGCCAAATACTCTAACTCGGTCTTTGGCATCTTGCTCAAGATTTATAGAGCTGAAGTCAGCGATGACATCCGGCGTAATGTACTCAGTCGGATCACCTATCTCATACATCAACTGCTCTTTCACAGTCATTTCGCTAATCAAACCGCCCGTTCCTTTGTGCTTGGTAACAAAAAACTCCCCATTTGGCAGGGCTTCAATAATCGGGAAACCGATGTCCACAAAATCATCCACCTCCTCCCAGTCCGTAAAGTTCCCTCCGGAAACTTGTGCGCCACATTCAATAATGTGGCCTGCAATTGTCCCCGCTGACATCTTATCATAATCGTCAAATTGCCAGTTGAATTCATACACCATAGGTGCAAGAGTCAAACCCGTATCGGTTACTCGCCCGGTAATAACGATATCCGCTTCTTTTTTAAGTGCTTCCACCACCGGCTTGCAGCCAAAATATACATTTGCACTGAGCAGCTTGTCTTTCACCGTGGTGACGGCTTCACCAGTTTCCATGTTATTCAGCATGTGTCCTTCACCAATCAGCTGATCAATGTTGCTTAAGATGTCATCACCATCAACTACAGCCACTTTGATGTCTTCATAGCCTTGATCTTTAATTATCTTCAACAAGGCATTTTTACAGGCTTCTGGATTTACTCCACCCGCATTAGATATAACTTTAATACCCTTTTTGGCAATATCCGGAAGAATGGCTTCGATAACCTCCACAAAATCTCTGGCGTACCCGTAATTTTCGTTCCTCATTTTCTGCTTCTGCATGATAGACATGGTGACCTCGGCCAGATAGTCCATCACCAAGTAATCTATAGGCCCGTTTTTCACCTGTTCAATAGGAGCGTTGGGCAAATCTCCCCAGAAGCCTTGTCCGGAAGCGATACGTATTTTCTCTTTCATAATTACTCAATTTTCTACTGAAGAAGAACTAAATCAAGCGAGTATTTATTCTTCCATTAGGTATTTCATATTCTCGAATGGAGCGCTAAGATAAGACTTGCTAATACACTATGAAAATCATAACTACAGCATAATTGCAAAGCAGACCGGTAACATAATTTTAGAATGAAGGGTACAAAAACAAGAGAAACAAAATACGATGCAGTCGTAATAGGCTCAGGTCCAAACGGACTCGCAGCGGCCATTACCATGGCCCGGGAAGGACTGTCGGTAAAAGTTTTCGAAGCCGCCGATACCGTGGGTGGCGGCACCCGAACCAAAGAGCTTACCTTGCCCGGTTTTAAGCATGATATTTGTTCCGCAATCCACCCAATGGCCAAAACCTCCCCTTTTCTCCGCTCACTGCCTTTAGAAGAGTATGGATTGGAATGGATATACCCGGAATACCCCTTGGCCCACCCGCTGGATAATGAACCTGCAGCAGTACTCTACAGATCATTATCCGAAACGGTTAAATCACTGGGTAATGACGGCAGATCTTACCAAAAACTGTTTGAACCGCTGGTACAAAACTGGAATAAACTGGCTCCTCAGCTGCTGGGCCCATTATCGCTTCTCCCGGATACCCCGCTGCTAATGGCAAGGTTTGGACTGAAAGCCTTACAGTCTGCAGAATCCCTCGCAGGATCTTATTTTTCGACCCCAAGAGCTCAAGCACTCTTTGCCGGCCTGGCCGCCCACAGTATTCTGCCATTGGATAAACTGTCTACTTCAGCTATCGGATTGGTACTTGGCGCTGTGGGACACGTTGAAAACTGGCCCTACCCGAAAGGAGGATCCCAAGCCATTACAAATACTATGGCTGATTATTTTAAGGACCTGGGAGGAGAAATTGAGACCGGCAGACGTATAAACTCTCTTGCAGAGTTACCTACTTCCAAAACCATCTTATTTAACACCACCCCGGCTCAACTGCTGGATATTGCCGGTGACTATGTTCCATCAGGATATGCCGGGAAGCTAAAGAAATTCAAATACGGGGCCGGTGTTTTCAAGATCGATCTCGCCTTAAGCGAACCCATTCCCTGGAAGGATGAAGCCTGCAGGAAAGCAGGAACGGTTCATGCTGGGGGTACTCTCGAAGAAATTGTCAACTCCGAGCAGTGTCTTGAGAACAACAGCCACCCCGAAAAACCATATGTACTGGTAGCCCAGCAAAGCCTGTTTGATGAGACCCGTGCACCGAAGGGCAAACATACCTGCTGGGCCTATTGCCATGTACCCTCCGGCTCTACCAAAGACATGACCGAGCCCATATTAAACCAGATTGAACGATTTGCTCCCGGTTTCAGGGATCTCATCATCGGACAACACACCATGAACACACAAGCCATGCAAAATTATAATCCCAATTATATCGGAGGTGATATCAATGGTGGCAAGCAGGATATTACCCAACTCTTTACCCGTCCTGCCGGTTTGTTTGATCCCTATCATGTACCGGATACCAATATGTACCTTAGCTCCTCTTCTACGCCACCGGGCGGCGGGGTTCATGGTATGTGCGGATATCATGCAGCACAATCGGCGTTGAAGCAATTTAGGTAGAGGGACTAAGTTTAGGTGATATAAAATTTTGTAAATCCCTTCGTGTCGCTCTGTGATCCTCAATTTTTTCTTAGTGGTAAGCTACAAGGGAACAATTTCAGTAGTTTAATTTTATGGTAGCGAAGGCCGGTTAAATGAATAAATTAATACTGATTTAGATCCTGAAAACCCACAAAGTTACCAATTGTAAAGTTCAGAATAACAACATATTTCTGTATTTGAGTTAAAATTCTATATACCCCGGTTCAGTTTCTCCTCTCCGCAAACGATTTACCAGAGCATGTGCCTTACGGGTTGTTTCCGGGAGTTTGTACCTGCTCAGGCAGCGCATGACAATTTCACGGGAATCCTCAAATGAGACCTTGTGACCGGGTGATACAAAAATTGGATTTACATTTGTACGGCTGCGTAATACTATGCCGATGCGCTCACCGTCATCAATAATGTAGCGGTAGCTCCCTTTTTCTGATCGTGGCTGCTCAAAGTTACCGGTCAGGTTATTTTTGGCACACCCAATGGTGGGATGATCCATGAGAATGCCAAAGTGAGTTGCTAATCCCAACCTACGGGGATGGGCAATTCCATGGCCATCGAGTATTAACACATCAGGTTTTATTTTGAGCAGCTTCCAGGCCTTTTTCAGCGGAGGGAGCTCTCGAAATGCCAACAGACCCGGTATATATGTGAAGTCTACTTCGGTAGTCACTGCGGATCTTGCCACAACCTTCAAGCCGGGCAAGCGCAGTATTACAATGCCCGCTTGGACCTTATCAGAGTTCTTGTCGAATGACAGGTCGGCCCCGGCAACTGTCGATATCTCTTTCTCAAGGGGCTTTATAACAACCTGTTCACGCATTTTTTCCTGTTTAGCTTTTGCCTCTTTAACAGATATGTACATTTTTACTTCAGCTGAATTAATACCGTTTTGCATGGTGTCCTGTGCTAAGCTAAATTAAGTATTTTATATAAGCAGCCAATTGAATTAAGCAGAGAACCAGATGAACTCCGAGCAATTCCGAGAAGAAGCACACAAAATGGTAGACTGGATGGCAGACTACCTGGAGCATGTTGAAGAATATCCTGTAAGGGCCCAGGTTAAACCCGGCGAAACAATGAAACAGATTCCCAAAGAAGCACCTGTGCAGGCGGAAGATTTTGAAGATATTTTTAAAGACTTCAAGGAAATCATCATGCCCGGAATGACGCATTGGGAGAGTCCAAAATTTATGGCCTATTTCCCTGCTAACAAGAGCTACCCCTCAATTTTGGGTGAAATGCTTACAGCCACCCTGGGCGCTCAATGTATGAGTTGGATTACCTCCCCGGCAGCTACGGAGCTGGAAGAAGCGGTAATGGGATGGCTGGGATCAATGACAGGCATACCCGATCATTTCTCCGGGGTAATACAAGACACGGCCTCTACTGCTACCCTGACTGCCCTGCTGATGGCACGTGAAAAGGTTTCGGGATTTGAAATTAATGAACAAGGATTTGAAGCAGGAAACGAGTATACCGTTTACTGTTCTTCCGAGACTCATTCTTCCATTGAAAAAGATGTGAAAATTGCCGGCTTTGGTAAAAATAACCTGCGCAAAATCGCCTATGACGATAGTTATGCCATGCGGCCCGAAAAGCTCGAAGAAGCGATACGCAAGGATCTGGAGAACGGACTTAAACCTGCCTGTGTGATAGCAACCATCGGTACAACCGGTTCTACGGCCATAGATCCCCTGCGGGAGATCGCCGATATCTGCAATCGCTATGAAGTGTTTCTTCATGTAGATGCAGCTTTTGCCGGAACTGCCATGATCCTGCCTGAATTGCGCTGGATGATCGAGGGTATTGAACGGGTTGATTCATATGTGTTCAATCCACACAAATGGATGTTTACCAATTTTGACTGCTCTGCTTTTTATGTAAAAGACGAGGCTCAGCTGGTTAAGACCTTTGAGATTACACCGGAATACCTGAAGACCCCCGAAGATGAACGGGTTAAAAATTACAGGGACTGGGGCATTCCGCTGGGTCGCCGTTTTCGGGCACTGAAACTATGGTTTGTCATCCGCAATTTTGGTATTGAAGGACTTCGCAATAAAATCAGAAAGCATCTGGAACTTGCAGAGAAACAAAAAGCGGTAATAGAACAGGATCCTGATTTTGAACTTCTGGCACCCGTGCCACTTAATACCATATGCTTTCGATACCATCCTTCATATATTGATGATGATAACAAGCTTAATGAATTGAACAGCATACTCTTAGAACACATTAATGATAGCGGCAAACTGTTTATTACCCATACTAAACTGAACGGCAGATTTACCCTGCGTATGGTTATAGGCAATACCAATGTGGAACAGCGACATGTAGATGAAGCCTGGAGTTTAATTAAAGAAAAATCATCCAAACTGATTTGAACGTTGTAAACATCATTTATTTTACATTCAATAGGTAATAGACATACAAATAATTAGTGGAGTTAATTATGGATTTAAAGGATGCAAAAGCAATCGTTACAGGAGGCAGCTCAGGAATTGGTAAAGAGACAGCCAGGCATATTGCCAAAGCCGGGGGTAAAGTAGTCATCGCTGCCCGTGGCAAAGACAAACTGAATCATGCTGCCAATGAAATTGGGGCGATTCCCATCCCCTGTGATGTGGGAAAAGAGAAACAAGTCATTGATCTGGTGCTGGAAGCCATCGACGAGATGGACGGTTACAACGTACTGATAAATAATGCCGGTTACGGTCACTTCTCAAAATTGGTAAACCTTTCGGCAAGTGAATTCGAAGAACAACTTCGCGTCAATACCATCGGCGCCATGATGGTAGCACGGGAGTCAGCCAAGCACTTTATCCGACAGGATTACGGTAATATCATCAATGTCTCTTCCACGGCGGGGAAACGCGGTTTTGAAGGCGGCACAGCCTATGTTGCCAGTAAGTTTGCCCTTGGCGGAATGACCGAATGCTGGCGTTCTGAACTCCGCTCTCATAATATCAGGGTAATGCAGATCAATCCGAGTGAAGTTCAAACCAGTTTCGCTGAAAATGCGGGAATGGGTGAACGAAAATTTAATGAAACCAAACTGATTGCTGAAGATATTGGGAAAACCATCTGTGACTTGTTATCCCTGCCCGATCGGGGTTTCATTCCTGAGACCAGCGTCTGGGCTACCAATCCAAAATAAACGACTTTGAACAGACAACCCGACATTGATCCGGCCGATTTAGAACAAGAGCCGCTGCCGAGGGCCCAAACCCTCCCCTCGCATTGGTACCACTCCGATGAGATACTGAATTTTGAGAAGGAACACCTCTTTTCAAAGTTCTGGCAGCTGGCCTGCCATGAGAATCAGCTACCGGAATCAGGGGATATGTATACACTGGAAGTCGCAGGTAATCCCATTTTGATCGTGCGAGATCGTGAGCATAACCTCAGTGCATTCTATAACGTATGCAAACACCGGGGGGGACCGGTAGCCGTGCGAAAAGGTACTACTTCAGTCTTGCAGTGCAAATACCACGGGTGGACCTATATGCTGGACGGTTCCCTCAGGGGGGTTCCACAATTCAATAAAGTGGATCTGTTTGATAAGAAAGATTTCGGATTAGAGCCCATAGAACTAAAATTATGGCAAGGTTTTGTTTTTATTAATCTTGCGCATAACAAACAACCATTAAATTATTTCTTGGATGGGATATCTAAACGTATACACCCCTTGCGTTTAGATGGTTTCAAACATTATACCGACCAATCTTATAAAATTAAGTGTAACTGGAAGGTTTATGTAGACAACTTCCTGGAAGGGTACCACATCCCTATTGTTCATCCTGAACTCGCAAAATTACTCGACTATCGAAATTACACCGTAGAGACCAAACCCTGGTATTCCCTGCAACATAGCCCGCTTAAGGAAGAGGATAATATTTACGGGTCAGGGAAAGGGGAAGCCTACTATTACTTTATCTTTCCCAACATAATGCTGAATATCCTTCCGGGAAGAGTACAAACAAATGTCATTCGCCCTCTCTCTGCCGGTAAAACCGAAGTGCTATTCAGCTACTACTACGAGGATTTAGACTCTCAAGAGGCACTGGATACCATCAAGGATGATATTGACTATAGTCACGAAATTCAGCTGGAGGACATAGAAATATGTGAGCAGGTGCAAAAGGGACTGCAATCTAAAGCCTATCATAAAGGCAGATTCTCCGTGGAACGGGAAGAAGGTGTTTATCACTTTCAATCGCTGTTGAAGAAGGTATTTAAAGAAGCTACTGAGTGTTAAAGAATTCACGCTTCATACACTCCTCACAGGGGCAAAGCTTGCGAAGGGTTTCCCACTGGTACATTCCGCTGCTGTGACCATCACTCCAGTGGATGCGAATAGCATGATTGCCTACCTGATCGATATTCTCTACTTCAAAATGTTGAGTGGGGTTAACGTGGAAAAGCGATTTGTCGAAGGATCCCATCTGACCATGCCCTCCCCTGCATTCCACACAGGGACAGTTTTTTCGCAGACCGAACAGAGAGTAGAGCGATTCGTGCCCGTCAGACCATTTGATATAAAATTCACCGTCGGAATTCCGGACTTCAACTTCTGACGGTTTTGTGTTGAGATTCATGGTTCCTCGGTTGTTTAAAATTATATTTGCTTCATAGTATTAATACAATAGATTCATATCCAATTGCATTTCATTTTTTTATATTTGATCCATGATTTTAGTAGCACTCATACTGACTGTTATATTTACCCTTTCCTGCTGGGTAGGCTTTCGCCGCATCTTTCGACTCGATCAGTTAAACCAGCGTCGCGTAATCAATAGTTTTCTGGTCATCATGGGTATCCTAACCCTCATGACGATTGCCAACTGGCTGGGATTTTTTACCCAGCAAATCGCTGCTCATATAACGATGGGCTTCTATATCATCGCCGGAGGATTTTTCTTCGGGTATGGCAGTAAGCTTATCACCCTTCGCAGAAATTCAGGCAATATCGAATATATGTATCGTTCGTTCTGGACCGATATCGCACCAAACCTTATTGCCGTTTTACTTGTTGCTTTTGGGTTGTACCGAACAGGCATCATTACCCTCGGACCTTTTACCGGAATTGGCATTACCTCGGGTATATCATTGGTAGCCTTCGGTTACTGGGGCTGGACCATTCCTGTGGTACCTGAGTTCCGAGACAAGGGACTATTATTCCTAGACCAATATATTGCCTGGGGTCAACTGGTAGCCTACCAGTGGGTAGCCGAAGAGACTCTTGAAGTGGATTATATGACTGAGGATGAAAGCCTAACCTCCTTCAGAACTTATATACCTTCCGAAGATAAAAGCATCGTAGAGCGAGTTCTCAATCGCAAACACCAGGATTTCCGGGATGAGAAAGAAGGAGAACTTACGAAGTCTGATACAACGTAGCATTCCCATAGCAAATTAAACCAAACAATACCTATGCCCTCTTTTGATATCGTTAATAAGGTAGATGCCCAGGAAGTTGATAATGCCGTGAATAATACACGTAAAGAAGTGGAAAACCGCTATGATTTCAGGGGGCTCCACACGGAAATCACTTTTAACAGGAAGGAGAACAACATACAGTTAGTGGCAGCAGAAGAAATGAAGTTGAATGCCATCAAAGAGATGCTGAGCAGGAATTTTGTTAAAAGAAAAATCAGTCCTAAAGTTCTTGATTTCCAAAAACCTGAAGGAACCTCGCAGGGACATCTTAAAATGACTGTTAAGCTTCAGGAAGGTATCAGCAAGGAGAAGGCCAAGGAGATAGTAAAAGAAATCAAAAACCTGAAGCTAAAAGTACAGCCTGCAATACAGGACAACCAGGTCAGGGTTACCGCCAAGAAAATTGATGACCTTCAGCAAGTTATCAAACACCTGAAAAGCAAAGAGTTCGGTATACCATTACAGTTTGTGAATATGAAGTAGTGATAGTTATTGATTTACTGATTTATTGAGTTTTTGAATTCCTAATTTTTAATTCCTAATTCTAAAGTAAAGGATTAAAAATTTTGTATCTGATAATTGTTGATTTGTTCTAAAAAGCTGCTTTAGCTCTTCAAACGCTTGTGTTCTACCATCAGGCATTTCTCTTCTACGTAAGACAAGCCGGCATTCGCTGCTTTTTCTTTGGCCTCTTCTGATGAAACACCGAGCTGAGTCCATACTACCGGCTTCTGCCCGGCCTTATTGCTCCATTCGATGATTTCGTCAACCATTTCGGCTGTATGAGCAGGGTCCCGGAATATATCCACGATATCTACGGTGGTTTCTCCGGGAAGATCTTTTATAGATGCATAGGTATTCTCGCCCAGGACTTCATCATATTCGGGATGGATGGGAATAATGTTAAATCCTTGCTCCTGCAGGTATGATGCTATATGATAGCTTGTTCGGTACTTATTGTTTGAGCACCCGATGATTGCTACCGTTTCAGCGTCTTTCAGTATATCCTTAATGTCCGGCTCCATATGTTTGTGTTTTAAAGGCTTTGATGCGTTATTGTTTTCAGGTGATAAACGTCTTCTTTCTGTACCCTTTATAATCAAAGTTTTAACTGTATCATTTCTACATGTTTTTGGCGATCAAAACATTTTTAGAAGAACATAAGAAATATGTTCCTGTCATTTTTTTTATGGGAGGTTTTATCTGGGACAGCCTTACGCTAGGGCGCATTGACGGTTGGTACAGCAACACTGTGCTTTTTGTTTACCTGGTCTCTCTAACCCTATTACTCTATGTTTTCAATCTCGCCAAAGACGGATACTGGGAAGACACATTTCTGGAGCCATACCTGGAATATGCTCCCTATGCCATCCAATTTTTTCTCGGCGGACTCAGCAGCGCCTATGTTATATTCTTTTTTCAGAGTGTCTCATTCACAAAAACTCTGGTATTCTTTGCCATATTGCTGCTCCTGCTTTTGGGAAATGAGTTTCTAAAGCACCGCATCTCCAATAAATACTTACAATTCGGAGCCTATTTCTTTGTCACCTTTACCTTTTTCATATTCTTTCTTCCCATCTTATTCGGTGCTATGAATACTTTCCTGTTCATTCTCTCAGGACTGGCAGGTTTATCTGTAACGGTATACCTACTGAAACTGATTTACCATAAAAGTCCCTCGACCAGGAAAGATGTGAATAAGAAAAAACTTTTCTCCCTGATTTTTGGTATCTATTTATTCATGAATGGGTGCTACTATTTCAACCTTATTCCTCCAGTCCCTTTGTCCCTTCAAAGAGGTCTGGTAGCATACGACGTTTCAAAGTCCGGGAATACGTTTGAGGTCACTTACGAACAGTCGCGCTTCCCAAAATTCTGGAAAAGTTTCCATCCAACCTTTTATTACTCCGATTCCGACTCCGTATTTATCTACACTTCCATATTTGCACCCACCGATTTATCCCAGACTGTTCAACATCGCTGGAAGTGGTATGACCCTGAAAAGGATCAATGGAATATTACAGATACTATCAACTATGAGGTCACAGGAGGGAGAGAGGGCGGTTACCGCGGGTATACGTTCAAAAGAAATATATGGCCGGGATCGTGGGTAGTGGACGTGACAACAGCCAACGGACTTGTTCTCGGTGCCATTGAATTCAATATTGTGCCTGATTCCACAAAAAATGCTTCTCGCTTGAGTACTCGCATTTTCCGGTAGCATTCGCACTCAAAATTGTGCTAAATAAACCTTATATTGCGGCGCATTTAAGGAAAACACTAAAGAAAAGAACATATTTTGTCTAAAGTTAAAGAAGGCGATACCGTAAAAGTACATTACACAGGAAAACTTAACGATGGTTCGGTTTTCGATACCTCTCGTGAACGAGAAGAACCGCTTGAATTCACACTGGGAAAAGGTCAACTTATTCCAGGGTTTGAAAAAGCGGTAGAAGGAATGGAAATTGGTGATTCAACCACTGTAGAAATTCCTACCGATGAAGCATATGGCGAACGCCGTGATGATCTGGAACTTGAAGTTTCAATAGACGAGCTGCCCGATAACATTGAACCTGAAGTTGGTATGCAGCTTCAGATGCAGCAGCAAGAGAATGGCAAAGCCATTCCGGTACAAATCACGGAAGTAACCGACGAAAAGGTCAAGCTGGATGCCAATCATCCACTTGCGGGTAAAGATTTAACCTTCGATATCGAACTGGTAGAAAAAAGTTAATAGCTTTACCACAGTTTAGTGAAAAGGGACGCAATGCGCGTCCCTTTTTTATTTGTACTTATTATAATTTTATAGATACAATGGCCGATTTCCAGGAAGCAAGCAACATCTCCATTACCTGTCCGAAACGAATTACCCCCTTTCTAAAAGAAGAACTGAAAGAGCAGCAGTTTCCTATCAAAAAAGTGCGAAAAGCAGGAGTAGAAACAGAAGGTTCGCTTCAGGACTGTATGAAGCTTGTTCTGACACTAAGAACCGCGCATCGTGTTCACTATCTGCTGGATGAGTTCACGGCTTCCGACTCCGACGAAATGTACAAGCAGGTACAACAGATACCCTGGGAAGAATACATAGAACCGCATGGCTATGTCAGTGTTACCTCCTTTATTGACAATCCTACCATATCCAATACGCAATATGCCAACCTAACGTGTAAGGATGCCATTGTAGACAGGATACGAACCACAACAGGCACTCGACCAGACTCCGGGCCCGACCTGCAGCATACCGTAGTCTTTCTTTACTGGCGAAACAGCAAGTGTCGTGTTTTCCTGGATGCCTCAGGGGAATCGCTTTCCCGACGAGGCTACCGTACCGAATCACATACGGCACCGCTGCAGGAGTCCCTCGCAGCAGCGATCGTCAAAGATACCCGATGGAAACCGGGAGCTCATTTTGTTAATCCCATGTGTGGAAGCGGTACTATTGCCATTGAGGCCACGCTTATGGCCCTGAATCGACCTGCCGGGTCACTGAGACCCAATTTTGGAATCAAACATATCAAAGGATTCGACCAGGAATACTGGGATCAGCTGCGAGGAGAGCTGAAGTTGGCTTCTACCAAGGATACCGAAGGTAAAATTGTTGCCACCGACAGGGATCCACGAGCGATCAAGGCTGCAAGAAAAAATGCCAAGACGGCAGGTGTAGACCACTTGATTGACTTTGAAGTCTGCGATTTCAATGATACGCCCCTTCCAAAAGGCAATGGTGTGGTAGTCTTAAATCCACCTTATGGCGAGAGACTTGGGGAAAGAGAACAGCTTAAGGAGCTGTATTCTGATATCGGGGATTTTTTCAAGCAAAAGTGCACTGACTACACAGGATATGTGTTTACTGGGAATATGGAGCTGGCGAAACATATCGGACTGCGGACTAATCGTCGGACGGAGTTTTATAATTCGACCATTGATTGTAGGTTACTGGAGTTTGAATTATATGAGGGGAGTCGAGAATAAAAGCTTAGTAATGTAGTAATAGCTCGCTGTTTTGTTTCACAGAGTGGCACAGAGAAGAACAGAGTTTCACGAAGGGTTAACTAATATAATTGAAAGAAACTATTTTTTCTTACCAGGGTAAGGCCGTCGCGGATGGTTAGCATGACTTGCTCAACCTGTTCCTCATTGCGAATCATCCCATTCAGTTCGTCTATGGCCTTGGCTTTTTCGTCATCAGGGTGTAAAACCGAGCCGCTCCACAGAACATTGTCTATGGCCATTAAACCGTTCACTTCGAGCATAGGCAACAGTTTCTTAAAATACGCAGGGTAGTTCACTTTATCGGCATCCAGGAAGATAAAATCGAAGCTGCCATTCAGCTGCTCGATGGTATCCAGCGCTTTTCCCATCCTGAGAGTAATTTTATGACTGTGTTCGCTTTTTTGGAAAAAAGATCTGGCCAGCTTCTCGTAACGCTCATTGTATTCACAGGTAATCAACTCTCCGTCTGCGGGCAGGGCTTCAGCCATGCTCAGTGCCGAATACCCGGAAAAAGTACCGATTTCCAGCACTCTTTTTGCCCCGCTGATTTTAATCAGTATCGCAAGCAATCTTCCCACTACCCTGCCGCTGATCATGTCAACATATTCCAGGTTCTCATTAGAAACCTCAACCAATTCCTGTACCAGTTCTGATTCAGGAGTTGTGGCCTCGGTGGCATACTCTTCAATTTCGGATTTTATGAAATTCATTATCAATTTTCGTATTCATATTGGCAACTTACAGCTAGCCTAAAGATATTCAGTCATCACAATCACTACAAACAGTAGCACTCTTGGATTTTATACCTGCTCAGGAATCATCGCTATTTATCAAGGTCTTTCGAATATATGTGCGATTGCTCTTTAAACGGAGATTCAAGAATGTCTGGATCAAACAGGAGTATGTTCCGGGAGATCAAAGTCGTACTATTTATTACCTGAATCATCACTCTTGGTGGGATGGTATTATACCTCTGCTGCTCAACGAGTATCTGCTTAAGCAAAAGGCACGTGCTCTGATGGAAGACAAACAGATGCGTCAGTATTCCTTTTTCAAAAGAATAGGTGCGTTTTCTATCGATAGGAACGACCCCCGTAAAACAGTGACCTCCCTTCGCTATGCCGTTCAGTCTATGAAAAGAGACAAATCAAGTCTATTTATCTACCCTGAGGGAAAGATCACCCCTACCGGAAGTTCGATGGATTTCGAGGGTGGCTTGGCCTGGCTGCATTCAAAATTACCGGAAGTCGATATAGTTCCTGTCGGCATTTACATGCATACTATCCGAAATGATAAACCGGAGCTGCATGTACAGATCGGAAAACCGGTAAGGCTTCACAAAGAATTTAAAAACAAAGAAATGACAAGAGTTTACGAGGATGAGTTAAATCAAATTTTAGGTCAACTAAGGTCTACGGCAGGATTTACTGATGAGCCTTTCCGAAAATTCCTTTGAGTTAACTTATCCGGTACTAAGTCTATTTTCGTATTAAGTCAAATCCGACATAACCTGCCTTTTTTAAAATAGATCACCAGGTCCAGCGATAGAGCCTCCCTGACTTTTGCACCCAGTGCGGCTTCTCCTTCTTGTATCGAATTCTCATGTCAACGAGGGGCCAAAGAAATCTCCAATAAATGCGTGAGGGATAGATATACTCTGAGAACCCGGTGCTTCTCTCGACACTCTCCCCCAAAGATAAAAAAGCTTCACTCATGAATCGGCGGTAAAAAGGTCCGTTATCCAGTGAATAGCTTTGTTGTATCACTGCCCAGGTAGACCCGTTTCCGAGCACCAGTTTTCGGGCAACATGCAGTCCAAATATCGAGAGTCCCTTATCTCTCAGTTCAATATCTTCGAACCTCTTCAATATCTCTCCTTTCTCATTTCCTATCAGCCAGCCCCGATACTGTTGCAAATTCTGCCTGTTCATCACGTAATATACCAATGTAGCCGACTTAAAATGATACCTCCCCCAGTACCAATCCCTGAATTCATCCTTCATGGGTTCGTATCCGGTGTTGTGATCGTGATACCCCACTCCATCGAACATGGCGGAATGCGTAACTTCCTCATTACGGTATACTCTTAAGGAACCTTCTACATCTGCCAAGGGCATGACCAGATTCCAGGTGTGACCTCCCCCGCTATTTTCTTTTTCTTCCTGAAAATCGCCGGATAACTTCAGACTGCTGCTGAAAGTAAGATCCGCATTCAATTTATCTCCCGATGGCAGTTCTTCATCAAGTGATAGTGAGTATTTCAAATCAGAGCCGGTAGATTCAGCTTCAAAAGTATTGTACCCTACTGATGCCTTAGCTTTGTCAGAATCAAATATAGCTTCATTCTCAGGATACTCAGTAAAACTGTAGTAAACAGGTTCCTGATTTTTGTACAATGAGATACTTATAGCCGGAAATTGGGAAGGCCTGGCATCTTCGCTTCTGCTATTATCTTCCAGTTCCCTGATATACCTGTTTGAGAAAGGGTTGCCCTGATAGAAAATAACAACCAAAGCATAACCGGTGGATTTATCTATGGCATCAAAATACCACCATTCATATCCCCCCGCTGGTTTCGAGGGAGTTGCACAATCTTTATCTGGATTTGAGATTATCTGCATAGGTGAGCTAATAAAATACTTGAACAGTTCAGCTACAAATCAATTTTTGTTTTTTTGAGTCCGTCCGAAACCCTTTTATAATTTGCACGGTTCACCCTACTTTATCTTGATGATCTATTTACTCTACATAGCGGTTATATACCTTGCAATAACTTCGATGATATTCTTTCTGAATCGCAGGGATTTTGGTCCGCTGCTGCCGGCTCAAAGTAAAAGCTTTGACAAGGAGTCGCCTAAAGTGAGCATCCTTATCCCCGCAAGAAACGAGGAGAACGTCATTCAGAAATGCCTGGAATCTGCACTGATACAGAGCTACCCCAATTTTGAAGTGATTGTACTGGATGATGAATCCACTGACAATACCCCCCTAATTCTAAAGGAACTTGTAGACTCAAAACCTCACACTCTGAAAGTGATCAAGGGCAGGCCGAAACCTAAAAACTGGCTCGGTAAACCATGGGCATGCCAGCAGCTTTCTGAAGAGGCAGAAGGTAATATACTGATATTTATTGATGCCGATACCTGGCTTGAGGAGGATATGGTATCAAAGATTGTGCGGTCGATGGGTCGCGATGTGGTTGATTTCCTGACTGTTTGGCCCAAGCAAAAACTGGGCACTTTCTGGGAAAAAACCGTAATTCCACTTGTCTACTATGCCCTTTTAAGTCTCCTACCCGCCCGATATGTACACAAGGTACCGGCTTGGGTGCCGGACATATTAAAACCCAATGTGCGTCCACTTTTCGCAGCTGCATGCGGTCAATGCATGGCGTTCAAGAGATCGGCCTACAAAAGCATCGGTGGTCATGCTGCAGTAAAGGATGAGGTCGTGGAAGATGTTGCCTTAGCGAAAAGAATCAAAGAAAAAGGTCTGAAGATGAAAATGTATCACGGTGAAGCTTCCATCAGCTGCCGCATGTATACCTCCGGGAAAGAGCTGGAAAGTGGATTTTCTAAAAACTTTCTTGCCGGATTCGACTACAACATAGCTCTTTTCCTATTTATGGCACTCCTTCATATCGTAGTTTTTGTACTGCCTTTTGTTGCCCTGCCGATAGGAATAATTACAAACAATATAATACTTGTCCTGCTTTCCGGAATATGCATTGCCGTCATCCTTCTTCACAGGTTTTTATTAGCCCGCTGGTTCGATTGGAAACCCATCTATGCTTTCCTGCATCCATTGGCCGTGCTTTGGTTTCAAAGACTGGGAATAAAGCTGGTTATCAATCATTTTTCCGGAAAAAAAAGCTCCTGGAAAGGACGCACGATAAATTAGTGTAATTTCATTTCCGGTTTTATTTTTTCTGCAGAAGTATCCATATTAGAGCTAATGAAATCAGCTATTGACAAATATCTCAAATACCTCAGGATAGAGCGAAATGCTTCCAAACATACCATAACGTCTTACAAGAATGATTTAAATCAATTTCTGGAATTTCTTTCACAGCATTTCGGTTTAGAAAGTTCAGAAACCGACATCAATAGCATTGAACGATTGACTATTCGATTGTGGCTTGGAGAGCTAACAGAGCAGGATTATGCAAAGAGTTCCATTGCCCGAAAGGTTGCTGCTCTGAGATCATTTTTTAAATACGCATTCAAACGCGGTTTAATCGAAAGAAATCCGGCCCATTTGCTTATTGTACCTAAAAAAAATAAATCTCTACCGGTAACGGCGACGCCTGAAGATCTGGACCGAATGATGGAACAGGCAGAAGGCGACAACCCGCGAAGCGCTCAGGATCGTGCCATACTTGAGCTGTTTTATAGTACAGGTATTCGTCTGAGCGAAATGGTTGGGCTAAATACCGGGGATGTTAACATTGAGCTCAAGCAGATTAAGGTTCTGGGTAAAGGATCCAAACAGCGAATAGTACCGGTCGGCAAGAGCGCCCTTGAAGCATTAATGAATCATCTTCGCAGCCGAACCGAACTTTTTGGAGACAGATCCGATGCCGATGCCCGGAAAGCACTCTTTCTTGCTTCAGGAGGACAACGTATCTATGATCGTGCGGTGCAGCGGCTAGTCAAGGATTACCTGATGAAAACCAGTGAGGTTACTCAGAAAAGTCCGCACGTGCTGCGTCACAGCTTTGCCACGCACCTGCTGGATAAAGGAGCTGACATCCGAGTAATTAAGGAATTGCTCGGACATGCCAACCTGGCTGCTACGCAAGTTTATACACATACTAGCGTTGAACGATTGAAGAATGTTTACGAACTAGCACACCCTAGAGCTAATCAATAAAATAAGAGGAAACTTATGAAGACTACATTCACGGCAAGACACTTTGATGCAAGTAAAGAACTTCACACCTATGCTGTTGATGCAGTACAAAAGCTGGACCAGTTCTATGATCGTATCGTTACCTGTGATATCATACTTCAACCGGTCCCCGATGATGAGAATCCCCAACAAGCCGAACTGAATGTGAAAGTACCCCAGAAGCTTATCAATGCTAAAGAAAAAGCTTCAAGTTATGAGAAAGCTATTAATGACGTGGTTGATAACGTCAGCCGGCAGCTCAAAAAATATAAGGATAAAAATTTAGCCAACTACTAATACCCTCTCTATGCCCTTTGGTAATCACGAGCCGATACCCAAGAAAAAAGAGATCAGCGTAAGCTATCTTGTTGAAAAGGTGCAGGAACAAGTTCACATTGAGCTGGAGGCTTGTGTTGCCGAAGATTGCTGTGACGATCGCAGCGTAACCGAGGCGGACCTGCACCGCCCCGGATTGGCATTGGCCGGTTATATTGAATTGTTTACCCATCAGAGAATACAGGTCATAGGCAATACCGAAAGCAGGTACTTGGAGTACCTTTCCAGGGAGAAACAAAAAGAGGCTTTTGCTAATATCGTCCAATTCAATTTGCCGGTCATATTTCTCACCGACAGCAACAAACTACCCGTTTATCTGCTGGATATGGCGAAAAAGGAAGGTATTCCTGTTTTTCGCACACCTGTGGAGACCACTCAATTCATGGCCCTCATTCGTGATTTTCTGGAAGACCAGTTTGCCCTGCAAACGATGGTTCACGGTTCCATGGTTGATGTCTACGGAATCGGCATTTTGATTGCCGGTAAGTCAGGTATCGGTAAAAGCGAAGTGGCACTTGACCTAGTAGAACGCGGTCACCGCCTTGTGGCCGACGATGTGGTGATGCTGACGAAAAAGCACAACGTACTCATGACCTCAGCCTCCGAAATGAATAAACACTTTATGGAGATTCGCGGTTTGGGCATCATTGACATCATGTCGATGTTTGGTATTCGTGCCATTCGCTACCAGAAGCGCCTGGAAATCGTGCTCGAACTTTCCCTTTGGGATGAGTCAGAGGATATTGAAAGAACCGGGTTAAATCGTGATAAGACATCCGTCCTAGGTGTTGATATTCCCCTGATCAACCTGCCAATTACACCGGGAAAAAATATCACCGTAATCGCCGAAGTTATAGCAATGAACTATTTGCTGCGCCATTACGGTTATGATGCCGCAGAAGCCTTCCAGGAAAAGGTGAAAAAATCCATTGCCACCAAGAAAGGTGAAGGCAATATTCCGACTCGTGCGGTCGAGTATTTTGAAGGAGATATAGAATAAATTGTACGTGACTTAAACTTTATAATAGATAATTTTATGAGTATTTTAGGTCGCATTTGTAACATTTATACAACTACGCTCTCTTGTAACTAAAAACAGATGGCTTTGAAAAATTATTTTTACTACGACGGGGACAACTGTGAATTCGTTCCAATAGAGTACAATACTCTGGAGCGAATAATCTATACAGCCTGTGTATGGATACTTTGCGGTGTAGTATTAACTGGTGTAGGTATTTCCATTCTCTCATTTTCAGTAGGTACACCGGCAGAAATAGCTTTAAAAGCTGAAAATCAGGCCCTCATCGATCAGCTTCAGCAAACAAAAGTTTCCATTAAAAATCTTGATTCCGAAGTAAAGCAGCTTGCCCGTGCCGATAATGAAATGTATCGATCCGTGTTAGGCATGGAACCCATCCCCTATGATGAACGGAAAGCTGGTACCGGTGGTGCCGATGTTTATTCCGATATGGATGTTTACAGCAAGGAGACTGCTGAAATACTGAAATGGACCGAAGAAAATCTGGAGAGCCTGGAACGCAGCATCAATATTCAGAAGCTGAGTTTCAATGAGATTAAGAGTTACTACAACGACAATCAGAGCAAAATGAAGCACGTTCCCGCCATCAAGCCCACTAAGGGAATCATTCTGAGCGGTTACGGAATGCGGCTTCATCCTATGCTGGGATATCGTCGCATGCATGAGGGACTTGATTTCCGTGCCAACGTCGGGGATGAGATTTACGCAACCGGTGACGGGGTTATTAAACTGGCTCGCAGAAAAGGAACATACGGACAGCTGGTTATTATCGATCACGGATTCGGCTATGAATCCAGGTATGCTCACCTATCCGCCTTCGGGAAAGGCATCAAACCCGGCAGTAAGGTTAAACGCGGCGATGTAATTGGTTACTCAGGCAGCAGCGGACTTGCAGAAGGCCCTCACCTACACTATGAAGTTTACAAAGACAATAAAGCTATCGATCCCATCAATTACCTGTTTGCGGATACTTCTCCTCAGGAATTTGTGATGTACAAAGAAATTGCAGAAACAAGCACCAAATCACTGGATTAATATTTTAGCTGATTTTAATATTTTACACGAAAGGCCTGTTTCATCAGGCCTTTTTTATTTTGTACAATTTTTCTTAGACATTTTAATCAATTTTTATTTTTCTTCAACTGAACATTCCAATCAATTATAAGAAAGCATGAAATCTATAAGACTTATTTGCTTTACCCTCCTCTTCCTGTTTAGCGCTACCGGTTTCAACAGTACAGTCTATGCCCAAGAACATGTTGACATAGAGGCTTATCGTGATGATGCAGAAAAGATTATTAACGCTGCGATGAAGGATAATCAAAAGTTTGAATATCTCACACAGTTCGCTGATCGATTCGGACATCGCTTCAGCGGGTCCGAGAGCCTTGAGAATTCAATCGACTGGATTGTTAATGAAATGAAGAAAGACGGTTTTGACCGGGTATTCACTCAGGATGTGAAGGTGCCATACTGGGTTCGCGGCGAAGAGTCAGCAACACTTATGAGTCCCCGCAAAAAAAATCTACCCATGCTCGGATTGGGCGGAAGCGTAGCCACTCCTGAAGAAGGCATTGAAGCCGAGGTACTGGTCGTGAGCAGTTTCGAGGATTTAAAAGAGAAAGCCGATCAGGCGGAAGGGAAAATTGTACTCTATGATGTTCCTTTCACGACCTATGGCCAAACCGTTCAATACCGGCTTCGCGGAGCCGTTGAAGCTGCAAAAGTCGGTGCTGTGGCCAGTCTTATCAGATCAGTCGGACCGTATTCCATGCAAACTCCCCATACCGGTACATCCCGTTATGAAGATGGGGTCAAAAAGATCCCACATGCGGCGATAACCCTTGAAGACGCCGCGATGATCCATCGTATGAGCGACCGGGGTGAAACCATTCGAATACTTTTGGAAATGGACGCCAAAACCCTTCCCAATGCTACATCACGCAATATTATTGCCGAAATGAAAGGATCAGAAAATCCCGAAGAAATTGTTGTCTTTGGAGGGCATATTGATTCGTGGGATGTCGGACAAGGCGTTATGGATGATGCCGGCGGATGCTTCGCCGCCTGGGAAGCCCTCCGAATTATGAAAGAACTTGGCCTTAGGCCGAAACGAACGATTAGGGTTGTGATGTGGACCAATGAAGAAAATGGCCTGCGAGGTGGAAATGCTTACCGCGATATGGTTATGGGAAACGGTTCCCTGGAAAATCATATTCTTGCCATGGAGTCAGACGGAGGGGTATTTGAGCCCAAAGGCTTTGGATTCAGCGGTTCGGATGAAGCTTTTGCCATGATTAAAGAAATCGGAAAGCTTCTTGAGCCCATCGGATCGAATAACATCACCCGTGGCGGCGGTGGTGCCGATATTGGTCCTATTATGAGAGAAGGCGTGCCGGGTATGGGACTCGTAGTCGACGGGTCGCGCTATTTCTGGTACCATCACACGGCTGCTGATACTATAGACAAGCTGAGTGCCGAAGAGTACAACAAGTGCATAGCCACCATGGCGGTTATGGCTTATGTGGCTGCAGATGCGGAGAAGACGCTTCCGAGATAAATGCTGGATGCTGGATGCTGGATGCTGGATGCTGGATGCTGGATGCTGGAACAGCATGGTTTTTATTTTTAATAATTCAAACCGAAATCTGCATCTACGTTTCACGTCTCACATTGAAATTTGAAGTTTTTGGCTCTAAGGGAGTTTTACTCCCGTTGTAGGCTTACTATTGTCAGGATTGAAAACACCTCTGAATTCAATTTAAAAGTGATGGACGTGGAGCGTCCGGTTCAACATTGACCGCAGAGCGATCGATGAGATAAGTGATGAGATGAATTAAAAAATCAAATAGCCTTTGTCGTCCACCCTGTAGCGGCGCAGGCAGCTCTCGCTCCGCTCTGAACCGTGCCAGTTCCCCTGACTCATATTAACTGATATCTGATAACTTGAAACACTGCTAACTGTCCTTCTCCCTTCTCCCTTCTTAACTTTCACGTTCCTTCAAAAACTTCTGCTTCAGCTGTTCAGAAGCTCTGATAGACTTTTCCAGCCAGTCGAGTCTCAAGTCGGTCTTTTCTTTTTCGTTAAGTTGCCAGTAATCAGGATCCTCGTTTTGACGCATCCTTTTGGTGAGCTCATATAGGCAAAGTGCAGCACTTACCGATACATTATAACTTTCACTAAAACCGTAAATAGGTATTTTAACAAAGCCGTCGGCATTCTGTTTTGCCCGTTCTGATAATCCCGGCAGTTCTGCTCCAAAAACGAGAGCCGTTTTGGAATCTACCGGAAGTTGATCGATCGTGACGTCTTCTTCATGTGGCGTGGTTGCTATAATACGGTAGCCCTGATTCCGAAGGTCTTCAAAACAGTTCAGCGTATTATCTCTCCCCTCTGCACGATATTTATGCAAACTTAGCCACCGGTCAGAACCGATGGTCACTCCTTTGCTGAGGCTAAAATCATGGTCATTTTCAATGATATAGACATCCTGTATGCCAAAACAGTCACAGCTTCTCAATACGGCACTTGCGTTATGTGATTGATAAATATCCTCCAGAACCACCGTAATATGCCGGGTACGCTCACTAAGGACTCCATTGAGGGTATCCCATCTTTCCTCGGTGACAAAATCCCTCAAATAATCTATCAGCTCTTCTTTAAGCGTCATTTCCATGAGTCAGGCTGTTTTATTTCTGATTTATTTATCGTTATATAGTATAATATATGTTCGTATGTATCATTTCACTAAAAAGGGGGGCTTATGCTGATACGAAATATCCTAAATGAAAAGGGAACCAAAGTCTTTGATATCGAACCGGAAGATACCGTATACGATGCTATAAAGAAAATGGCGGATAAAGACATAGGTGCCCTGCTGGTTATGGAAGGTGAAAAACTAAAAGGCATTATTACAGAGCGGGATTATCGCAATAAGGTAATTCTAAAAGGTCGCCGATCAAAAACGACTGCTGTCAGAGAAATCATGACCTCCGACCTGTATACCGTACAGCCAACAGATACTGTAGATACCTGTATGGCCCTCATGACGGATCGAAAATTCCGTCACCTGCCGGTTGTAGAAAATGGGAAGGTCGTTGGCGTTATCTCCATCGGTGATTTAGTAAAAGCCGTGATAACCAAGCAAAAGGTAGAGATTCACAACCTAAGAGATTATATCTCCGGCGGTTCCTATCCCGGATAAGAATCAAACTATATTAGATCAGTCTTCGCAGCGCAGAACGAATCCTTTCTTTCGTACGGTCTCAATATAATCGTTTTCCGTATGATCGCGGATTTTCTTGCGCAGGTAGCTGATATATACGTTGATATAGTTTGTTTGGGTATCAAAGTGGATGTCCCATACCTTTTCGGCAATCTCTTCCTGGCTGATGATGCGGTTCTTATTTTTGAGTAGATATACCAGCAAGTTGAATTCGTTGTTGGTAAGATCTACCTCAGTACCATCGACATAGAATTCACGCTCCAGCAGCTTGACCTGCAGCTCTCCGCAATTCAGAACCTGTTCACCGGAAGCATCCGTGCTTCTGCGGGTTATTGCCTCTACCCTGGCCATAAGCTCTTCAGGATTGAATGGCTTAGTGAGATAGTCATCAGCCCCGACCTTCAAACACTTGACTTTGACATCGGTTTCCTGTTCGGCTGAAAGAATTAGCACCGGTGTGGTAATGTCCTGATCCCGTATGTTCTTACAGATGTCATAGCCGTTTCCATCCGGCAAACCGAGATCCAGAATAATTATATCATACTCATTATTGAATGCAAGTTCCTGTCCCTCAGCAGCATTGTCGGCCTGGGCCACCGAATTTCCATTCTTCTCCAACACCGCCCGTACAAGTACCCGTACTGATTGATCGTCTTCTATGACTAATACATCCATTGCCTGCTATGGTTAAGTTATACTGTATCTTGATTAACACACTTTTACTAAAATCAATAGATTATAAACATATCACTATTAACATGCCAAAGTAAAAGAAACTATTCATAATTAAATATCCGATCCTTCTTTATACCCTAAAGATTTCATCCATTCTTTCGTCTCTGTAATATAAGCATTGTTCAATTTATGGCCTTCATCCAGCTCTTTAAAGGTGACTTTTGCACCCATATTTTTCAACTCTTCAGCAGAATTTTGCTGGGGTTCGCTTTTCACGCTTTCGTCTTTGGAACCGTGAAGAGCCAGAACATTCATATGGTCGTAATTACCTGCTTTCTGTTCAAATACCTCCGTTTTAATTCTTCCCCCGATGACTACCAGATCATTGACATGCTTCCAACGTGACAAGGCAAAATATCCGGCGAGATATCCGCCCATGGAATAACCTACCATAGCCAGCCGGTTTACATCAATGTGATTTAGGATATTGTCAATGACCTCCTGAACAAACTCGGAAGCCAGTTCCAGTGATTTGATAAACTGTTGCTGATCTCCGTCATACAAATACCAGGCCCGTCCCCATTCCGGTACTTTTCTTTTATGTTCTCGATCATATATGGGATAGGGTGCCTGAATAAAGAGATGATAGGCCCGGAGATCAGTCAGGGCTTCCACCTTTTGCCTGAAATATTTGATGTTTTGATTGAAGCCATGCAGGTAAACTATCAGCGGTTTCTTCCCTTTTTCACCCGTCTCGATCAGCTTATAGGGTACCTCAATCTTAAATGAACTTTTACCGGTAGACAAAACTTCTGACATTCAAACAGAGATCTATGATTTAAATAGTTGTTGGCACTGTAGGACCTTGTAAACAGAATATAGAAAATTTTTGATTGCTCCCTAACAGGAAATGCCGGAAGCTGGAAGTTAGAGATTGGATGCTGGATGCTGGATGCTGGATGCTGGATGCTGGATGCTGGATGCTGGATGCTGGAACAAGCTGATGATTTTGCTTTACAGTTCCCAAATTCTTTCAAAAGTACATTTTGAATCCATGCACTACTTACATTCTTGAATTTATTCTGGATGCCATCTTCTGCCTTTTCATTTATTACTCCTTACTCCTTACAAAAAATCATATTGGGATTTACGCCTCTTCACTATTACTTTTGGGATGACTTTTAAAATTTGATACAAGCAAACATACCTACTCTTATGGCAGAGCTCAGAACCGACTGGACTAAAGAAGAAATTTCCGACCTGTACCACTCCCCTTTGATGGATCTTATCTACCGGGCTGCAACCGTGCACCGCGAACATCATGATACCGGCGAAGTTCAGGTCTGTACTTTGCTATCTATAAAAACCGGCGGATGTCCCGAAGACTGTGCCTACTGTCCTCAATCAGCCCGCTACAACACCGATGTTGAGCCAGGAAAAATGCTTGACTCCGAGGAGATCCTGGGTGCGGCACAAAAAGCCAAGGAAGCCGGCAGCACACGATTTTGCATGGGAGCTGCCTGGCGAAATGCACGCAAGACGAAAGATTTTGACAAGGTATTGGATATGGTGCGTGAGATAACCGACATGGATATGGAAGTCTGCTGCACCTTGGGTATGCTGACCGACGAACAGGCTGCCAAATTGAAAGAAGCCGGCTTGTACGCCTACAATCACAATCTCGATACCAGCGAAGATTTCTATAATCGCATCATTTCAACCAGAAGCTATGAAGACCGGCTGGAAACTTTGGAGACGGTCCGCAATAATAACATAAGTGTTTGCTGTGGTGGCATTGTCGGTATGGGCGAAACGGACGAAGATCGCATTGAACTGATTCACAACCTATCTACCATGCCACAACATCCCGAATCGGTGCCCATCAATGCACTGATTGCTGTGGAAGGCACCCCTATGGAAAACCAGCCCAAAGTTCCCTGGTATGATATGGCACGTATGATTGCCACAGCCCGTATCACCATGCCCGATTCCATGGTTCGCCTGTCAGCCGGACGTGTAAACATGAGTATGGAAGAGCAGGCACATTGCTTTATGGCGGGTGCCAACTCTATCTTTACCGGAGAGAAGCTGCTGACAACCGAAAACAATGAGCTTGAAGAAGACAAGCGCATGTTTGAGATTCTGGGACTTACTCCTCGAGAGGCTTTCAAAAATGCCAAGAAGGAACATGTGCCCGAGAAAGTTGAAGCTGCTGAGTAGGCAGTGGTCAGTTGTCAGTGAACAGTGGGTCAGAAGGCAGAAGGCAGAAGGCAAATTTATCAATAGTATTTAAGAAAAAGTATTTGAGAAAATTCAGTCTGCCTATTTTAAGATTTGTATCTGTGAATCTCTTTGATGTTAACTTGTTTACACTTTGGTTATTCAGTACTCTTCTTACAGCATAAACAGGTTGCATTTGTAACTTTATTTTATTGAGATACTCAAAAGCCATTCAACAAGAGCTGTATATCTATTTGTAATTAACCGGTATAAGTAGATGCAAAAAGTCTGCATTATTGGAGCTTCAGGAAAGCTGGGACAGTATATGGTTCAGCATTCACTGGATCGCGGATATGATATCGTGGGCGTCTGCAGGAAGCAGAGCGTTTCCAAGCTGGATCGATTCAAAGATCGAATTTCGATTGTGCCGGGTATGACCAATGATAGAGAGGTGATACAAAAAGCAGTGCAAGGTTGTGATGGCGTTCTCACTGTTCTGGTGCCCTGGGGAGTCAATGACTATGCTTCCGGCACGGCCCGGGCTGTGCTGGACTTTGCCGATCCCCATGCCCGACTTATCTTTTCCTGCGGATGGCATATCAGTAGAGATGGCAAAGACGTCTACTCATGGAAGCTAAAATTCCTGGTTCCTATCGGTGCATGGATAGCCAAAAAACTTGGATATTCCGATATTGATGACCAGGTAAAAGCGACCGATTTAATTTTCAATAGTGACAAGCTATGGACCGTGGTTCGAGCCAGTGACCTGGAAGAAGGTCCAAGCCAAGGATTACCGGTCTGGAGCGAGCATGTAGGTGATCCCCTCCTGGAAAGCAACCTGACAAGGAGAATTGATTTTGCCTTGTTCATGGTAGAAGCACTTGAAAACGATGCACTCATACAGAAAGCTCCTGCCATCGTAGGATGCCAAAGTCCCTCCGCCCTTGCGCATAAATCAGTGGTATAGTTTAGACTGACTAGCAATATTACCTGTTCAAGTCTCAAGAATTCTCACATAAAGAGCTAGGCATCATGGCTAAATCTCAAGAGCTATTTGCAACACCCTTATCTTCATATCTCTGATTAGTGCTCCACACCGCTAGTTAGATTGGCAAAAAAATATTTAATGAAGCTCTTGTAACTGATACTCAATTCATATACTTTGAAATAAAAAGTACTTTGTATGAAAAGAGAACGAGACTATATACAAGACATAGCTGAGATACGCTCGATGATGGAGCGGTCTTCCAAATTTCTCTCATTATCCGGGTGGGCAGGAATTATGGCCGGCATCTATGCCCTTGCCGGTGCCTATATAGCGAGCGTTGTTTACGATTTCAGTCCGGACCGCATCACTTATAGCGTAAGCCTGCCGGCGGGTTTATCCGAAATTATTCTGTTGGCTTTAGGGGTACTTATACTGGCCATTGGCACAGCTGTTTTCCTCTCCTATAGCAAAGCTCACAAAAGAGGTGAACAGGTATGGAACACCACGTCAAGGCGAATGATTATTCATATGTCGGTTCCACTGGCAGCAGGCGGAATATTTATGATAATACTACTTTCTAAAAGTCTCATCGGGCTCCTGGCCCCGACCTCTCTGGTCTTCTATGGGCTTGCACTGTATAATGCAGGCAATTTCACCTATCCTGAAATCAAGTACCTGGGCATCATCCAGATTGGTTTGGGATTGATAAGCTGTTATTTCATTGAATATAGCCTCATGCTTTGGGCACTGGGCTTTGGAGTTGTTCATATCGTGTATGGAATAGTCATGCATTTTAAGTACGAGCGCTAAAAAGGAACCGGCAATGAAGCTATCAATTGATGATTTACATAAGGCCTTCGAGAGCCGTGTCAGGCTTGGCATCATGTCGGCTTTAGCAGTCAATGATGCTCTGGATTTTACGTCGCTAAGGGACTTCCTGAACGTGACCGATGGCAACCTTGCAACCCACATTAAAAAACTGGAGAAGGAAGAATTTATCGGTGTGGAGAAATCTTTCGTAGATAACAAACCCAATACCACTTACTATATGACTGACGAAGGAAGAAAAGCTTTTGAGGAACACCTTAAAGTGCTTGAAAAAATCATTAAGTCTCAAAAATGATCAACTATATCAAACGATAAATTCAGCAAATACAGCATCATTTTTTTTACTTACTTACTTTTTATTTAAAAGTACTTTTATAATAAAATAAGAAAACGAATAATCATGAATAACCGGACTGATTTAATACGACCTATCACCGAACCTGCCTTAATCACACTTTTATTATTATCTGTGCCTTTTATTGCAAGTTACTATACCGATGAAGTGTTATGGAGCGCAGGTGATTATCTGTTGGCAGGAATTCTTTTGTTCGGTACCGGTCTCACCTACAAATTGGTGACCAATCATTCGTCCGGTACAGCATACAAAGTTGCATTCGGATTTGCTCTATTATCCGGACTTTTTCTTATCTGGGCAAATCTTGCGGTAGGCATCATAGGATCGGAGGATAATTACTTTAACCTGATCTATTTTGGTATACCGCTCGTTGGTATCATCGGAGCTTTTACCGTCCGTTTTTCAGCAGTTGGACTGGCCAAAACCATGATCACACTATCTATTCTGCTAGTGATGGTCACCGTTATTGCCATAATTAGCGGTATGTATCGGGTAACCGGCAGTTCAATTATAGAGGTTCTCGGTGTCAATAGTTTATTCATTTTTCTATTCAGTATATCCGCCCTGCTGTTTCGCTATGCAGCTCAACAGGAAGCAACAAGCAGTGAAAATGAATCTTGATATTCAAACAAAATAAATTAACTCAGTGACGTCATGATCAATCTAAAAAAATCCCTGGGAATACGATTGTTCGTCATCGCATTCCTGGCACTGGCTCTTCTTATTCCCTCCGTGCTGATTCAAGAATTGATTTCTGAACGGGAAAACAGGAGAAATTCCGTTGTAGACGAAATCAGTCAAAAATGGGGAAAGAAACAAACCGTGGTTGGCCCGGTACTTAGCATCCCTTACAAACATTATTTCAGCGTCGACGATAAAGTAGAACATACTATCCGATATGCACATTTTTTACCGGAGAAATTAAATATAAAAGGCTCTATTGTACCAGAAGTTCGTTATCGGGGTATTTATAAAGTCATCGTTTATAACGGAAAATTGATGTTTTCTGGAAACTTCCATTCTCTTGACCTATCGGTTCTGAATATATCTCCGGAAGATTATTTATTAGATGAAGCCTTTATTTCTGTAGGTATCTCCGATATGACCGGGATCAAAGATTTTATCAGCATCAATTGGGATGGACAGGATTATCCGGCGAATCCCGGAATAGAGACGAATGATGTCTTGCAATCAGGTATTTCCATTGCACCGGTAATTGCAGCAAACAAAGAGTACCGGTTTGCTTTTGATCTGAACCTGAACGGAAGCGGTGGCATGCTCTTTTCACCAGTTGGCAAACAGACTGTTGTTGAGCTCAACTCTGAATGGGCCAATCCAAGCTTTACCGGAAACTTTCTGCCTGTTGAGAGAGAGGTCAACTCATCCGGTTTTCGAGCAAACTGGGAGATTCTGCACCTTAATCGAAATTTTTCGCAGCAATGGACAGGTCCAAACCAGGAGGTATCCGGTACAGCATTTGGCGTGGACCTACTGCTTCCTGTTGATGGATATCAGAAAACGATGCGGACCGCAAAATATGCGATCATGTTCATAGCCCTTACATTTATGACCTTTTTCATGATAGAATTGCTGGGTAAAAAAGTGATCCATCCCGTTCAGTACCTGCTGATAGGTTTTGCATTGCTGCTTTTCTATACACTGTTGCTCTCGATTTCTGAATACCTATCCTTCAACCTCGCATATGTTATAGCTGCTTCGTCCATTATTGCCCTCATTACGGTCTACTCCTTTCGTGTACTTTCAGATATGCGTAAGACCGGTATCATTCTAGGTGTACTGATCCTACTCTATGGGTTTCTCTATATCTTGTTACAACTTCAGGATTATGCCCTGCTTATGGGAAGTATAGGACTCTTTATTGTCCTCTCCCTGGTGATGTACCTTACCAGAGAAATTGACTGGTTTGAAATACTCGATGGTCCGAAAAGAGCATCCGGAAATGTGCAAATAGAGAACTGAAATATTTCTGTTGAAGGTGTCGCATTTACCGGATCAGAAACCTATAATTGTAGATATGCATGTAAATTATTACCTATAATTAGATTGAAACTTGAAGCTGTCTGAAAATGGGTACTACTATTGTAACTTACGCACAATGAATAAAAAATCCTTTTTTGAAATAGCTTTTGGAGCAGCTCTTGGGATAGTACTATATCAGTTAATCTTTCAACTAATTGAAGCTGAAGGTATACTGGAAGAAAATTTTATTGTAGAAGTTATTATAATGGCCGCTTTTGCTTTTTCCGGTATTCTGCTTGTCCAATGGATCTCCTCAAAATTTTTTAGAAGCAAGGAATAAAAATTTAGGTTCGGCAGTAGACAAGAGAAAAGCAGTGTGTATCCGAATTAGCAGGTTTACATCTTAAATCTATAAACTCATGAACGAAGTGAACCACCTCTCTCAGGCAGTTCTGGATACCTGGCAAACCGGCAATAGAATTACCTGCTACCTTATCGAAAATATATCCGACGAATTGTGGGTATCAAAAGTCCCGGGATACCAACAGAAGACCATCCGCATGATTGGCGGCCATTTGCATAATACGCGCTGCATGTGGCTGAAAACCGTAGCTAAAAAAAACGTGCTGACAGTGCCGGACCCTGTTGACCGATATGGAGTCACACAAACAGAACTATTATCCTCGCTAGCTTTCAGTTCCGATTCCGTATATGAACTGCTTCAACAAAGCCTGGAAAATGCCTCTACCCTGCCGGGATTTTCCCTTGATGTGGTGCACTTCATGAACTATTTGACCTCACACGAAGCTCATCATCGGGGTCAAATCATTATGGCTGCCCGGCAACTTAATCAGAAGCTTCCGGAGGATGTCACCTACGGTGTATGGAAATGGAGTATAAGAGCCAAGGAAATATAAATCTTTAACCTGAGTGATTACACTTTCCGATAAAGGATCTCTTCTTGACAATGAATAATTGCTCCGGCTAATGAAAAGAGATGTGAACTATTCTAGTTTAAATTAAAGATGCCAAATTATATAAACTCTCAATTACCTGATTTTTATTTACTTATTGCAAGTAAATTTCTTCGGACAACTACCGGTCAGAATATCTTATGCACTTTGGATACATAGGTTTTTAATCTTTTGGCTTGTGTTGTATCGGGAGAGGCGTATTGGTGAAGCAACAGGAATGCTCAGTCATTTATGACCATGACCGGTTTTATCACTTGATTCTTGTCCGATATTCTTCAAAAGCTTGCCCAAATATTTACAATGGTTGTAATACATCATCCTACAGCTTCAGTGGAACATGAACCACAGTCACTTCAGTAATTAGCACGTGTTTGCTGACTCTTGTAATTGCTATCGTACCATTATAGTCAAACCTTTAAACCAAGTACTCAATAAGGAGATTTATTATGAAAACAACAATCAATATGCTGATTTCTTTTTTGATGCTTTCATTGTTGTCAACCGGTGCTTTAGCCCAACAAACAGGACAACAGCAGCAACAAAAACAGCAACAGATGATGCAGCAGCAAATGCAGCAGATGCAGCAAATGATGCAACGTGTTAATCAACTCCAGGAACGCACCCACACTATGAACCAGGAGATGAATCGTAAAATGCAGGCTGCCCAAAACGAACAGATGCGAAATCAATATCGAAACATGTATCGCTTCGGTGAACAACTAGGTTTAACTCTCGGAACCCTAAAAAATGCTGCCGAACAGTGCAACCTAATGTTACAAGATAGAGACATGTTAAGAGACCGCGATATGCAGCGTGATATGGACCGACTCCGTCAGCGTTTACATGATATGACCGGTGATGCTGAAGAGGCCGTACAGGCTATGGATCGCATCCGACTCCGTCTGCAAGACCGAGATCAAGATCAAACCCAATCTCAATAGATACTAACGTACCTGTAATCTTTAACGCACAAAATTAGGTGCCAATATGGATATCACAATAAAATCTTTGACCATGTCCATAGTGATTACCGGTCTTCTGTTAGGGGCCGGTTGCGTGAAGGCGCAACAAGTTTCCTATTCGGGAAGCATCCAATACGCAACCGGTTCTTACTTTTTTGATGAAAGTACACAGAGTTTCTCCCTGGCAAACGGGTTAAATATTTCAGGAGATAATATTACGGTTTCCTTTAATGTGCCCTTCATAGTTCAAAACTCACCCTGGCTTTCGTACGGAGTGGCCGGATATATACCTACCGGGGGACCGGATCATAAAACAGTGCGGGATTCCTCAGGTCATGGTCAAGGACAAGGCGGTCAGGACGGCAGAAACAAACTGTTTTCAACTGCCAAAGAGCCCAATAACATGAGGAATAAGATGAGTGACGATCCTGTGGTTTTGCCAGATACCAGCAATTACAAGCAATCAAGCTTTGGCGATCCCAACGTCTATATGAATCTCAAATTATATTCTTCCGCTTCGGAAGCCACTTCCCTTCAATTGAATTCCGGATTGAAAATTCCGCTGGCAGATCCAACCAATGGATTCGGCACCGGGGAATGGGATTATGGACTTGGCTTATCCCTCTCCCAGCGACTGGGTAATTTCTTTGTCCTTGCGGATTTTATGAAGTGGTGGTTTGGGGACCTTCCCGATCTTGAGCTGAAAGATCCGCTCACCTATACAGTTGGTGTAAGTAAAATGTTAGGTACCGGAAAATGGATGATAAATACAACCTACAGCGGCTACACTGAAATTATTTCGGGCTATGAGCCTCCCAGAACTTTAAACCTTGGACTCGGTTATTTCCTATCTCAAAGAGTTTCCCTGAATGGCACTATGGGAGTAGGTCTCAGTGAATCGTCATCTGACTTCTCACTGGGTTTGGGATGGATGATACGGCTCTAGAATTACACTGAATCATTTAATGCCACGGGCAAACAACTCTTAATTCCGTTATAGATTTATTTTCGTAAAATATGTCCATACCTACATTTGTGCTTTAGAAATCCCGTCTCTATAATGATTTCATAAAATTACTTTTACATCAATTGAGACCTGGTTCAAATTTTAAAAGTGCCATCACTATCTAATCACTATTGTGCCTTCTTGCTTTTAATTGCCATTGTAATCTCAGGCTGTTCCAACAGTATCTACAACCGGGTCAGGTCTAATCTGCCTTCATACGATAATGGAACTGTAATCGTAGAACCCGATGCGGCAATATTCATTTTTAAACCTGAGCCCAGGTCCGAATGGCAATGGTATCAGAAAACAACGGGCATAAGTGAGCTTGAATATAGCTTTGGCGTTCAGTTTGAACTAGATGGGGTAGAATACCAATGCGGATACAGCCTTTTTAAGCATCCCTTTGCACGTCCCGACGATGGATCTTTTAAGGAACTGATAGATGCCGGACAAGTTGACTTATGGAAGGAAGAGTCAACTTCAGGGGGACCCATTGGAGGAAATAGGGCGATCGTAGCAGTATCAAATCGGAGGATGGAATATGTACGTATGCGGACCCTTGTGGATGACAATTCTTTAGCTATTGTTCTTAAGGAGAAAGATATTGTTGAACAGTTTAACAGTGCCCGTCCGGATAGCATCTTTTTCAGGCAAATCCTTCCATCTGAAATGACTCAAAGAAAATCTGTAAAGGTTACCTACCGAAATCCCGAAGGTTTGAATAACTAAGTTTCTGCTTCTTTAAACATTATCCTAATAATGGTGATGCTGATTTATCAATAATTTGAATCGTACACCGGACTTATTTCATTATACCATTGCTAAACCGGGTCTGGCATCACTTCTCATCTATTCAGTACTACAATTCCTACAGGAATTTCCTTACACACAGAGATGCATGCTTTTGCTATTGTTTTAGCATGAAGAAGGGTACATCAAAACAATATACGTTAAGATTTCAGCTGCTAATTTTTTTCTGCTTGGCATATGGCATCTCATGGCTTTTGTGGGCCCCGCTCTGGCTACCTGCATTCGGAATGGACGGATGGCCGATTCTAAGCTTTCAACATACCTTAGGGGCCTTTGGACCGATGGCAGCGGCTTTCATCGTTTCAGCTGCATTTATGGGTAAACAAGGAGTAGTTGCCCTCTCTTCTCGCCTTTTACTCTGGCGTAATCGAACTCATTGGATCGCTATTGCCCTACTCGGTCCGTTTGTATTATATCTTCTGGCGGTTGCAGGTGGCAGGATAATTACCGGAGAATCTATTTCCCTTGAGAGCTTAGGCACAACCTCTGAATTTCCAATAAGGAGTTTAATCGGGATCTTTTTATATAACATATTCACATTTGGGTATGGTGAGGAGACCGGGTGGCGAGGTTTTGCCCTGCCCCGCCTCCAGCAGTATTATTCGGCTTTTACTTCCACCCTCATGCTCACCTTTTTTTGGGCTTTGTGGCACCTTCCGCTCTTTTTTTACCGACCGGGTTATACGGATATGAATCCGGCGGAAATAGCCGGCTGGTTTTTCAGTTTGCTTACCGGGGCATTACTGCTCACATGGCTCTACAACAGCAGCAAAGGTAGTGTGCTAGTTGTTACCGTTTTTCATGCATCCGTAAATGTGATCTTCACTTCGGATGTTCAATCAGATCTGGTAATTAATTCACTTGGTATTCTTATTACCGTCTGGGGAATTGGTGTATTATTGATTGCCGGTCCAAAATATCTTTCAAAAAAAGGAAAGATGATTGCCAGTGGAAAACATAAACAAAGATTATTCCGGAATTAGTAATTCAGCTTTGATGTTATCACTGTTTCCAAAGCAGTAGAGAAGAACTGAAAATTCTGCTTATTTTCATTGAGCCGTAATAAGTACCGTTGCGCTTACAAAGATGGGCAAATAAAAAAATAACCGGAACACATTTGTAATTCCTTTCGGTCTGAAAGTCAAAACAAATAAGCCGCGGTTAATTTTTCGGCTTTTTACTGATTCTGCCGTAGCAGTCTCAGTAATTGTGTTCATTAGTAAGTAGCACATTTCCGGTATAATTGTCAATAGTCTTCAAGTATTACTTTCCCACAACTTTTCCACAAAGTTATCCACATTTACCTATTTGTGTCATCTCCCAATTGCTACAGTACTGTATTTTTTTACAGGCAAAAACCCGCGAATCTATCACCGTAAAATTACCTAAATAACGCTTTTTGATTGCTTAGATGGCAACAATTTGTAAATTGTCGGTATCGGTATAGTATTAGTGACAACCAATCCCACAGCCATGAGTGCCTTAAAAACACGGCAAAATGATGGAAATGTAATTGCCTTTCTGAATGAAGTTGAAGATTTGCAGAAAAAAGAAGATAGTCTGTTATTGCTGGATATTATGAAAGAGGCTACCGGTGAAGAGCCTAAAATGTGGGGGCCTAGTATCATCGGTTTTGGTAAATATCATTACAAATATGAAAGCGGACGCGAAGGCAACTGGTTCCTGACCGGGTTCTCACCAAGGAAGCAGAATATGAGCGTGTACATTATGCCAGGTTTTGAACACTTCCATCATCTCACCGAGCAATTGGGTAAACATTCTACAGGTAAATCCTGTCTCTACTTCAAACGGCTTTCTGACATCAATCAAGAAATACTTCGCCTGTTGATTAAAGAATCCGTCGATTACATGAAAAAGAAATATTCTTGAATTACTGTTTCTGATTCATCTAAACAGCTTCATTGACTTTCAAGCAGCTCATCCAGATAAACCTCTTCTTTCATTATCTTAGCTTTCCACTCGGTATCTAGCCTATCCAATAACTCAGCTTGTGCCCAGCCGGTATAGTAAAACATAGACTCTGAAAATTGCAGATCACTCCGCAGCTGACTGATTTCACGGTTTCGATAATCAGGTGCTTCCTGATATCGGTCGAATTCGGAATCCTGCAACATACCCTGCACCGGTTCATAATCTTCTGACTCGTAGGCTGCCTGCCAAATAGCAATCTCCGCATATTTGGCCAGACCCTCCAGCCATTCACGACGTTGTTCATAGTGTACCAGATTTTCAGGCAGCTCTTCCCTCCTTTCCTTTCTAAAGGCCGACCACTCGACTACTTTTTTCTTCAGGTCCAGACTATCTTTTGTTTCCAGGGCCTCTGCAAGTATTTGTCTCTCCTTAAGCCACTGTTCTCTGAAGCGATCATCCCCCCATGGATACTCTGTTTCTAACGCTGTTGACTGTTCTGACTCCACCAACCTATTGTAGGCAACACGCGCCTGTAAGACATGAAACGACTCATGCAGTACAGCTGAAATATACCAGTCGCTGTTAAAATGGTTGGTAAAAAGGAAATAGGGAAAGACAGGCTTTGAGACTGCCGGTAACTCACTTTTTATAAGTTGCACCATACGGATGGAGGTCCACGCTTTTGTAGTCATACTTGCAGCATAGGTATTCCCAATTCGAACTATGAAAGCCTGAGGAGTGCTGCCGTCTTCGGGCAACTGTTGACGGTAATATGATGCGTCCGGTACAGGATCCCATTTGCCACCCCCTTCAACGCCATAAGGAATCCGCTCCCAACCCGGGGATGGGTTCTCTATTCCGGTCAGAAATGCATAATCCTCATTGTATAGCAGTATAGGGATATCCTGCTTCGACCACCCGGGCCAAACCTCATCTCCCAGTGTGTTTCTCAAATGAGTAATCTCACGAATGCGAGTCAGTTCCTCTTTACTTAACCGTGCTAAAACAGGGGAAGAGTCAGGTAGGGTTTGATTGTACACGGCAATTCCACCGAGGAGCAGAATCAGCAGGATCAAGAGTCCGCCCAACATCTTTAAAAACAGGGAGAGACAACCGCCTTTCTTCATGATCTTTTTCTATTTTGCTTGCTTGTCAGATGTGATCTACTTCTCAGGCATCTCAGTTGAATAAAAGTTGGATAAAAATACATTAAAGACAAGTTGAAATATTATAAGGGTGTTACCTACAAGGTATCGTGTAAAGGTATTATCAAAGATTTAAAAGCAGTATTTGCAGTTTAGCTACAGGCTATTAACTTAGAAAACAATACATCCAATTTAACCAGGTAAATTATGCAACAACGTATTAATCTCTTAGCTGTAGCTATTCTAACCATAGGAATATTTGTAACTGCAAACTTGGGCAATGCCGTTGCTCAGTCGGATGGAGAGTGGATTTCCCTATTTGACGGGGAGTCACTGGACGGTTGGAGAGCTAGTGAAAATACGGAAACATTTAGCGTGCAAGATGGAAGGATTGTGGCAGACGGGCCTCGTTCTCATCTCTTTTATGCAGGCGAGGTTCAAAATCACAACTTTACAAATTTTGAATTCAAAGCTGATGTCATGACAACCCCTGGATCTAACTCGGGTATCTATTTCCATACGGAATACCAGGATTCAGGCTGGCCTGCCAAAGGCTATGAAGCCCAGGTAAACAACTCCGGTTCCGACCCGCGTAAGACAGGCAGTCTTTATGCCATAAAAGATGTATCTGAAGCTCCTGCTAAAGACAATGAGTGGTTTACTATGTATATAAAGGTTCAGGGAAGCCGGATCACGATCAAAGTTAACGGAAAAACCATGGTTGAGTACACCGAACCAGATAATGCCGAACGGCCCGAAAACATGTCAGAAAGGTTACTTTCCAGCGGTACCTTTGCCTTGCAAGGGCATGATCCGGAGAGCACGGTTTACTACAAAAATATCATGGTAAGGCCGCTACCAGAGAAGTAATTCAAAATTTTGGATATTCATTTATAGCGACAATAAAATATTACTGGTTGAATAGGTCTTTTACAGCATCTTTTGCTTTATTTTTTAGACCTTCAATTTGTCCGCTTAGGGCCGAATTAAGTGCCTCATTGATAATTCTGGAAGTGATTTGACGAATCACCCCAAAGGCTGAGGTGTTGCCACTCTTGCCAAGATTTTCTAATTCTATATCCCCCATGTTAACCACAGCTGCCTGTTCTCCTCCAACGTTTGGTGTTACGGAGACCCGTCCGTTTCTTACCAGGAGTAGCTCGATGACCAATCCTCCGGAAGATGAGCTCTCCTCTTCTGAGGATTGCTCCATATTTTTCATCAGCATGCGAAGATTGTTTTCGGGTACTTTTTGAATGACCGAAAGAGCCGGTTCATCAATCAGTATGCGGTTAATTACCAATGTATCGGCGAGTAGGGTGCCTACATCCATCGTGATCTCAAAGCGCTGCATAACCATCGCATAATCACTGTCAAAACCTTCCGGATTTCTGACGCGAAGCCCTTCAATAGTACCTGATCCGGAAAAAAGTGAAATGGAAACATTTTCGACCGTGACTTCGGTCTTTAGCATTTTGGAGCCTGTTGACTCAATACCTGATTGAACAATGTAATCCAGTGAAAAGGTAAGGACTACGAAAGCCAGAAGTACAATTCCAACAATACCGGTAATTGAATATTTTAAACTTTTACTCATAAAACTCTATTTTAGGGCTGATTTAAATTTAATTGGTACTGATTTTATTTTAAGTCTGGTAATACCGCATAAGTAATTGCACATCAGCAATTTAACATTATTACACTTTAACTACATGCTTTGTTCCCATGCCCCGTTGCGCCTTTTTAACCATGGATAACCTTGATGAGTTTGAGGTATATGATGATTTGCTCCTAGAACCTCTTTCAAAGTTCGGATGGTCGGTCGATATGGTCTCCTGGCGCAATCGAAAGGCCCGATGGGATCAGTATGAAGCTGTGATTATTCGATCGCCTTGGGATTACCAGCAAGATGCCGAACTTTTTATGCACGTGCTGGAAGAAATTGATCGCTCACCGGCACTGCTTGAGAATCCCCTTGAGCTGGTTACATGGAATATCGATAAAATCTATTTAAGAGAATTACAGGAGAAAGGAGTATTAATTGTTCCTACACTCTGGAGTAAAAACTTCCACATAAGAGACCTTGAATCTGCTTTTGAAAAACTAAATACCTGTGAGCTGGTTATCAAGCCAACCGTTAGTGCCAATGCAGATAACACTTTTTGGCTGGATAGGCAGTCCCTTTCAAAAAAAGCTGATGAGTTAGTGGAAGTCTTTTCAAGTCGACCCTTCATGATCCAACCCTTTATGGAAAACATTGTCAGCGAAGGTGAGTTTTCTCTTTTTTATTTTGGCGGAGAATACAGTCACACTATCCTTAAGACACCGGCCAAAGGTGATTTCAGGGTTCAGGAGGAGCATGGCGGTATCCTGGCTTCGGCAGATCCCGAAAAAAAGTTATTACAAAGAGCAGAGCAGACTATGCAATTTTTGGAACCGCAGCCTCTTTATGCAAGAGCCGACTATGTGAGAACCGAAGACAATGACTTTGCACTTATGGAACTTGAACTCATTGAACCTTCGCTCTATTTTAATATGGATCCAGAGTCACCGGAGCGTTTTGCCAGAATTTTTGATCACTGGATGAAAAAGAAGAAAAATAGCCTATAAGAATCTTTGTCTTAGTAGATAGATTTGCCAAATCGACCTATAATTATTTAATCTCCCATGTTTCAGGGCCACGCAGCAGTTCATCCAGGTCGCCCTCCCCTTTTCTCCGGAAGGTTTCTTCAATTTGAAGGTTAACTCCTTCGTCATAACGGGGCCGATCAACGGCAAATAAAACTCCAAAAGGTCGCGGCATATGTTGCGGGGTCTCAGCTCTCGGATCGGGTTCATCAAAGAAACGCGACAGCAGATGAGCTTTCGTGGCATCCTTTTCGTCATGTATCCAGAGGTCATCCTTGGTATAATTGCTTTCTTCCAGGGAAACGATCTCGGGTTTTAATCCATCTAGGCGAATGCCTTTTGTATTTTCCTCCCCGAAAATAAGCGGCTCTCCATCTTCGAGGTATATGGCCTCCTTGGGACGGGACTTTTTATCAGTGAAGAGCTCGAATGCCCCATCGTTGAATACGATACAGTTCTGATAGATCTCCAGCATGGAGGTTCCTTTGTGATCGTTGGCACGTTTGAGCATAGCCTGCAGGTGCCTCGGATCCCGGTCCATGGTTCTGGCTACGAATGTACCGTCGGCACCAAGACTTAAAGCTACAGGATTGAAAGGGTGATCCACAGAACCGTAAGGTGTCGATTTGGTAACCGTACCCTCATGAGAAGTTGGGGAGTACTGCCCCTTCGTAAGACCGTAAATCTTGTTATTAAAAAGCAGCAAATTCACGTCTACATTGCGACGGAGGAGCTGCACAAAGTGGTTGGCTCCTATGGAGAGGGAATCCCCGTCACCGGTGATAATCCAAACGCTTAGCTCCGGACGAGTTACTTTGAGTCCGGTGGCAATAGCCGGAGCACGCCCGTGAATAGAATGCATGCCGAAGGTATCCATGTAATAGGGAAAACGGGCTGCACAGCCAATACCTGAAATAAATACGATATCTTTTTTAGGCACCCCGATATCCGGCATAATATTCTGTACCTGTTTTAAAATGGTATAATCGCCGCATCCAGGACACCAGCGCACGTCCTGATCCGAAGAAAAATCTTTTCCGCTGTATTCAGGCAGGTTGCCATTTTCATTCCGGTTTTTGTTTATATGTTCCTGAATCTTCGTATTAATTGTCATAACAATCGATTTTATACTATAGGCCTCTAACTGTTCACTTTTGCTGATGCCGCTTTCCTGATTTCCTGCTTTAGCTCTTCCACACCAAACGGACGGCCTTTGATCTTATTGATACCCCTGGCAGCAATCATGAACCTGTCACGAATCAAACTTACCAGCTGACCGTTATTGATCTCCGGAACCAGCACTTGCTTGAATCCTTTTAGCAGGTCCCCAAGATTTTTTGGAAAAGGAGCAAGATACCTGATGTGAATATGCGAAACGTCCATTCCCTCTTCCCTCAGTTCATGGACCGCCGTACTGAGACTGCCATAGGTAGATCCCCAACCCACCACAACGATTTCTCCCTCCTCATTTCCGGAATCAACCTGCTGAAGCGGAATATAATCGGCAATTTTGTCACGTTTAGCCTGTCTCATTTTAACCATCTTCTGGTGATTATCGGGGTCGTATGACACATCACCGGTCTCATCTTCCTTCTCAAGCCCGCCAACGCGGTGTTCCAGGCCTTCTGTGCCGGGAATGGACCAATGCCTCACAAAGCGTTCATCCCGTACATAGGGAAGAAATTTGGCCGCATTTTCGTCTCGAGCCGGCTCAAACTCTACCTGGATATCCTTTAAATCGCCGGATTGAGGAAACTTCCAGGGCTCGGACCCGTTAGCCAGGAATCCATCGGAGAGGTACATGACCGGAATCATATGTTCCAGTGCAATACGGCAAGCTTCGAAGACCGTATCAAAACAGTCAGCCGGTGTTTTGGGAGCCACGATAGCAATCGGGCTCTCCCCGTTTCTGCCGTGCATTGCCTGCATAAGGTCAGCCTGTTCAGTTTTGGTTGGCATACCTGTTGAGGGACCGGCACGCTGAATGTTGAGAATCACAAGAGGCAGTTCCAGCATGACTGCAAGTCCGATTGCCTCACCCTTGAGTGCAATACCGGGTCCGGAAGAACTGGTGACACCCAGTGAACCGCCGAAAGCTGCTCCGATTGCCGAAGAGACGGCCGCGATTTCATCTTCCGCCTGGAAAGTGGTAATTCCGAAATTTTTTAGTTTAGACATACCGTGTAGTACATCAGAGGCAGGAGTTATCGGATAGGATCCAAAAAACAGCGGAAGCCTGCTTTTTCTGGCTGCAGCAGCAAGACCCAGAACGGTAGATTCATTGCCGGTTATATTTCTATAGGTACCCGGTTCAAGGGAGGCTTCCTTAACCGTATAACGTGCAGATACCACTTCGGTGGTCTCGCCGTAGTTATAACCTGCTTTGAGTACGGTAACATTGGCCTCCGCTATTTCAGGACTTCCAGAAAATTTGTCCTTTAAATATCTTATGGTTGAATCCAGCGGCCGTTCGTACATCCAATATAGAAATCCAAGTACGAACATATTTTTGCAGCGATCGATTTCTTTGAAAGTGAGTTCTGAATCGGATAAGGCTTCACGGGTGATCTTGGTGACATCGATTTCAATGAGCGAGTATTCAGATAGGGTATCATCCTCAAGGGGGCTGACTTCATTATTCTCATATTTGGCTAGATTCAGGTTTTTTTTATCAAATCCTGATGTATTAGCGATGACAATTCCGCCTTTTCTGAGCAAATCAAGGTTGGCCTTTAAAGCCGCTGCATTCATGGCAACCAGGACGTCGCATATATCTCCCGGTGTAAGTATCTCCTTGCTGCCAAAGTGAAGCTGGAAAGAGGATACTCCGGGTACCGTACCTGCGGGCGCCCTGATCTCAGCAGGAAATTCCGGCAACGTTCTTAAATCATTTCCCTGAAGTGCCGCTGTGTTTGTGAATAATGAACCGGTGAGCTGCATGCCGTCGCCCGAATCGCCGGCAAATCGAATGGTTACTTCTTCCTTTACTTGCTTTTTTGCAGCCATAATGGTTTGATTTTAACATAATGGTCAAAATCAATGTAATACAAAATTTGCAATCTAAGGAATAGAACTTCTTACGGGACGCTGCTTAGGCCACTTCATCAATCAGCGAAACAATACCTTCGTACATCTGTGCCAGCTGCTTCTTAGTAGTGCAGTAGGGAGGCATCAAGTAGAGCACATTGCCCAGCGGACGTAGCAAGAGGCCTTTATCCACACACTGCTCTTTAATATGATTGGCTATAGGATTGAGGTAACCCTCCTCTCCTTCGGCAGAAATATCCATGGCAGCAATGGTCCCGCAAACTCTAAGCTTCTTCAATTTCGGATGATTTTTCAGCTTCTCCAGATGTCCCAGATGCCACTCTTCCATATTGCTGAATATCGATTCATTTTCGACCATCAGGTCATAGGAGGCCAGTGCCGCAGCACAACCGATGGGATTTGCCGTATAGCTGTGCCCATGCCAGAATGTTTTTATTGGATCCGAGCTGTTGAAGGCCTCATAGATACGGTCGGAACAGACCGTCACTGAGAGTGGAAGGAATCCACCTGTCAATCCCTTTGCGAGGCAGATAATATCGGGTTCTACCTGTGCTCTCTTGCAGGCAAACCAGTCGCCGGTTCGTCCGAATCCGGTCATTACCTCATCGAAAATAAGCAGAGTATTGAACTGGCGGTTGACCCAGTGCAGCTCCTGCAGAAACTCCTTACTGCACATATTCATGCCACCTGCCCCCTGCACCAGAGGCTCGATCATAATTCCTGCATATTTTTCAGGGTTCTCCTTCAGCAATTCCTCTACCTTCTCGATCACCTTGCTCTCTTTCTCGGTCCTATCCGGGTCTCCGATCCATGTCGCCGGATAGGGTACAAATTCTACATCAAATAACAGATCTTTAAATACTTCTGTGAACACAGATCGCTCCCCAGCTGACATGGCGCCAAAGGTATCACCGTGATAGGCTCCCTCAAAACAGATAAAAGTTTTTCTCTCCTGCCCGATATTTCTCCAGTACTGGTAAGCCATCTTCATGGCAACTTCAACAGCCGTGGATCCATCATCCGAGAAAAACATCCTGTTTAGTGTTCCCGGCAGTTTTTGCGTTACCTTTTCGGCCAGCTTTTCCGCGGGATCATGGCTGAAATTGGCAAATATTACCTGTTCCAACTTTGAGGCCTGATCGGCTATGGCCTTTGCAATTTGAGGATGGGCATGACCGTGCAGATTCACCCACCAGCTGGATATGCAATCCATAATGCGTCGCCCGTCTTCCAGTTCCAGCCACAAGCCATCCCCCTTTTGAACCTTTATGGGCTCGGGTGCATCTTCAATAATTGTGAAGGGATACCAGATATTTCTATGCATAGAATACTTTCAAGACGAGAACAATATGTCTCAGGATTTAAAAATTTTGTTGAATTCGTTTTTCAGGGTTTTGGGATCAAGCGTTTGCAAAGGTTCAATTTCACCCAGCACTTCTACCCGGCCGTACTTTTCAATAGCTTTTCTGTTACTTTCGTTTTTAGGCCCATTCATGACAACCCCTATAATAGGTATGTTCCTATTGCGCAAAGCCTCTAGGGAGAGAAAGGTGTGATTGAGTGTACCCAATTCACTGCGAACAACCAGTAAGACAGGCAGGCGGAACTTCTCAATGAGATCAATAATCATATCATCGTCATTTAAAGGCACCAGCAAGCCGCCGGCTCCTTCAACCACCAGGTTGTTTGATCCGGTATCGGGTAGTTGAAAATCATCCAAAGAGATCGATACCCCGTCTATGGCTGCAGAGGCGTGCGGAGAAAGCGGTTCCTGAAGTCGATACCGCTCGGGTTTGAAATGTGTATCGGGCAGACCCGTAACTCTTTTAACAAATTCAGTATCGGTTTCCTCCTCAAGTCCGGACTGTACAGGTTTCCAGTAAGTTGCCGACAGACCAAGGGTCACCATAGCAGAAACGACCGTTTTTCCGATCCCCGTATCTGTACCACTGATAAATATATTGGATGGGAATTCTTCTAATCTCATGAGACATGATCTCTTTTTACCGCCAGGAACACAACATGATAACTTACTGTGATATCCTCTTCGTTTTGACTGTCCCAGTGCCTGATAAGCATTTTCATCTCGGAAGGAGTCAATGAGCGACCCTTTCTATGGGTCCCAGCACCTATATTTTTTAAATGCCTGAAAAAATGAAGGGCGGATGGATATGATTCTGTTACGGTGTCTTCATAGTAGTCAACCTGTACCGGACCGGTGGACATTTTGATGACTATCTCTTCGGTATCCGGCAAGTCATTGCCGGTGAAAGGAAGCCCAAGATCTTCACAGCATTTCTTCCATTCAGGGAAACTTTCATTCCCCGGGAATGATGCCAATAATAAGCCCCCCGGCCTGGTAGCTTCCATCAATTTTCCAAGCGTAAGCGCCGGATCTTTGAACCATTGCGCAGCAAATCCGCATACGGTCATACCGTATTTCGGCTCCTCTGTTTGAAGCTGCTCTGCATCCAACTGTTGAAATGAGATATTTTTAGCAGATTGGAACCGGTCCCTGCAAAAATCGACCATTTCTTCCGATAAATCTGTTATGACCTTTTCTCTTTTAGGGTATAGATCTACAATCCCGTTGGTCACGAAGCCTGTTCCGCAACCTACTTCAAGTATGGGTCCCGGTGGCAGGATATCACGCCATGGTTTTAATGAAGCAATCAGCCGGTTGGCTACCTCCTTTTGAACCGTAGCATGTTCATTGTAGTCAGTTACCGAACTGCCGAAACTTTCGGCTATTTTCCGGTTCATTTTTGGTACTTCAGAAATTGTGCTACCCATTAAGAAGTAAGATTTTGTATCTCAGGTTCAATAAACTGCCAACATTGTTGATTATGCGTATAGGGCAATGCATGTCCGGCATCTTTTACTTCAAAATATTTTGCCTGTTTTGAATAGGTATCGTACAAGCTTCTGCCCTTTCTGCGATGAACAATGGCATCTTCAAAGCCATGAAGGATACAGATATTATCGACACTTTTCAGTAAGGAAACTTCAAATGTTTGAGTGTTGAGGCGCTCAAGATCTTCGACAAGGAGATCCAGGTTCGGGGTACCTTCAGGCAGTTTGCGGGGTTCGTCCGGTTTGTATGTATTTGTATAAAACTCCTTTAACACCTGTTCCGGATGTCCCTGCAGAGCATTTAGCATCTGTTTAATAATGAGTTTTGATCTTCTGCGATACTGTGCGGCTACCGGATGAAAATCAATAAACCCGCTGCAGATTACGACCAAATCAGCTTGTCTATAGAGATCATCCGGACAAAGATGTAATCCGAATGAATGCGTCAAAATTACATTTTTCCTTTCGCTACCTGTGAAAACGGGTGTACTTTTAGGTTTCCCAATATAGCCTCGCTCAAATACGGTAAACTCTATGTTTTCAGGTAGTAAATCCTCCCATCCTGCCCAAAAAGAGCTGTCAAAACCCCACCCATGAAATGCTACAATTTCAGCTTCCCGCATTACTCCACTCCTTCATCTTATTCAACAAGTAATCAATTTGTGCATCGGTATGCGCTAGTGATATTGTCAGGCGTATGCGTGAGCTGTTCTCCGGAACTGTTGGCGGGCGTATGGCCGTTGCAAGGATGCCCTGCTCTTCAAGCCATTCTGCCAACTCCAGCGTTTCGACTTCATCGCCGATGATTACAGGGATAATTTGAGTGCTAGATGGACCTGTATCGAATCCGTAGCCTTGCAAACGGTCACGCACTTTCTCAATAGTTTTATGATAGCGGGAACGTTGTTTTTCCATATATGGAATCAAATCCAGTGCAGAATCAATAGCACCGATTACCGCGGGCGGAAGCGCCGTAGTATAAATAAAACCCGGACAATAGTTGATGAGATACTCTTTCATTTTTGTCGAACAAGCTACATAGGCACCAAAAGAACCGAATGCCTTACCACAGGTTCCCAGTAGAATATCAATTCCTTCCACATCATAACCAAGCCCCAAGCCTTTTTCACCCCACACTCCTACGGCATGGGCATCATCTACAAACAATAAGGCATTATGCGCATTTGCTAATGCGGCTATCTCCTTTACATCACTTCGATCACCATCCATACTGAAAACGGTTTCGGTAATGATTAAAATGCGATTGTAATTTTCTCCTTTGGCCCTGACTAATAGTTTTTCAAGATGTGTCAGGTCATTATGATTAAATCGCTGGAGATCTGCCCTGCTTGCGAGTCCGCCTTTCAACAAACTGTTATGACTAAGCCTGTCTGCAAGCACCAGGGAATGCCGGTCGGTCAAGGTATCAATTAAAGTACTGTTTGCCTGAAAACCGGAATTAAAGATCAATGCCGCCTCCTTTTTAAGGATTTCAGCAAGCTTTGTTTCCAGTTCCTCGTGGATATCAAAGGTACCGGAAATAAGACGGGAAGCCGTAGAACCGGCGCCATATTTTTCAGTATAATTCCTGGATTTCCGGATTACCTCAGGATGTTTTGATAAACCCAGGTAATCGTTCGAACAGAAGTTTATCAGCTCTCGACCTTTTTTAGTGACGGTCAGTCCATCACCGGAGGGTATAAGGGTCTGAAGGGACCGAAATAAGTTATCTGCCTTTCGGTTTTCCAGGTCATCATCTATAAATTGCTGCTTTGGTTTGGAGGGCACGTATTAGCGGGTAACCATATTTTGTTCCATAGTATTTCCGGTACTCCATGCGGAATCACTTTCAAAGGTCCTGAGCATCGCTCTGAATTGCCGTACAAATCTTCGCTTGTTATAACGGGGCGCAAACTGACCGAACTCCAGAATAAACAACCGATCTGTTTCCTCGTCATAGATGGTCATATTTGCAAAGGGACCACCCATGGCATCATTGGTCATGCGCCAGGTACCCAGTGTTTCAAAAGCAAGATGACCGTTTACACGGAGTGTATCCGTTTCAACCGGACGGCGGTACTCGGTAGTAACGTATGAGCTATCCCTGGTACCTCTTATCCACTTCTCCATGAGTGAATCTCTTTTGGTATTGATCCAGTCGGCATCGATATAATCTGCGGTTCTAACACTGTCTTGCCACCAGGCCCAAAACCACCTATCGTTATCTGGTAACGGGCGACGCATGGTTACAAGATTATTCAGGGAACCGTTGGCTACATATGAGGTGTCGATATTTTTTCTCCAGTCATGCTGAACCCTGACTTTCCAGCCGTGATTTTCCCAAAGAGTATCTTCCAGCGCATAGTTTTCACCGCGATCATAGATATCATACTGCCAGCGCCTGAACTCCTTCTCCATCAGGCTTTCAACCAGCGACTCCTTGGTGTTTCTGATATTTTCTGCTAAAGCAGAATCGCTGGTAGAAGTCAGAATGATTGACCACTGATTACGATACCACTGATCCTCTAAGGGGAAAGCAAAACTTTGTCCTTCCCTGACCCTGCTCTCTACCTGGTCATCCAGAAGTGCACGCACAAAACGTCCGACATTTGAACTGTCATCAATAGTTGCCGCGATAATCAAGTTCTTATTCTTTTTAATTACTTCCAGCTGTTCGTTATTGCGGAAGTCCACAAATCTAAGATCAAAAAGCGCTTCATAGTTGGGCAGAGTTTGTATGCCTTGCCCATAGGTTCGTCGAATTGCTTCAGCCGTCTGGCTATCGTGTTCGGTAGAATCCATCAGAACCACAGCGTCTCCAAAGGCACCTACTGCCTGCTGGCGGTAATCTCCGTCGCAGGCAAAGGCAAATAAGACAACAATGACCATTAAAAGTATCTTATTGAAAGCGTTCATAAATAGACTGTTAATTGAATTTAGTTGTTACCATACTTCAAGCCCCGAACAAAAGCAAATACTTCATCCATCCAACCTTCATCAGGGTAGTTACTACGAATGGTTTCAATTAAAGCACTTCCTACTATAAAACCATCCATGTCGCGGGCGATCTTTTCAGCATCTTCATGTGATTTAATTCCGAAACCTACCATAGTAGAATTTTTGGTAATGTTTTGTTTCACCCGTTCGATAAAACGAGCTACGGATTTTGAAACCTCCTCCCCATCCCTGGCCCCGGTCACACCGGTCACGGAGACGCAATAGACGAAACCTTCTGACTTTTCATCGATCAGACGCATTCTTTCATCAGATGTATTCGGGGCTACCAGATAGATAATAGGCAATTCATAATGATCTGCTTTCTCCTCCAGAATGCCGGACTCTTCCACCGGCAGATCCGGTATGATCAGTCCGTCAACTCCTGCATCAGAAGCTTCTTTACAGAAATCTTCGACACCGTACCGCATCACCGGATTCACATAGCCCATAAGAATAATCGGAATTTCCGATTGCTTCCTGACCCCCCGAACCATTTCAAAGATACCATCCATGGTGATGCCGCTCTCGATGGCCTTGTTGCTTGAATATTGGATAGTTGGCCCATCGGCAAGAGGATCGCTGAACGGCATTCCCAGCTCAATCATGTCTGTACCGTTCTGCTCAAATCCTAAAATCAGATCTACTGTGGATTCGAGATCAGGGTAACCGGCGGTGAGAAAAAGACTCATTATCTTTGAATCCTCATTCTTTTTCCGGAATAACTGGGTAATTCTGTGCGCGCTTTTTTCTTTGATCATTAAGTCTTTTTGGGTGGCTTCAATAGTTTATTTTAACTGTGAAAACAGTTGAATTATTATCGCAATATGTTCTAATCAGGACTATCTTTTCAAACTTTAACCGGTATTCAAAGAGCTACAAGTGTTCTGCTATGGTACCCATATCCTTGTCACCCCTACCCGAGCAGTTTATCACCACAATCTCATCTTCGCTTGTCTTTGGCATCAGTTCATCCAGATATGCAATGGCGTGTGCGGTTTCAAGTGCGGGAATAATACCTTCCAGTTCAGACAGTAGCTTCACTCCCTCCATGGCTTGAGCATCGGTAATAGCTTTATATGTCACTCTTTTGGAATCGTGAAGGTAAGAGTGTTCAGGACCTATTCCGGGATAGTCAAGCCCCGCGCTAATGGAGTGGGCCAAATGAATTTGCCCTTCATTGCTTTGCAGCAGGTAGCTGAGCGATCCATGAAGTACTCCCGGAGAACCAATACTGAGCGTTGCAGCCGTTTTGTCGGTTTCAGCACCATGTCCGGCAGCTTCAAGACCGTACATGCGTACAGATTCGTTTTCAATAAATGGATGAAAAAATCCGATGGCGTTTGAGCCCCCACCTACACAAGCCAGCAGATAATCCGGATCCTTTCCTTCAACTTCCTTGAGCTGGTATTTGGTCTCTTCCCCAATCACCCGGTGAAAGTTTCTCACCATCTTCGGGTAGGGGTGTGGGCCGACGACAGAACCGATGATATAGAAAGTATCTTCCACATTTGTTACCCAATCACGGATCGCTTCATTGGTTGCATCTTTCAATGTCTTCGAACCGCTCTCCACCGAGCGGACTTCGGTTCCCAGCAAGCGCATACGGTCTACATTCAGTTTTTGCCGCCACATATCCTCGGCCCCCATATAGACAATACACTTCATCCCAAACTTTGCACAGGCAGTAGCTGTTGCCACCCCGTGCTGACCGGCTCCGGTTTCTGCTATGATACGTTCTTTGCCCATCCTTCGTGCCAGCAATATCTGACCGATCGCATTATTGATCTTATGTGCACCTGTATGACAAAGATCTTCTCTTTTGAGGTAAATTCTGGCTTTGCCATAATGTTCAGTCAGGCGATTTGCATAGGTCAATTCTGTTGGCCTGCCGACGTACTCTTTCAATAGTCTCTTAAACTCGTCAAGAAAATCCTGGTCTTTCCATGCAGCTTCGTAGGCTTCTTCAAGTTCTTCCAATGCAGGAATGAGAATCTCAGGTACGAATTTACCTCCGAATTTACCAAAATAGCCGGTTTTAGTGGGCAGATCGTATGTTGCCATCAGTCAGTTTGTTGTTTGATAATATCTGTTAACAAATGTTTTCAGTAATACAGTGAATACAGTTAAAAGAAATGGTTCATTCCATAAATCCGCTAGACGGTTGGTTATAAAATGGCTTATAACTCCCCCATTTCCTGCTCTTCCCAGATCTCACGCATCTCCTCCATGAATGTTTCCACCTTGTCAAAGTCTTTTACTCCCGGTTCACTCTCCAGACTGCTGGAAAGATCGACAGCATAGGGTTGTACTTCCTTACAAGCTTTGCGGATATTATGCTCATTGATACCGCCTGAGAGAAAAAAAGGTTTACCGCCGCTTACTTCATCGACCAGAGACCAGTCAAATGTTTTACCCGTACCGCCCCATTGATCACCAAGTTTGGTATCAAACATCAGGTACTCAACGTGTGATAGATACGGTTCCACGGCAGCCTTAAGTTCCTCGGCATCAGTGGATGGTTCTACATGGATCACTTTTATAACGGGCTTTTCCACCATGGCAGTATATTCGGGCGATTCGTTTCCGTGGAGCTGTACCAGGTCAATGCCGGTCTGCCGGATTATCATATTGACATCATCCAGGGGCTGGTTGACAAATACTCCCACACACTCCGGCCCTTCAATCCAGTTGATGATCGCACCGGCTTCGGCATGGGTGATATATCTTGGACTCTCCTCATAGAATATGAATCCCAAGTAATGAGCCAGAGCCCCTGATACAAATCGTGCATCTTCCAGGGATGTGAGTCCGCATATTTTTACTTTGGTACGCTCTTCCTCGTTTGCAAACATTTTTTTCGGATTAACTCATATTTTTTTCAGATTCCTGATCTTCAGTAACAACCGCATTTTCTTCAACCAGCTGCTTCAATTCTCCGAGCATCTTTTCCACTGCTTTTCCAGGATCTGGCTGACGCATAAAATACTCCCCGATCAGCGCAGCATCAATATTATTATCATAGAGAAATTTCAGATCACCGGCACTGCTTAAACCGCTTTCAGAAACCAACACGGTCTCTTCCGGGGCCCTGTTCAGAAGCTCGATTCCCCGATGTAGATCGACATCAAAAGTCTTGAGGTCGCGGTTGTTAACGCCGAGAATGTTAATATATTCAAAATTAAGCCGATTTAGGTCATCCTCTGAATAACACTCAACAAGGCATTCCAAGCCATATTCGGTGGAGGCATGCAGCAGCTCATTGAGCTGGTTCCCTTCCGTTATGGTGGCAATTAACAGCACCGCATCAGCCCCATAGGCACGTGCTTCCTTAACCTGGTATGGATCGATGATAAAATCTTTTCTCAATACGGGGATGTCCACTTCCGTCGAAGCCGCACTAAGGTAATCCAGGCTTCCCTGGAAGGCAGGCTCATCAGTGAGAACGGACAACGCGCTCGCCCCTCCCTCAAAATATTGTGATGCAATTTTTTGTGGATTGAAATCTTTTCGAATGATCCCCTTGGATGGAGACGCCTTTTTAATTTCAGCAATTACCGAGACAGTACCTTTATTTCTCAAATTATCCCCAAACGGTCGCCTCGGGCGCTCGTACCATTCAAACGACTCAAAATCCATGAAACTGACTTTGCGTTTCCGTTTGACAAGGTCGGTTGCAGTCTGCTCTACGATTTGTTCCAAGATAGTAGCCATGTCAGTCAGAAACTTTCATTACATCGTTGGTAGCTTCGCTCAATCTTTTCAGGGCTTTCAAGGCTGATCCTGAATCAATACTCTCCTCGGCTAGCTTTTTGGCCTCATCCAGGCTCCCGGTTTTTCCCGATACATGAATTCCGAAGGTTGCGTTTAGAACCACGATATTTCGCTGAGCATTGGTCGCTTCGCCTTTGAGTATCGACCGGATAATGTCGGCGTTATAAAAAGCGTCGCCTCCCTGCAGCTGCTGAAGACTGACAGGTTCAAATCCCAGACTCGCCGGATCAAAAGGTGGGTGTTCCGTAACCACTTCTCCATCCAGCTCAAATACAAAGGTAGGTGCGCTCAGGCTCAACTCGTCCAGACCGTCACGGGCGTGAACACTGAAAACATGTTCGGTATTCAGATTGGAGAGTATTTCTGCTATTTGCCGTGAAGTTCGCTTGTCAAAAGCCCCGACTACCTGTCTTTTTACCTCCGCCGGATTCAAGAGCGGACCCATAGTATTAAAAAATGAACGGATACCCAGTACCTGCCGGGCAGGCATGACGTGCTTCATAGCCGGGTGAAAATGAGGAGCAAACATGAAAGCCATTTCGGTTTCGTGAAATACTTTTTCAACCTGTTCTTTGTGTAGGGTTGCAACGATATCCAGAGCTTCCAGCACATCAGCACTACCGCTTTTACTGGATACGCTCCGGTTGCCATGTTTCAGCACCGGAACTCCGGCACCGGCTACCACAAACATAGCGGCAGTCGAGATATTAAAGGTACCGGAATTATCACCTCCTGTCCCGCAAAGGTCAACGGCATTGGTAATGTCTACCTTGGGAGTAATGGCAGCTTCCCTCATCACCCTCACAAAAGTGGTAAGTTCTTCAATGGTTTCACCCTTTGCACGCATAGCGATTAGGAAAGCAGTGGTTTGTTCTACACCCACTTCACCCTCTATAATGGATTGAAGGGCACTTTTCGCCTCTTCCGGGCTTAAATCCCGGCGATCGGCCAGCTTCTCAAGTATATGCTTGATATCGGTCATAAAAATTGTTGAAAATTGCAGGTTTTAATTCTGTTTGAGCCAGTTTTCAATGATTTTAGGCCCTTCCGTGGTCAGGATACTTTCCGGGTGAAACTGAATGCCTTCTATAGGAAAATCACGGTGACGAAGTCCCATAATAACATCATCGTCACTGCGGGCTGTAATTTGTAATACATCAGGAATCTTATCCGGATTCAAAACCAGGGAGTGATAACGTGTAGCATCAAAAGGTTCTTCCACATTCCTAAACACGCTTTTCCCGTCATGATGCACCTTTGAGGTCTTACCATGCATCAGCTTGGGAGCATGAATAACCTCGCCGCCAAATACCTCTCCGATGGCTTGATGCCCAAGGCAGACGCCCAGTATCGGGGTCTTCTCCCCCATCTCCCGGATCAGCGCTTCCGTAATACCCGCCTCGTCCGGCCTTCCGGGTCCCGGTGAAATCAAAATCTTGTCAGGGTTCAATTCTTTTACTTCCTCAACCGTCATGGCATCATTACGAATAACCTTGTACTCATCGGTATGCACTGCCACCAGGTGCACAAGGTTGTACGTAAATGAGTCGTAATTGTCTATTATCAGTACCATACGCTTGGATAAGGTCTTAAAATTTTATTACTCAAATGAGACCGAACCATTAGTTCTCATATTAATTTAAAAATTATAATTGCGTATGATGCCGGTAGCTTCGCGAACCGGACCCATAACTGTCTCGGCCCTTTCACGCGCTGTCTTACTGCCTTCCCTGAGAACATCCATAACATAATCCTCGTTCTTTTGCAGTTCCTTGCGTCGTTCGCGGGCCTCTGCAAAATAATCGGTAATCATGCCCAGCAGTTCCTTCTTGGCATGACCGTAGCCATAACCACCTGCACGGTACTTATCTGCTATCTCCTTACGTTTCTTTTTATTGGCAAATAGTTTTATCAGGGCAAACACATTACAGGTATCCGGATCCTTCGGTTCGTCAAGTGGCGTAGAATCCGTTTCAATGGACATTACCTTTTTCTTGAGTTTCTTGCCCTCATCAAAAATCCCTATGGTATTGCCATACGATTTGCTCATCTTGCGCCCGTCAATGCCGGGAACAACAGCAACCGACTCTACAATATATTCTTCAGGCAGTTTAAGCAGTTCCTTATCGTACACATGATTCAGTTTGCCGGCGAGATCTCTGCAAATCTCGATATTTTGTTTTTGATCCTGTCCTACGGGAACCAGGTCAGAATTATATATTAAAATATCCGCAGCCTGCAGTATCGGGTAGGTAAACAGTCCGATATTCGGGCTCAATCCCTGAGCCACTTTATCCTTATAGGCAACTCCTTTTTCCATCAGGCTTACCGGACAAAAAGTTCCCAGTATCCACGCCAGTTCGGTTACCTGGGGTACATCGCTCTGGGCAAAGAAGGTACACTTCTCTGGATCCAGACCGAGTGCAAGGTAATCCAGTGCTATATCCAGGGTATTCTCCCTGATTTCCTTACCGTCGTTAATAGAGGTCAGGGAGTGATAATTGGCGATAAAATAGAAGGCATCACCTTTCTCCTGCATCTCAATATGCTGGCGTATTGCACCAAAATAGTTGCCTAAATGCAGTTTGCCGGAAGGCGTAATACCTGATAAAATCGTTTTCATTATTTGTTTTGTAGAATTATTTGGAACTCAGATTAAAAAAATTATGCAGATTCAAGCAGAAAGAAATAAAAGTAATATTAAAACCGTGATATCAGCTGCATCCGTTTAATCCTCGTTTAATTTATTGTTCAATTTCAAGCGCCACGCTAAGTGCTTCAACCAGCGCGCCTGCTTTATTTCTTGTTTCTTCGAATTCCTTTGTAGGATCACTGTCGGCTACAATTCCTGCACCGGCCTGTATATAAACCTTGTCTTCTGTAACCACCATCGTTCTGATTGCAATACAGGTATCCATATTGCCTGAGAAATCAAAATAACCTACCGCTCCCGCATAGGGTCCCCTCTTGTCTGGTTCCAGTTGATCAATAATCTCCATGGCCCTGATCTTTGGAGCGCCGCTTACCGTTCCCGCGGGAAAACACTGCATGAGTGCGTCAACAGCGGTCTTAGATTCGGCCAGTTCACCTTTAAGATCCGAAACGATATGCATCACATGAGAATAGCGTTCAATAACCTGACTGCGAACCGGTTTTATCGTTCCGGATTTGCAGACTCTGGAAAGATCATTTCTTCCCAGATCCACCAGCATCACATGTTCAGCTATCTCTTTGGGATCATTCTTAAGATCTTCTTCCAGTGCCAAATCTTCTTCGGGAGTATCTCCTCGAGGCCTGGTACCCGCAATGGGCAGGAGTTCGGCTGTTCCTTCCTGAACCCTCACCAAAACCTCAGGTGAGGAACCCACAAAAGAAAATTTTCCGAAATCCAGGAAAAAGAGATAGGGTGATGGATTAACCATTCTGAGCGCTCTGTACAGCATAAAGCGGTCACCCTCAAAATCTGTTTCAAAACGCTGGGACAAAACAACCTGGAAAATGTCCCCTTCATAAATATGCTCCTTGGCCGTTTCGACCATTGCTTCAAAAGTTTCTTGCTCCATATTGCTTTTCAATCGCTCAGGATAAATGGTAAAGGAATCCTTACCGCGTGTTGAATCATATACCAGTTTTTCCATGGCATCGAGAGCTTCCTGAGATTCCCCGTAAAGTTCTTCCAGGTTGGATTCTTCCTCAATGAAAGCTGTTTTGATAATCACCACCTGCTGCTTCACATGGTCAAAAGCAAAGATCTCATTGTAAAATGCCCAAATGGCTTCCGGTAGATTCAATTCATCTTCAGGAACATCAGGAAGTTCTTCCACTTCCCGAACGGTATCATACGAAGAGTAACCTACAGCACCACCCGTCAATCGCGGGAGATCCGCCAGTTTAGGTTCAGAATAGGCAGTGGTTAACTCTTTAAGTACATCAAAATAGGGGCGATCCATTTCTTCACGGGTACCATCTTCCTTCTTGAGGCTAACTGATTCACCGTCAAACTCAAGTAGCTTGTAGGGATTCCGTCCCAGGAATGAATACCTGGCCAGTTGTTCCCCGCCCTCTACCGATTCGAGTAAAAAAGGATATAGAGCTCCTTTGCGGATGTTTAGAAACAGAGATACCGGCGTCAGTACATCAGCCATTAACCTGCGATACACAGGAATGGCTGTGAAGTCTTGGGCCAGTGATTTAAACTGCTCAAAATTCATAGCTTACCTAAATAAAAAAACCCACTTCAGTTTCCATCAGTGGGTTTAGAAATCCTAAAATTTGTTGTCAATTTCCTATAACCTGCCCACTGCTTCTGTAATAAGAAGCCATCGCCAAGAATTGTATGTATGGACGTTGGGCATTTGCATGACGCAACGAAGATAATGGCCCGCGGCTCTAAAATCAACAAGTTTATTTACTTGCAATAAAGAGTATATTTAAATTCATCAATGAGCCTACTAACCCTGAATGAAGGTGATGCCCAAACAACCTCTGTTATCTATTCTGATCGGTATAGTTGCCTCATTGATAGTAGTAGGAAGTGTGAGAGCCCAGGTGTATGGGCCTGTTCCTTCACCCTATGAATCGATCCAGGAGAATACCGTTTCGGTTATGGCTGCCTATGGGGAAACGCTTTGGATTGGCCCCGGTTTGAACCGTAATATTGCCAACGCTCCCTCCTGGCACTATCCCGAAGGAGCTACTAAAGTGACTGACGGACCGGCACGCGTTTTTTCACTAACGCTGGGCCGAGATACGGTTATTGCAGGATTGGGTTATTCAAAGGAAACGGCTGATGGAGAGGTAAAAACAGGAGATGGTTTCCACCTCTCCTTTGATGGCGGACAAACCTGGCTCTACAGTCCACAATATGTTGAACAGGAAGATGATACTGTTATTATATACGGTGGCCAGTCTTATTCCAAACTGCCAATAACCGTGCCGCAGCAATCTCCCCCCTTCGAGATTGATCATTTTGGGGATACCATCCTTTCGGCAAATTGGGCATCAGGCTTGATTCGCAGCAGGGATTTAGGTGAGAGCTGGGAACGGCTTATCCTGCCGCCACAGTCGGCCGATCGTCTGGTACCTGAGCAGAGCTATACCTTTACCTCAAGTAGCGGAAACAGTTATGATCCCAGGTTTGATCAGAACCTCCTGGGTTTTGCTGTGCTGGTTGATGATGATCAAATAGTTTGGGCAGGTACGGCAGGCGGGCTTAATATTTCTGAAAATGCACTGAAGGCCTCAATTGATAGCATTCGATGGGAACACGTGCAGGTAACCGGTGACAACAACGGACTGATTAGCAACTGGATAATAGATATTAAGCAACAGCCGGGTACGGGTGACATCTGGATGACCAACTGGCCTTCCGGTCTGCAACCTAGTGAACAGTATGGAATTGTACGCACCGCCGACGGAGGTAACACTTTTGACCGTTATCTGCTGGATGAAAAAATTAATGACCTGGGTTTCAACGGTTCTTTCATTTATGCTGCAGGCGATGACGGTTTATTCATAAGCCCGGATAACGGTCTTAACTGGAATCAATATGAACAAATTGAAAGCGTAAATACCTTTATCAAAAAGGAGGCACAATACCTATGTGTAGCCACAACCTTGGAGAGGGTTTTTGTAGGTACAACAGACGGAATAGCCTCAACTGCCAATAATGGAGAAAGCTGGCAGATTACTAGGGTCAACTTCCCACTGGCAGGCGGTAACCGGTACCAGCAAGAAGCTCCCGATGTGGAAGCCTATGCCTATCCGAGTCCATTTTCTCCCACAAGGCACGGTGTTGTACGCATCAAATTTGAAGTGGAGCAACAAGGTGATGTAAAAGTCCGGCTCTTTGATTTTGGGATGAACCTTATCCGTGAAATTGAGAACGGCTCATTCAATTCAGGTACATACGAAGCGGTATGGGACGGTATCAGTTCGGGCGGGCGTAAGGTTGCCAATGGACCGGTTTTTTACCTGATAGAGACTCCCCGCAATGTGATCAAGGGTAAATTTTTGGTGATTGATTGATGAACTCTATAAACGTATATAAACTTAATTTAAGAGACCTTTTCGTGATACGCTTAGCCGGTTTATCGTGTATACTGGTACTTATAGTATTTCTATCACTTTTTCCTTTCAATGCCGTTGGACAACCCGCGGGCTATGCCGGTTCGTTCTCTCGCATAGGATTCGGTCCCAGGGGTATTGCTATGGGAAATGCATTGACGGCTACGCATACAGAGGGAGTTTATGCCTACTACAACCCGGCTCATGCGGCCTTTTCCGATGGCGGGAATCAGATTGACCTGTCCACTGCACTGATGAGTTTTGATCGTAGGTTTAATAGCCTGAATGCAACATTTAAACTGCCACCTTCCGCCGGTCTGACTATCTCCCTGCTCAATGCAAATGTAAAGGACATCGATGGTCGAACTGCCAGCGGATACTACACATCTGATCTTAAAACCAGTGAATTCCAGTTGTCAACTTCCTTTGGAATCAATATTAGCACGAAATTAGCTTTGGGGGTTGGGGTAAAACTCAACCTGGCCGATTACCATCCCGAAGTCTCTCCGGCCCGGGGAGTCGCTTTTGATATCGGGGCGCTATTCCGGCTATCCAACAAGCTCTCACTGGGCTTTACAGCCCAGGATCTCCTGGCATCATATAGCTGGAATTCTTCTGACTTATACGGTGACGAGTCACTAGGTGACCGTACCGAAACCTTTCCAACCCGTTTAAATCTTGGAGCTGCTTATTATCTCAAATCAGTGCTTATTGCTTCAAGTTTCGGGTATTTAATACATGATGAGGAACATTTTGAGCAGGCAAAGGTAGGAGTTTCCTGGCTGGTGCATCAACGAATAAGCCTGAGAGGCGGTTGGCAAATCGATGATCTCAACAATATTACAGATGCTCAACGTCCGGGTGCCGGGTTTTCCATCCATCTTCCTTTTGACATTTTGGAACCATCTGTAGATTATGCCTACCTGAAAGAACCCAGCGGCGTTTCTTCCATGCATGTATTCGGACTAAGATTGAATTTATGAACTTGAAAATAATATTCTTTATTACCCTTCTTTTTACGCTGGGGCATATTTTTGCTTCAGCCCAAAGTACCGGATTTGAACTGTTGACTACCGGCCCCAATACCGAAGCCCTTGGTTTGGGTGAGACTACCACAGCCTATCTTTTGGGAGCTTCAAACCTGTATACCAACCCGGCGAATCTGGCCTTTGAACCGTCTTCCGGATTCAATGCCGATTATTCACTATGGATTGGCGGACTCACCAATACCCATGCAGCGGTGAATTTTAAAAGAAATAGAAGCGCCATAGCTTTTGGACTTTTAGCTTCACAGGCAGATGACTTCGAATTAAGAAGCCGCCCGGGCCCTTCACAGGGATCCTTCAGTATCAGTTACCTTTCCCTATCGGGAGCTTATGCCTTAAACTATAGAAATCTAGCCATAGGTGCTTCGTTTCAGTATCTAAGGGAAGAACTCTACATCTATAATGCATCGGGGTATGCTATAAATGCCGGTATCTCGAGCCACTGGTTCAACCGGAAACTTTATGTTTCAGCTGCATTGCAAAATGCCGGTAAAATGGATGAGTTGAATACAGAAGCTACACGGCTACCTGCTTTAGTCCGTGTCGGTATCAATGCGCGTATTTATGAACTCGGGACTGGGGAAAACGATTTCCCTGTCTCAATTTCTGTTCTCTCGGATGTTGTAATTCCCGTAAACAATGACCCGATGAACAATACAACTAATACCCATGAGCAAGACGAAGCTTACCTAAACTTTGGAATATCTGTCACTGCGGCAGATATCTTAACTTTGAGAGGTGGCTATAAAACAGGGGAAACAACCCGGCCCTTGAGTTTTGGTACCGGGATTATATTAAATAATATAACGGCCAACTATGCCCTGGTACCTTTTGAAACCGGCTTTGGAACCGTGCATTCTATAGGAATCGGTTTTACTTTCTAAAAATCCAAGAGACTACATACGATTGGTTTTACCTAGCCTTCCTGAAACTCTTCTTCCTCACCGTTATCACCAAATGCTTCCTTCCAGAAGGTTATGGCTCCCAAGGCGATTCCTTTCAGGATGAATGCAGAAAATACAATCATGAGTCCGATTTCCTGCAGAAAAACAATCAGTATACCGTAGAAAATAAAAAGAAACAGGCGCCCTTTGTATTTCTTTATCGATTTCTTATCAAAACTGGGCATTTTATCAAAGGGTATGGTACTGACCATAATAAAAGAGAGCAGGACAATTAGCGGGATCAACACGGTATTAATCCCATTTTTGAAGTCCATGAATAGTTCCATCCGGTCGAAAAAGGTCAGGTAAAAAGAAGAAATCATGATGGCCTGTGCCGGAATAGGCAGACCCTTGAAATAATCCGGACGACTTTCCTGGGCATCGACATTATAACGTGCCAGTCTAACGGCCCCACAGAGTGGTGGTAAGGCACTTAGTATGATCCCTACAAAAGGGAGGCTGTTGAGACCAAAGGTATAGAGGAGAAAACCCGGTGCTACACCGAAGGAAACCACATCACTTATTGAATCCAGTTCTATACCGAATTGGCTGGTGGCATTGGATAGGCGTGCCATAAAGCCGTCAAGTGCATCAAAAAGTCCTGCGAAGACGATCAGCCAGGCTCCGAAAAACAGTCGGCCTTCCGCGATACTGATAATTGCGAGAAATCCGCAGAACAGATTCATTAAGGTGAAGAAACTGGGAACAACAATTCGTGGTATCTGCTTTCTTTTCCCGCCGTTTTTCTTTTTACGGCGCTGCCTGAAACGCTTCCACTTTTGTATGGGATATTTCATTCGCTGGAGACTGATGTCTGCGATTGCGATTCTGTGTGTTGCGCCTCAGCTTTGTCCGACTTTATTATCTTTCCCAAAACAGATTCGCCTGCTACCGTCCGGTCGCCCTCTTTAACCGAAATCTCTACATCGTCGGGAAGCAGTACATCCATCCTGGAACCGAATTTCATAATGCCAAATCGGCTGCCGGCCTTCACTTCATCCTGTTCACTGATGCTGTACACAATACGTCGAGCCAGAAATCCGGTAATTTGGCGAAAAAATATTTTGATTCCGTTATTCATCTTCAAACCGAAATCCGCCCGTTCATTCATGCTTGAAGCCCGCTCATCCCACGCCATAAGGTACACCCCGGGATGATATTTTACATACTCTATAGTACCCGATGCAGGAACACGATTTACGTGAACATTGAGAGGTGAAAGAAAGATACTGATTTGGGTAGCTTTGCTGTTCATGTAAATCTCTTCCTCTACCTCTTTGACCATCACAACTTTGCCATCCGCCGGTGATATTATCAGGCTATCGTCTTCCGGTGTAATACGATCAGGATCACGAAAGAAAAACAGTATAAACAGTGACAGAATTAATGAGAGGGCATAAATACCGTAAACCAACCAGTGATCAATGTACAAACCGCCAAGTATACTTATAGCAATGCCAAACACCAGCACAAATGCAATGTTTGAATACCCTTCTCTGGCAATCATATATTAACCGAATTGTCTGAGTATGTCGTTAAATGTCACAAAAATGAACAGTGCAATGATAAGCAAGAAGCCTATTTGCTGCAAAGCCATCCGTACTTTGGGTGACGGTTCTTTTCGTGTGATCCCTTCATAAAGGAGAAACATCACGTGACCGCCATCCAGTACCGGAATCGGCAGAATATTCATAATCGCAAGTGTGACGCTTAGAAGGGCCGTAATGTTCCAAAAGCCGTTCCAGCCTCCTCTATCGGTGGCTTCTTTGGTGATGCTGGCAATAGCAACAGGACCTCCGAGGTTGTCCCTTACTGAAATGGAACCGGAAAACATCTTTCCAAAACCCTGAATAATTCCGGTAAATACTTCTTCGGTCTTTTCCACACCAACACCTAAAGATTCAAATACCCCATACCTGAATCGCTGAATATCAAACTCATTATTGGGGTCTGGGGCATAGATGCCAATCGTATTGTCGCTGCTTAAAGCAACGCTATACTCCAGTGTCTCCCCATTTCTTGCAACAGTTAGATTAACAGAATCTTCTGATGTCTGAATTTTCTGTGTCAGCTGAAGCCAATAATCGATCGGTTCTCCGTTTATGGCTGTAATGCGGTCACCCGCTTGAAGACCTGCTTCGGCTGCCGGGGTACCTTCAGCTACATCACTGATCCGGCTGGGCAGGGCATTCCCAAGCGTTATAAAACCTTCCTGATTAATCTGATCGAGTGCGCTGTCAGGCAGAGCAACGGTCACTTGACTGCCATTTCTCATTACCGTGTAAGTTACATTCGATTCGGTGAGCTGGGCCGGCGAGAATAACTCATTGAAAAAAGTCACATTCTGATTGTTTACACCTACAATGCGGTCACCTGTTCGAAACCCAATATTATGTGCCAGTGTACTTTCAGCAACATAGATTCCCTGCACGCTGTCATTAGCCACTTTCGTTTCGCCGCTGGTAAAGGCGATTCCGCCAAAAATCAGAACGGCCAATATCATATTGAAAATTACACCGGCAGTAATTACAATCATGCGTTGCCATACCGGTTTGCTACGGTATTCCCAAGGTTTCGGCTCTTCATCCAGATGCTCGGTATCCATGCTTTCATCAATCATACCGGATATTTTTACATACCCGCCAAGCGGTGTGGCGCCGATACAGTAATCGGTATCACCTTTTTTAAAACCCCACACTCTGGGTGGAAAACCCAGTGAAAAGCGCTCTACCCGCATGCCGAATAGCTTGGCAGCGAGAAAATGTCCCAGCTCATGAAAAAATACCAGTATGAGCAGGGCCAAGGCAAATATGCCTATTGTCGTACTTATGTCAATAATCCATTCCATAGGGTAAATCTTGCTTCTTTAGATGGTTAAAGCCAGTTCTCTGGCTTCTCTATCAATTTCTTTTAAAGATTGTATGGTTAACTCCGCCTTCGAGTGTAAACGTTCAAGACAGGTTTCAATTATGCGAGATATGCCAATATAAGGAATTTCTTCATTTAGAAAGCGATCCACAGCTATCTCATTGGCGGCATTCAAGACAGCCGGCTTGAATCCCCCCTCCTCGATGGCATTAATTGCCAGCTTTATACAGGGGAATTTATCATAATCTACAGGCTCAAAATTAAGATCAAATGCTGCTGTCCAGTCTAATGTCGGTGCCTCCAATGATATGCGATCGGGATAGGTCAACGCATACAGTATTGGTACTTTCATCGTCGGGGGACCAAGCTGGGCTTTACTTGATCCGTCCACAAATTCAATAACCGAATGAACAATGCTCTGTGGATGAACGACTGCTTCAATCTTAGACAGCGGTAAATCAAAGAGCCAGTGAGCTTCGATAATTTCCAACCCCTTGTTCATCATGGTTGCAGAATCTATTGTGATTTTTGACCCCATAGACCAGTTCGGGTGATTAAGGGCATCACTAACAGTGATATCTTTCATTTGTGCCATCGTCCATTCCCTGAACGGACCACCACTTGCCGTAATGATCAATTTACTAATGGTATCGTTGCTCTCACCCACCAGGCACTGCAGCATAGCACTGTGCTCAGAATCGACCGGTACAAGCTTGCCTGTATTCTCTTTCAACAAACGGTTTATAATAGCTCCACCTACAACAAGTGACTCTTTATTGGCAAGTGCCACCTTCTTTCCTGCTTTAAGAGCTCTGCATGTGGGTTCAAATCCTGAAAAACCGACCAGGCTGTTTAAGATAACATCGGCCTGTTCCAGGGCAGCCAGGTCTCCCAGAGCTTCGGCACCGGCTATGATTTCAACATCCGTGGTAAGAGCTGCTTTAAAATCATCCAGATGGTCGGCATCGCACACCAAAGCATATTTAGGATGGAATTCATTTACCTGCTCTGCGAGTTTGCGCCAGTTGGTGTTGCAACTCAGCGCCAGAACATTAAACCGGTCGGAATGCTCATCAACGATTTCCAGGGCTTGTTCTCCAATAGACCCTGTTGATCCAAGTATGACCAGATTTTGTTCTTTCAAATGCATTACCTCTGTTTAAAAATACCTGTGAAGATCGGAATTAACTTCGAAGAATTAAAAAAGAATTGTCACCTGACAAACGGACCTTTTATTGAGTCAGAATGATTATCGACCAAGAAAGAACGGAATGTTTACTTCCACAATTCCAGTGCCGCTTTATACATCAATGCATGAGCTTGTACTGTGTCCTTGAGCGTTGGACCATATCCACCGGAAAGCAGCAAGACCAGGGGTATATCTTCACTGATGACTTTCTTGATTACTATTCGATCCCGGTTATAAAGCCCGTTTAAGGTGAGTGATAGCCTTCCGAAATGGTCTGACTCCAGGGGATCTATACCACCAAGATAAAAGACCAAATCAGGTTCAAAGTCGTTGAATATGTCATCCAAAGCATCACCCAGCGTATCCAGATAGTGCGAATCGAGTGTCCCGTCAGGCATACCGATATCCAGGCTAGACGGCGGTTTCTTGAAGGGATAGTTCTTTTCACCGTGGATGGAAAAAGTAAAAACATTCTCATTCTCTTTCAGAATTTCTGCTGTTCCATTACCCTGATGCACATCGCAGTCAATTACTAATATCTTTCTCGCCCACATGGTTTGCTGCAATACCTTAATGGCCACTGCCACGTCGTTAAATACGCAGAACCCCTCTCCGTGATCTGCCATTGCGTGATGCGTCCCTCCTGCCAGGTTCCCGGCGATCCCATCCTGTAGTGCCATAAGCGCCGCATTGATCGTACCCTGCACTGCCAGACGTGATCGTATGGCCAGCTTCCTAGACCAGGGCAAACCCAATCTTCGCAATTCTTTGCTTTCCAGATTTCCTGTCATAATGCCGTTGGCATAGCGAGGAGTGTGTACCGAAAGGAGATTGGCCATATCCACCATCGACGGGGCAATGATATCGGAATCCGATATCAGATCCTGCTCCAGTACATAGCGATACAATCCTTCAAACTTCCTCATGGGAAAGATATGCTCATGGGGTATCGGAGCGTAATAGCCCGGACTGTAGGAGACTCTCATTTGGCTTATTAGTTACTGCTTTCCTTGAATTTGGTGTTAGATTCTATTTGACGACTTAGGTATAGGGTATAAGGTATAAGTGGAGGTCATTTCCTCTGTGAAACTCTGAGGTTTCTCTGTGTAACTCTGTGATATAGCCACTGTTTAAAAGAATTAAGCAGTTCCTTATACCCTATACCTTATTCCTTATTCCTTAAATCTAATAACCCCTAACATCCTGCCACTCTTTTCCTGTTCCCGCCGGTAGGAATAAAAGCGATCAGCATCATCCACGGTGCATCCTTCATCTATCTCTATGTTACCGGCTTGAAGTCCGAGTTCATTAAGCTGATCGGTCAGAAATACTTTTAAATTGACGTGGGGCTTCCTGTAGTTAGTATAGTCTACATGTTCGCGCGGAAATTGTTCGGCTACTTCCTCTCCTACTTCAAAGTTTTTTTGCGATATACACGGACTAATGAAGGCTTTTATTTGCGAGACTTTAGCACCCAGAGAGTTCATAACAGAGACGGTTTTGGGTACTATGTCACCTGCCGCACCCCGCCACCCGGCATGTACTGCAGCAATGATTCCCTGTTCAGAATCTGCCAGCAGAACCGCGGCACAATCAGCAACCTGAATAGCCAGACTTAGTCCTTTTACGTTTGTTACCAGAGCGTCAACGTTACCATAGGTGCCCCCGCTTTCTACCATCTGTACCCTATTGCCATGCACCTGCTCAGCAAAAGCAATGTTATCCGGATCTATTCCCAGGGTATTCAAAAGCTCGCTACGATTTTCATTAACCACCTCCTTCTCCTCCCGGGTATTAAACCCAAGATTCAGTCCCGAGATATTCCGAGCGTCATTGTATAACTCTGCATTTTTGCAGGTAAACCAGGCATAGATGGAACCCGTATCCTTAAAAATTTCAGGCCTTATCAGCTCAGGCTCACGTTTTGATTGCATCATGTAATTTCTTTCTTATTTCCTTAATGGGAAATGACTTTCCGGTCCACAATTCAAACGACCGGCTTCCCTGATACATCAGCATCTCGAGTCCCCCTATAGTTCTTGCCCCGGCTTCTTCAGCCAGGCTCAGAAATCTGGTTTTCAATGGTGAGTATACGATATCGTAACAGAGCTTGCCGGAGAGGATATCCATCTCTTCCTCCAGAATAGGTGCTTCATCCGCTTTCGGAGACATACCGATAGGTGTAGCATTAACTATCAGAGCAGCTTCTTCACCAAAGGCAGTCCAGGAATCATATCCTTCAACACGTACACTCTCTTTATCAAAGGAGCCTTTATTTGTTGAAGGATTGCGGGAGATCAAAACAATCTCAATGAAGCCTAGATTATCCAGGGCATGTATAATCGCTTTTGTCGCCCCGCCGGTGCCGAATACGATGGCCCTGCCCTCTTCCAGTTCTTCTGCATAAGGTTCCAAAGGCACAGAAAATCCATAGCTATCGGTGTTATAGCCAGCCAATGAATAAGAATCCTTGACAATGGTATTGATCGCCCCTATATCAGAGGCTGTTTCATCAAGCCTGTCCACAAAATCCATTAAAACCTGTTTATACGGAATCGTTATGTTGGCACCTTTAAACGATGTATCATTTAGGTGTGCTGCCAAAGTCGACAATTCATGCTGTTCCAGCCGAATCGCGTGATAAGTTATATCGATATCGTAATAAGCGGCTGCAGTATTATGCATCAACGGCGATAAGCTGTGTGACACCGGATTACCAAATAACAGAAAATGCGGACGTGAACTGAATTCGGAATTTCTAAACTCGGTTAAATTCACAAAAAATTTGATCTTATAACTTTATTAAATCTATTTATTAGATATAACTTCCTAATCAAGCAATCAGGTTTAGTAAAGTTTAATCAGGATTGAATTATAAAAAAAATGCGCACCGGCAAGTGCGCATTTTAAAATCAATATGTGAAGGTGGAATGACCGTTAGACGGTTACCTCGTCTTCTTCCTCTTCGTTTTCCTCGGCTGCTGCAATAGTTTCTTCAGCTTTCTGTTTAAAGGTTTTGCTCTCAACCTCTTCTTTGAAACGCTGAAGATCTTTCTTTAATTGAGCAGGCAGGCCCTGGATGTATTTGGCCAGTTCTTCTTCGGGTTCTCCGAAAAATGTACGGCAGTCAAGGCTGAAGTCAACACGAGTTCGTTCCCCGTTGTCAAGCGGAGTGAATCGAATAGTACCGGTCTGATTTAAATTGCCGTTTATGGTTATCCAGGCAAACCTTGTATTTCTGAGATCATCAATGACATTGGTAGTCCATTGATAATCAACACCGCCGATTTTGGCTGAAAATTCAAACGTTTGGGAATTGATTTTGGTTACGTTGTCAATTCGTTCGAAAAAGTGTGGAAAATAGGAAGGGTCGCTTAGATGTTCATAAACTTTGGCAAGTGGCAGATCAACTTCAATTCTTTCGTGCGCCATAATTATTTATACTTCTATATTGAAAGGTTAGGATTACGTATTTAACGATGGAAAAGGCCCATTGTATTCTGAAAGTAGGAATAACCCACAATGCAATTAAAATAAACATATTTTACTTCATCAGCAATTAAATTACCGATCATCTTTGAGCTTTTTAAAATCTTGCTACACATCGATGGCAGCATTTATCCAATCGAGTCTCATACGTAAAATTCTTTGCCGGCTATGCCCGCTTGCTATACTGCTTATATCTGTTTTAGCCACTCCTGTCAACGGTCAGGTCGATATTACCGGATTCATAAGAAACTATAATGCTATTCAACATTCGCAGGATAATGAGATACTGATCGGAAGAAATCGAGTGCGTCTGGATCTCGGAAAGTCTTTCTCTATGGGCGATATCTCCATATCGGGCGATGTGCAAAATCTCTACAGTGCTTCATCCGACTCATTGCGCTTCACATTGCGAGAGGCCTATGTAGATCTATATTTTAAAAACAGCGATTTGCGGCTCGGCAAGCAGATGCTGGTCTGGGGAAGAGCCGAAGGCACATTCATCACGGACCTGTTGACTCCTGTAGATCTGAGTGAGTTCCTCACGCAAGATTTTGCCGATATCCGGCAGGGAGTTACTGCACTCAATTATACCTATTATCTAGGCAGTGATTTTGTTCAGTTGGTGGTGAATCCTGTTTTTAATCCCAACCCAATCCCCGCCCCCGATAGCCGCTGGTTTCCCCGGCAGATCATTCCTACGACTATCAACACCCGGTACACGGAACGCGATGATGAGGCTGGTTTAAGTGATGTTCAGTTGGCCGCAAGGTACGGATTTCGTTCGAATCTAAATTTTGATCTCGACCTTAACCTTCTTTATTGGCATTACCCAAATCCGACATATGCAAAAGATCTTAGTATTAGCATTAACCAACCGGGTGGTGTACTGGAACTGACGGAGACTTATTCTCAAAGCTTTATTGCTGCTTACTCAGGAACGCTTCAACTTTTTGATAAGCTGCTGGTCACTTCAGAAAGTGCCTATTATCAACGGCGAAGTTTTGACTACTTATCTTCCGAATTGCGCGATTTGAACATACAGGACCCGACCCTGTTTGAACAGCTTCAGATCGCACAGATTTTTGCCCAGATTGAGGATGGTTTTATTAAGGAGAAGCCTTTTCTGGTATCTATGATCGGTTTACAATACGAACTGTTTGATTTCACTATAAGTACACAGTTTGTAAATGAACATATCTTAAAGTTCGATTCCGAGATACTTCAGGAGCAAAACTATTACTACAGCACCTTGTTGCTGCAGCGTAGTCTGCAACGGGATAAATTTCTCTTCCGCTTTTTTGGCAGGTACAACTACAATAACGACGATTTCTGGCTCAACCCGGAATTGACCTACTCCGGAATCGACTCATTTGAAGCAACCATTGGATCCCAGCTTTTTGGAGGCAAAGAATCTGATCCGTTTTACGGGCACCTTTCGTTCAGTTCTTTTGAATCCAACAGCTTCAGCTATCTGAAACTATCTGCCTATTTCTAATTGGTTTACCTGCCGGGTGAAATATTTTTAACACTATTCCACTGTTCTGCGGAATTTCTTTTCGTTTCTTGTAGTTATGAGTGCTCTGAAAAACAAGCATAAATACTACAGTGAATAGACTGGCTGAAATAATTTTAAAACACCCTAAAAGCTTTTTAGGGATATTCTTTATTCTTACCCTATCTGCATTTTACCCTGCCCTGCAGATTACCACGGACTTTAATCTTGAAAATTTCTTCCCAAAGAATGATCCTACCATTAAAGATTATCAATACCTGGAGGAAGAATTTGGCCGCGATGATAATGTTATAATGGTCGGCTTTGAATCAGACTCCCTGCTGACTAAGGATGTACTGAGGGATCTTAAAACAATTACCGATTCGGCTTCCAATATATCCAACATCAAGGAAGTGAGAAGCATACTCTCCGCCCAGCAAATAAATAAAAGCGGGCAACGGCTTAGTTTCGATGACTACTTCGATACAGAGAACCTAAATACACTTTCAGATTCCACCAAATCAGCCTTGCTTACCGATCCCTTTGCAGAAGGGTTTTTGATCAATAAAGAAGGTAATGTTACGGCATTTTATCTTGAGATAGAGAGCGGTAAAAATAACTACAGTTCAAGGGAACAGATTATAAGCGAACTTCATGATGTACTGCAGCCTTATCAGAATAGTTATGAGTTCAAAATCAGCGGTATACCCTACTACAGGAACCAATATGTGCAGTACCTTAATGAAGAAATCTTGTTTTATATATCCATTTCGTCAGTACTGATTATACTGTTGCTTTGGGTACTTTACCGGAGTGTGACCGGTATCATCATACCTATGCTCATTGTATGGCTCACCATCCTGTTCACGCTTGCCGTGATGCAGGTGACCGGTGGATACTTTGAAATTATGACCAGCACGATTGCTCCGATTCTGCTGTGTGTAGGGATTGCTGATTCCATCCACATGATCTCGAAGTATGACGATGCCAGGTTGCAAGGTATGGATAAGCCCCGCTCGATCAAGGAAACGCTCATAACGCTGGGTAATGCAACTTTTCTGACCAGCATCACAACTGCCATCGGTTTTGGTACCCTCATGACCTCTGATATCGTGCCTATGAAACGCTTCGGTATCTATACAGCTGTCGGGGTTATGATCGCTTTTCTGGTTACCATATTCTTTGTGCCATCCAGTCTGCGTATTATTAACGTTAAGCACATTTTTAAAGATAAAAGCGCTGGGATTTTTAATTTCTTCAGCCGGTCCCTCAAGAAACTCTCCCAGTTCAATCAGAGAAATTATCGTAAAGTTACGTTCTGGTTCCTGTTGGGGACTATTGTAATTGGAAGCGGTTCTACATTTCTAAGGGTTAACGGCAAAGTATTCGATGAACTGGGAGAAGAGACAGAGCCTATTCAACATGCCCGCTTTTTTTCTGAAAATCTCTCCCCCCCTTTCCCAATGGAGTTCATCATTGATACTGGGCAGGAAAACGGTATAATGAGTCCAGATTTTCTACGAAGAATAGAAGCCTTTGATTCCTATATGTATTCTTTTCCCGAAGTGGAGCGCACCATCACCTTCAACACCCTGTTGAAAGAGGTCCATCAAACGATGGCTCCGGAGCAATCAGCTATAAATGAAATTCCGGATAACGAGCAATTGATTGCCCAATATCTACTCCTGCTTGAAGTGAGTGATACCGAGTTTTTGGATCGGGTTACTGATTTTTCCTATCAAAAAATTAGGGTAGCGGCGCAAATTAGAGATGCGGGATCTTTTCGGGTGACACAAATGAGGGATTCGCTCTCTGCTTACCTAAATGATCAATTCCCCGAATCTAAAATCACTATTACCGGTTCAACCATTTTGAGTGCCGATTTGAATGGCAAGATCGTCAACTCCCTCTTTAAAAGCATTGCCCTAGCATTTGTTTTGATTTCAGCTATCATGGCGTTTCTGTTTAGAAATGTGAGGATGATTATCCTTTCACTGGTGCCAAATATTCTTCCTCTTATCATGGTGGCCGGCATAATGGGCTTTACCGGTATAGACATTAAATCGTCAACAGCTGTCATATTTACTATTGCCTTTGGAATAGCTGTAGATGACTCCATCCACTATTTGGCGCGCCTCAGGGTTGAAATGAAAAGGGGTGCCTCGCTGGATGAAGCGCTCAGCATTGCCACAGAAAAAACCGGAAAAGCCATCATCGTAACGAGTCTCATACTTCTGGCAGGCTTCGGAACCCTGATGACCAGTGTATTTACTTCCACAGTCTACATGGGTCTGCTGGTCTGCCTCACCGTATTCGGTGCCTTGCTGGCCGACCTGGTACTGCTGCCTTCACTCTTTTACTGGATTCGTCCTCAATTCTCGTTTATGAAAGACGGCCAGCAACCTGCTCCCAAATTAGAGCATGTACCTTCTGAGCGGGAGCCGTTGCATCAAGAGTGACAAATCGTTCTTCTGATACAGCCAGAGAGTCAAATCCTTTGATGACATTTCGGTAAAACTCATCACCTGAGAGTTCCATCCTGTCTTTCTGTTTATCCTTGTTGCGCTTTTCAGCTTCTTCAAGACTAATTTCCATGTAGAACGTGAGATCAGGTTCGTGGTGGTGGCTGGCAATTTCATTTATCTCACGGATATTTTTTATAGGGAGAGACTTCCTGCCGTATCCCTGGTAAGCGGTTGTGGAATCGTAAAAACGATCGAGGATGACGATGGTACCGGATTCCTGGAGCGGCACTACCTTTTCGGCTACCAGCTGCGAACGGGCTGCTGAGAAGAGTAATAGTTCGGTAACCGGATTTATGTTATGATTGGCATCCAGAAGAATTTCACGAATTTTTTCGGATATATCAGTCCCGCCCGGTTCACGGAATACCTCTACGCTATGCCCTTCTTCCGTCAGTTTTTCTTTTAACAGTCTGATCTGTGTGGTCTTCCCGCTGCCGTCTATACCCTCGAATGTTATAAACACTGGTGAAATTAATTTTTTCGTTTAATTTTCGACCAATATAACAATCCTTAGACCTATTTCTGAAAGGCAATAATTTACCACTAAGTGCACTGAGTGGTAAAAAATAAGGGCTATAATCTAGAAATTGAAATCATCCATTAACTCGGGGGGCTCCTTGTCGAGGGCTATAGCCAGGGCTATGTATACCAGCAAGGAAGTACCGGAACCGGCAAAAAAGGTAATCACGAAAAGCAGGCGAACTACGGTCGCGCTGATTCCAAAATACTTGGCCAGTCCTCCGCAAACTCCGGCCCATTTCTTATTGCTGCGGGACTTATAAAGTTTCTTGGACTGCCGCAGGGCAAAAGAATCATAGCTTTGACTGCCTCGGGATGAGCGTTTCTTACCGGAAAATTTACTGTCAAGATCATTCTTCAAGTTGAACTCCTCCTGAACATCGTCATCAAAATCAAAATCGAATTTCTGTTTTTTCTTCTTTTTCTTTTCGCTCTTCTCTTTTTTGCGGTCACCTACAAGGAATCCGAAACCAACAAGTGTTACCAGAATTCCGCCGATCAAAGGCATCACTTCTACTATCCCCGACAGATCCGGACCGATTCCCAATCCAATTGATTGAACAAGGTATACCATACCAACAAAAAACATTGCTATACCGGCAATCGTGGCAAAATTCCAAATGTTGGTATTTGCTTTCTTCTCCTCTTCCAAAAATTCCTGCATGGTAGTGCGAAGCTCATGATCTTCGAACTCCATCATGGTGTCCAGCGTTTGATGAGGTATCTTTTCCTTGGTTTTATCAGCCATAATCTTTTCTTCTTTTGTTTAGAAAACCGATACGAATACCTGGATAATATGTTACACTAAATCAGTGACTAAATAAAGATTAGGAAATAATTTTACTCTCTGTGATACATTTATCGAGGGCTACATCAAAAGACTCTACCGGAACCGACTCAACCAGGCACCTGTCAAAGAGTAGTCCGATTGCCGGACAGCTTACCTCCCGGAGAAAGCGATCGTAGAACCCTTTCCCGTAACCGATCCTGTTCTTCTTCCTATCACCTCCAACCATGGGCACGATCACAAGCTCGAATTCATCCAGGGCTGCTACTTCTCCTCTCACAGGTTCCAAAACGCCCCATTTGTTCTCCTTAAGATCATCCATCGACTCCAGATACCTGTGAGAAAGCGTACCGTCGTCAAAATGGGTAATGGAGACTACCGGCTTTTTCTTGCTATTGACTAGGTTCTCGAGCAATCCGTGCGTATTCACTTCCCTGCGTTCGTTCATGGAGACGTAGCAGTGGATTACCTCTGCTGATTTGAACTCGGCTTCGGTTTTCAGGCGTGTTATTATTTGATCTGATTTTTCCCTGTATTCAGCTGTACCCAGTTCAGACCGAACTTTCAGAAGCTGCTCCCGCATTGCCTGCTTTCGTTGTGATAAATCCAAACTATAGGGAAATTAATTTATGCGAATTGAAGTGCTCATCCTCATCCAGGCTTCCCAGCAGTTCATCCCAGATAGAAATCCCATATTTGTTCATGAAATATATGCTTGCAACAACGCGCTCCTGCGGGGCACCATTAGGAAACAGCTGCGACTTAATTTTTTTGATACGATTTAACTGGGTCTGCTCTTGCTGTTTTACTGCGCGGTACACTTTTCCCTTCAGTTTATCTAACTCGCCCATATACACTGAGGATGCCTTTCCTGCTGCGCCTTCCAGAGTAGGATCAATCTCTTTGATGCTTTCCGTTTTTTCACTGCTTATTGATTCTACTTTTTCTTTCCAATCAGAAAAAATGGCTTCGATATCAACCTGTTCGGTACGGTCTACAAATTCCGATTCGAGATCTTCAATGCGGCTGTCATATTCATAGAGATCGAATGGCAGCTCGTCCAGAATGCGGTCAATAGCCGGCTCAATGAAAGTTGCACTCAAACGCGGAAAAATAACCGGCATTCTGAGCCCGAAGTTTTGATAAAAAAGCTTCATCTGTCCATAGTATGCCGTCTCCCCGGGTCCGGCCACATAGCCAAGGGTAGGTAGGAAATAATCCTGAAGAATAGGTCGCAGGAATACATTTGGTGAGAACTTTTCGGGATCAGTATCTATTTCATTAACCAGTTCTTGCGTTTGCCACTCTTTTCCTGAATCCGTTTTCCAACCGTCACCATTTCTGCTGATCTTCTGTCTGCCGTCTTCCTCATGAAGGTAAAAGAGGTTCGAATCATAAAGAGTAACCTGTTGGTGATAGTCTCTATTTAGTTTGTTGCTCTGCTTTTCGAGAGCTTCACGCATCTCATCGGCATTGCTTATGGCATCCTTCATGCACTGTTTTGTGTGCTCCTTGACTGCCGGATGATTACTGCCGGCCAATACCAGGCCGTATTTCGAGAAGAGTTTGGCTACAAAATCACCGAATGCATAATCAAATCGTTTGCCGGCCTGAAATGCATGATCCAAAACATCCCATAGTTCATCTGAGAAATCGGTTTCATAGAGACACTCTCTAACATTCTTTTTCAAGGATTCCAGCTCATCAGGAAATTTCAGTTCTGCCACCGGGGGCAGGTTTCCGCTTTTATCAGGCAGCGAAAATGTTTCAATATCATCTCCATTGATGATATTTACACTCTGTACTTCCTCATAATCGTGGTCTTCATCGGCTAGCCAAAAGACAGGAACAACCGGCTTCTGAAGTTGACGTTCAAACCTCTTGGCAAGATGTATCGTCCCAAGAATCTTGAAGACCGTGTAGAGAGGTCCGCCAAAAACCCCAAGCTGCTGACCGGTAACTATGGCGAGGGTATCTTTACGGGCAAGTTTGTCAATGTTATCGAATACCTTATGGTTAGGCTGGTACCTCTCGTTGATCTCTTTAAGAATTTCGGAAGATCGATGCCTGTCTCCTATGAAATCAAGTTGTTGGGCGTGAGATACAATATCGCCCTCATTAAAAGGATTGGTCTCAAAGTATGATTCCAGTTTACTGAAATCAGAAGTGTAGGTCTGAAATAAATTTGAGAATGGCAGTTTGCTGAAAGGATAGTCTTTTATTTGCAAACCCTTACCCTTTTAGCTTCTGTATTTCATCCCGTAAGCGGGCGGCCTTTTCGTAGTTCTCTGTATCAATGGCCGTTTGTAATTCCTTCTCAAGTTTTTCGAGCTTGCTCATCTCAGCTGGTTTATCTTTCGCGCCTTCACCTGTAGTCACTTCCGTACCTCCTTCTTGTTCTTCCGATACAATTCCGGCTTCGTTGAGAATTTCATCAGCAACATAAATCGGAGCATTAAACCTTACAGCCAGGGCTATCGCATCGCTGGGTCTGGCATCCTGCTCCATCTGGTCACCATTGTTACTATATATAATACGTGCAAAAAACGTTCCCTCACTGAGATCATTGATGAAAACTTGTTTGATCTCAGCACCAAAGGTTTGAATGACATTCTTCAGCAAATCGTGAGTCATTGGCCGGGGCGGCTTGATGTGTTCGAGCTCGAGGGCTATGGCCTGTGCTTCAAATGTACCTATTATAATAGGCAGTCTGCGATTGCCTTCAACTTCGTTTAATATCAGTGCATAGGCACCGCCGCTGCTTGGGCTCGTTGAAAGCCCGAGAATGTCCATTTTTACTTTACTCAATGGTCACAATTTTATTTTAGGTGTCAGTTAATTTCACCGTTAAAGGTACTGATTTTTGTTGTTGTCGTAAACTTTAAACGGGCAAAGGATAAACGTAATATCTGCAAATATTGTAGTAAATATAAAGAAGTGAATAAAATGAAATGTTATGAACAATAAAACCAAATCTCCGAAAATTACTTCTTTCAGCTGGGGACACCTGGAAACCTCTGACGGGAACAGTTACAAGGATGCCAAACTCTATCCCGGTGGATCCGAAGAGTGGGACTGGAATGAAACAGGCACCAGCCACGTGCCCGGTATACAACCGGCCGATGTGCAGGCACTTTTGGATCATGACTGCGAGGTTATCATACTTTCCAAAGGGGTCAACGAACGATTGCGAACCAAAGAGGAAACCCGCCTGCTCCTGGAAGAGAAGCAGCTTGAATACAAAATACTTCAAACAGAAAAAGCAATTTCTGAATACAATGACCTTGCAGAGACTAAGAAGGTTGGCGCACTAATCCACTCAACCTGCTGAAATAAATACAGCGACATATAGTTTTTAATCAATACTTTATATAACATAGTATAGTTGTCGAGAGAAAACCGGCTGTTTAATGATCCGGTGACTGATTGCTGTTAATACGTCCTGCATCCCACCGGTAAAAATCTGCTGTCCAAAAACCACTATTCTAGGAGAACCACCCGATGATCCATCCTCATACCGAACTAAGACAAGTCAATAAAACCAAAGGTCGGGGTATTTTCGCTACCAAAGGAATTCCCATAGGTACCATCACCTATGTCAAAGATCCCCTGGAAATTGAGATCGCACCCGATGATCCTCGAATGGAACATCCGGAATTGAGTACTATTATCGAAACATATAGCTATATGGATGAGGACGGCGTGCGCATTTTAAGCTGGGACAATGCAAAGTATGTGAACCACTGCTGTTGCTGCAATACCATGAGTACCGGTTATGGATTTGAAATTGCTATCCGCAATATAGCTGCAGGGGAAGAAATTACTGATGAGTACGGAATGTTCAATATTGAGTATGCCATGGAGCTCAGCTGCGATAAGTCAAACTGTAGAAAAACGGTAAGCGATCACGACCTCGATGTACATTACCGGGAATGGGATCAGATAGTCTGTAATTCCCTGCAGCATCTGAATAATGTCGAACAGCCTTTGCTCTCCTTTTTGGATAATGACACTCGCAATGCACTTCAGCAATTTCTGGATACCGGGGAGGGATATCAGTCGGTTCTGAATCTGAGACTAAATAAGGATGAGTAACTTAGGTAAATCCCGGAATTTATACTCATTTTAAATAGTAAAAGCCACAGACTTTCATATGTTTTGTGGCTCAGAAATTCTATATTCCCTGCCTTATTTTCATTGACATTGCTAGCAATTGACCCTAATTTCTTGCTCAAATCAGAACACGGTTAAATTCAGATGCTCACTAATTATCTACCAATACTTATAACGGCAGGCGTCGCTATTGTACTTGCCATTTTGTTGATGACGCTTTCCCGCATACTTGGCCCCTACCGTCCGAATACCAACAAGCTGAATCCCTATGAAAGCGGCATGGACCCGGTAGGTGAAGCCGACGAACGATACTCAATCAGTTTTTACCTGGTAGCAATGGAATTTATCGTGTTCGACCTTGAGGTCGTATTTATTTATCCCTGGGCCGTTCAGTACCTCGAACTTGGTGTCGGAACGCTTATAGCAATGATTTTCTTTATAACTGTACTCTTTATCGGTCTGCTTTACACCCTTAAAAAAGGAACTGTTGACTGGGACATCAAAAGACAACTTTTAGAAAACTAACCGAGATAATTATGGGTCTTGAAAGTGCACTTGGTGAGGGATACCTCACTACTAAAATTGACACGCTGGTTAACTGGGCACGATCTAATGCCGCATGGCCGATGCCTATGGGACTGGCTTGTTGCGCCATTGAGATGATGGCTTTCGCCGGTCCCCGCTACGATGTTTCGCGTTTCGGATCAGAGGTTTTTCGTTTCTCACCGAGACAAAGTGACGTGATGATCGTCGCCGGTTGGGTCAACTACAAGATGGCTCATGCTATCCGCCGCATCTGGGACCAAATGCCTGATCCAAAATGGTGTATAGCTATGGGGGCTTGTGCATCAACAGGTGGCATGCACCGTTGCTATGGTGTGGTTCAGGGTTGTGATAACTTTCTTCCCGTAGATGCCTACATCTCCGGCTGCCCTCCCCGTCCGGATGCTGTGATACATGCACTGATGAAAATACAGGACAAGATTCGAACCGAACACTCCGTAATGCTGGATACTTAATATGGCTTTAGAACTATCTGAAAAACACCAAGAGGTAATCGATAAACTTTCGGAAGCTTTTCCTGATTCCTTTATCGAAGCGTACCAGTCATCCGGGGATACATTTGTTCGGGTGGAAGCAGATGCCATCGTTGATATCTGTTCATTTCTTAAAAAGGAGTGCCACTTCAGCTATCTGGGTGATGTATTTGGGGCTGACAATTTCACTTCCAAACAGCGCTTTGAAGTGGTTTACAACATGGTTTCCCTGAAAGATCAGATTCGCCTGTTTGTAAAGGTACACCTGGAAGAGAGCAATCCTGTCATTCAATCGGTAACCGGCGTCTGGAAATCCGCCAACTGGCCGGAGCGTGAAGTGTACGACATGTTCGGCATTCAGTTTACCGGTCACCCGGATATGCGAAGAATATTTATGCCTCAGGACTTTGACTACTACCCAATGCGCAAAGAATTTCCTCTGCTGGGTATCCCGGGTTCCATAGAATTGCCAAATACAACTCCCGATACAGAATAGATTCATGAAGAATCAAAATATTTTAGATAAGGTAAAACCGAAGTTTTTCAAGGAGCACCAGGAGTCTATATACCAGGCGCTTGAGGATAAACATACCACTATTGAAAGTATTGAGGATGAAGATCCGCTCAATACCAAAATGGTACTCAATATGGGTCCCCAGCACCCCGCGACTCACGGTGTGTTGCGTTTGATACTTCAGCTCAACGGTGAAGTTATCGAAAAGACGAAGGTGGATATCGGATACCTACATCGCGGGGTTGAAAAAATTGCCGAAAACAAGACCTACCAGGAGTTCATGCCTTATACCGATCGCATGGACTACCTTTCGCCATACAGCAACAACGTTGCATTGTGTACGGCGGTTGAAAAAATTGCAAATGTAGAAGTTCCCGAGCGAGCCCATTATATACGTATGATCGGATGTGAGCTTGCTCGAATCTCCTCCCACCTGCTGTGGCTTGGAACTATGGTGATGGATGCCGGAGCTATTTCCTTCTTTATTTGGACTTTCCGGGAAAGAGAAAAACTATATGATATTTTTGATAACCTGGGCGGCCACCGTTTCACTATTTCGCATTCTCGTATCGGCGGAGTAGCCAATGATATGACGGATGACTGTATTGCCATGATCAAGGAATTTGTCAATACATTCCCACAGGAATTGAAAGACTGGCATGGCCTGCTGGATCGAAACAGGATTTTCATTGACCGTAATGAAAATGTCGGCGTGCTACATACCGAGGATGCACTGGAGTACGGTGCTGCCGGGCCTAGCCTTCGCGCTTCCGGTTATGCTTATGATATTCGTAAGATAGAACCCTATGCCCGTTATGACGAGGTAGAATTTGAAGTGCCTACACGCCTGGAAGGTGATAACCTGGCTCGCTACTATGTGCGGATGGAAGAAATGCATGAAAGCATCCGCATTATCCGTCAATGTCTGGATAAGCTGCCCAAAGGTCCGGTTCGTACCGATAACGCCAAGCAAGCTTATCCGTCGAAAGACGAGGTATACTACTCTATGGAAGGTATGATTCATGACTTTATGATGACCGATACCGGAATCTGTCCTCCAGAAGGAGCAGAATGCTATCACGCTGTTGAAGGTCCGAAAGGTGAACTTGGATATTATATCAAAAGCGACGGGACGGGACACCCCTGGCGCATGAAAATTAAAACCGGCTCATTTGCCAATCTCCAGATACTTGAAAATGTACTGGATGGTGAAATGGTAGCCGACACCGTAGTTATCATCGGTGGTCTGGATCCCGTAATGGGCGAAGCAGATAAGTGATTTAATTATTGAATTGCCGAATTATTGATTTACTGAATGAAAAACAGTTTTAAAAAAATCAATAATTCAAGAACTCAACAACTCAAAACTAGATTTGATGGCTGAATTGTCATTCACACAAGAAGAACTCGATGAGATCGAGAAGATCAAAGCAAAGTTTCCTACAGTAAAGGCTGCAACATTGCAGGTGCTATGGGTAGCCCAAAGAAAGTACGGGCATGTAGAACCGGAAGTACAGCAGTTAGTCGCAGAGACTCTGGATTTGCCGGCCGCTCATGTTCATGGCGTAGCAAGTTTTTATACACAATACTATAAAGAAGAGATGGGCAAATTTGTGCTGGATGTCTGCACCTGTCTTAGCTGTCAGCTTTGCGGAGGCTATGAGATTCTTCACCACCTCGAGGACGAGCTTGGCATCAAAGCCGGTGAAACAACTGATGACGGTATGTTCAGCATACAGGAAGTTGAGTGTCTGGGTGCTTGCGGTTACGCTCCCATGCTACAGGTGACCAATGGTGTCTATGTGAATAACCTGACCGAAGAAAAAGCCGACGAACTGATCAAGAACCTCCGGGAAGGAAGGATGCCGGAGTTTGAATCGATGCAAATGCCGAAACTGGAAAAACGAAATCAAGCAGCTTCTTAACCATGGCTAACGACTGGAGATCTTTTGAACCGCTTCTTATTCCTGACATCCCAAATCTGCAAAAGATTGATGTCTACGAAGAAAACGGAGGTTACGGAGCGCTACGGAAAATATTGAACGACACGGAAAAGTGGTCGCGTGAAAATGTAACCAACGAGGTAAAGCAAGCCAATATCCGGGGTCGCGGCGGTGCCGGTTTTAATGCCGGTCTAAAATGGAGCTTTATGCCCAAGCCTGATGGCGGTCCTCGTTACCTGGCATGCAATGGTGACGAATCGGAACCGGGCACTTTTAAAGACCGCAAAATCTTTGAATATAACCCTCACCTTTTTATTGAGGGAGCACTTATTGCAGCTTATGCAATGACAGTAGATACTATCTATGTCTATATACGCGGTGAGTATATAGACTGGGTTCACATGCTACAGAAAGCCGTTGATGATGCTTATGAGAAAGGATATCTCGGCAAAGACATTCTTGGAAAAGGTGTAGATATTGACATGCACCTCACTTATGGAGCAGGTGCCTACATTTGCGGTGAAGAGACCTCCATGCTTGAATCTCTGGAGGGTAAACGAGGATACCCCCGCGTAAAGCCTCCCTTCCCCGCACAGAAAGGTTTATGGGGAAGACCTACAACTATTAACAACATTGAGACCCTTGCCAATGTACCTCTCGTGATTAATAACGGAGCGGAATGGTACGGTAACATCGGGGCCGAAGGTCATCCCGGACCGGTGCTCTATGGCATTTCCGGTCACGTAGAAAACCCTGGAGTGTATGAATTACCCTCAGGCGTACCTGTAATGGACCTAATCAATGAAGTGGCGGGCGGTATTCGCGGTGGAAAAAATCTTAAGGCATTAATTCCAGGCGGATCATCAACACCGGTACTGCGAGCCGACCAGTTGGAAGGAGTTACTATGAACGCTGACTCCCTTAGAGATGCCGGATCCATGATGGGAACGGCCGGTATGGTTGTGATGGATGAAGATACCGACATGGTTGATGTCCTATGGCGCATTGCTCATTTCTACCATCACGAGTCATGCGGACAATGTACCCCATGCCGAGACGGGACAGGATGGCTTGAAAAGATTTTATTGAAAATTAAGAACGGTGAAGGTGAAGTCAAGGATCTTGACCTGCTGCTCGACCTGACCACCCAGATGGAAGGTCGAACCATATGTGCCCTGGCGGACGCCGCGGCGTGGCCTGTCAGACACACCATCAACCGTTTCAGAGATGAATTTGAAGCACGCTGCAAGAAATCGGTACACGCAGTAGCCTAAAACAACAAAAAGCCAAACTACAAATGACAAACAAGTTTCAATTTTTAAATATCTAAGTATTTAAAAATTGTTATTTGAAAGTTGTCTGTTATTTGCAATTTGATATTTAAAAAATATGCCCGAAGTATTTATAGACGGTAAACGTTACGAGTTTGAAGGAGACCACATGGCTCTCCAGTACATGCTGGATCAGGGGCTAGAAGTACCTTTCTTCTGTTACCATCCTTCCATGTCCATCCCGGCAAATTGTCGGCAGTGCATGGTTAAGGCCGGCCAGTATATGAAGAATGATGAAACCGGTGAGTACGAATTGGATGAAGAGGGAGAACGCAAAATCAGGTGGTTCCCCAAGCTTCAAACTTCCTGTGCATTAAAACTGTCTGACGGTATGGTCATTCAGACCCAGGAAACATCCGATGAAGCTGAACGGGCACAAAAGGATACTCTTGAATTTATTCTTGCCAACCACCCTCTCGACTGTCCGATATGTGATCAGGCCGGTGAGTGCCCGCTTCAAATTCAGACCTATAAATATGGACCTGAAGGAAGCCGTTTCGAGGTCAAGAAAGTACATAAACCCAAGCGAGTTGAACTCGGACCGCGCGTTACACTGGATGCCGAACGTTGCATCAACTGTACACGCTGTGTTCGATTTACCGAAGAGATCAGTGAATCACACCAGCTCACTATTGTGTCGCGTGGTGACAAAAACTACCCGATAACCGCACCTTCAGAAACTTTTGACGATCCATATTCTTTGAATACGGTCGATATCTGTCCGGTCGGTGCACTTACCTCAACCGATTTCCGTTTCAAGGCACGTGTCTGGGAAATGAATCAGACACCCAGCATTGATATTTCAAATGGCAAGGGTTGTAATGTGGATCTCTGGACACGGGATAATGAAGTATTGCGTATTACCCCCCGCCAGAACGACCACGTAAATGACTACTGGATGCCGGATGAAAGCCGCAATGCCTATAAACTCTTCAATGAAAACCGGGTATCGCGTCCATTCATCAAACTGGATGGCGATAACCAGAGCAATTCTTCCTGGAATAACGCTATTGAAACTTTTGCTGAGGTACTAGAAGCCAATGATTCTTCCGATATTCTATTAATCGGAAGTCCGCACGCATCGGTAGAAGAAAATTACACGTTCAACAAATTTTTCAATTTACTCGGTGCACCTAACGCTCGGTTTGCTACACATATAATAGACGGGTACGGCGATGATTTTCTGATTACCGACGACCAGGCACCCAATACTTCGGGCTGCCGACTGCTGAATCTGGATGAAAGCTCTTCATCTGAACTTAAAACAGCCGTATCACAGGCAAAAGTAGTTATCACATTAGGAGATGATCTCATTGACCGGGATGTACTCAGCGTTTCAGATCTGGAAGATCCGTACGTTGTTTCTTTAGCTACCAATCATAATGAGATGACCAAAGCTTCTGACTTGGTGATACCTATCACCTGCGTTGCAGAACATGCTGCAAGTTATGTCAATATTGATGGCAGAATTCAAAGATCTTTCCCGGCTAAAGAGACCAAGTACAGCAACCGTCGACTAAACCTTGAAATGTCGGAAGGTCGCCTTGACCGCTTCGGCACCAATTTTGACAACTGGGTTAATGAAGATAACAAGGTCGACTGTCTGCCTGTATGGGAATTCTTAAATAAGCTTGCCGAACGTCTCGGACTGGAATTTGAGTACCGGCACTCGCGTGAAATCATGACAGAAATCTCAGAAAAGCTGGACACATTCGCTGATGTAAGTTTTGAAAGAATGGATGAAGAGAAAGGCATTCAACTGCCTATTAAGCAGAGCAAGGTTGAACAAAAGTAATCAACACATTAATCAATAATTTTATCTGAATTATTCAGATAGCGATAACAAATAAAGACTGAATGGAGCCGGTAACAAGTACTTCTTATATAGTTTTAGGAACTGCACTTTTTATGCTGCTAAACTCAGCTGCACTTGCAGTATATGCCGAACGCCGTGTTGCAGCATTTATACAAAACAGGGTTGGTCCTAACCGGGTTGGTCCCTTGGGTCTGTTACAGCCTATTGCTGATGTTGTCAAACTTATTCTTAAAGAGGATGTCACACCTGCACAGGGTTATAAAACACTCCATGCCATAGCACCTATCATTCCCGTAGTTACAGCTTTGATGACTGCGGCCGTTATCCCCTTCGGAGAAGGCCTCTATGCAACCGATATCAATGCCGGCGTTTTGTACCTGCTGGCTATGACCTCCCTCGGTGTATACGGGGTAACATTGGCGGGGTGGTCCTCGAACAGTAAGTATTCACTGCTCGGAGGTCTAAGGGCAGCAGCACAAATGATCAGTTATGAACTGCCCCTTGGAATGGCTATTGCTTCCTGTATTCTATTTTCTAACTCCCTTAGCCTCGTTGATGTAGTTGACTCCCAGGAGTACTGGTGGAATATTTTTCGCAATCCCATAGGTGCCGTGATATTTATTGTTGCCGCATTTGCCGAAGCCAACCGTACACCTTTTGACCTTGTCGAGGCTGAACAGGAGCTTGTAGGCGGTTTTCACACCGAATACAGTTCGATGAAATTCGGAATGTTCTTCCTGGCCGAATACATGCACGTAGTCATCGGAAGTATGCTCATTACAACCTTCTTTTTTGGAAGCTACCATCTGCCTTTCGCCGGATACTGGCTGCCGGAATTGAGCTCTACCTGGCAAAGCGTACTTGATGTATCTGTATTTGTGACGAAAACCCTCCTCTGGGTCTTCATTTATATCTGGGTGCGGTGGACGATTCCACGCTTTAAATATAACCAGGTAATGAAGCTTGGCTGGAAGAGATTGCTACCATTGAGTATTATCAACTTCATTGTATTAGCAGTTATTATTTATGCCTGGAATGCTTTCTTAGGGTAATATTGTGAATATTTGGCTGTCGGTCATGTCATAAATCCGGCAGCCTTTTTTATTCCGGATTCCCGTTCTTTTTCCAACTTCCCTCCTCTTTCCTTATCTTTTCGTCTGCATAAAATTTGATACTCTAATAATAGCAAACACACTATATGAAACGTGTTGCACTCACAACACTGGGCTGCAAGCTTAACTACTCGGAAACGCTTACGATACAGCGAGATTTTGAGAAAGCCGGCTATGATGTTACCGATTTCGAGGAAGAAGCGGATATTTATGTAATCAATACCTGCTCGGTAACCCAGAGTGCCAACAGTACCTGCAGAAGAACTGTACGTAAAGCCTTAAGGAAAAATGCCGATGCTTTTGTCGCCGTGGTGGGTTGCTATGCCCAGCTTGAACCCGATGAAATTGCAGAAATTGACGGTGTTGATACTGTTTTAGGGGCTAAGAACAAGTTTCGTCTGCTTGAACTATTCGATGATTTTGAAAAACGCAGTGAGCCCATTGTCTATAACAGTGACGTAAATGAAGCGGTTGATTTCCATAATGCATTCTCTGCCGATGACCGAACCCGCGCTTTTCTCAAGGTGCAAGATGGCTGCAGCTATAATTGTTCGTTCTGCACGATTCCTTTAGCCCGTGGGAAAAGCCGAAGCCCTGAGATAGCCTCGGTAATCAAAAATGCTGAGCTGCTTGTAAAAGACGGATTTAAGGAGATAGTAGTTACCGGCGTCAATGCAGGAGATTTCGGTCGGGGAACCGACGAGGATTTCTTCATGCTCATTAAGGAACTGGACCGGGTCAAGGGGCTTGAACGCATCCGATTTTCTTCGGTGGAACCAAATCTGATGCACGAGGATATTATCCGGTATGTGGCCGATTCCAACAAAATTCAACCTCACTTTCATATGCCCTTACAGAGCGGCAGCGATAAAATGCTTGGGTTGATGCGCAGAAGATATCAATCGGATCTCTATAAAAGCCGGGTAGAACTCATTAAAAGACTGATGCCTGATGCTGCAATCGGTGTCGACGTGATCACGGGACATCCGGGAGAAACTGATGAGCTTTTCAGGGAATCTTATGACTTTATCGATTCCCTGCCTATCTCCTATCTGCACGTCTTCACGTATTCCGAACGCCCGAATACCCATGCTCTAACCATTGAACCCTCAGTTCAAAACAGTGTCCGTAAAGAGCGAACTCACAAGCTTAGAAAGCTCTCAAATAAAAAGCGATTTGAGTTTGATTCCGGTTTTAGGGGTACGGTAAGAAAGGTTCTTTTTGAAGAACCGCAAAGCAACGGTATCATGTACGGCTGGACAGATAATTACGTTCGAGTTGGTATTCCCGCCAACCCTCGTTATGAAAATAAGATTCTTCCTGTGAATCTTGGGGAACGCGCCAAAGGTGAGTATCTGATTGGTACACTCACTGATGAAGCCAGTGAAGAACAGCAGGTTATTGCGGAATTGGTAGGCTAATGTAATGCGCAAGTGATGTCAGATAAAACCCCGGAAGAGCTAATAGATGAAATTGTACATTTTCTGAAAAATGAACGGGAGATCTACGGTGACTTTTCTGTAAGCGATACTATTCATAAGGATAATTCGAAAGATCAGATAGAAACAGTCAAGCACGATTTACAACAGGAATCGCAGAAAAGCTCGGTTCAGGATCCGGCACTGCAAAAGGAGGATGATTCCAAGACTTCAAAGACTTCGCGCCCTATGAAGGATTTTGAATCACAGGAAGGCCTTTTCAATAAGGACGAGAGCCGTAAGGTGTATTATCAACTGGATAAATGCAACACCCTGACTGAACTCGAAGAGCTTTGTAAAGAGGCTGATGTACTGAGAACCGATCTCGAAGATACCAACCTGGTGTTCGGAGTCGGTAATCCTGATGCCGACCTGATGCTAATTGGTGAAGCACCCGGTGCCGAGGAGGATAAACAGGGCGAGCCATTTGTGGGTGCTGCTGGACAGCTGCTAGATAAAATCATGGAAGCCATAAACTTTAAACGGGAAGACGTTTATATAGCAAATATACTCAAGCACCGTCCGCCTAATAATCGTAATCCCCTGCCCGAAGAACGCAAGCGAAGTCTCCCTTTCCTACTCAGGCAAATTGATCTTGTTGAGCCTAAACTCATACTCTGCCTGGGAAAAGTTTCTGCCCAAACACTATTGAACAATGACGACTCACTCCGAAGCATGCGGGGCAAGTTTCATTCTTTCAGAGGTAAATACGAATTGATGGCCACCTATCATCCCGCCGCTTTGCTGCGAAACCAAAAATGGAAACGACCGACTTGGGAAGATGTTCAGCTTCTAAGAGATCGCTACGACGATCTTGGCTGTAAACCGTAGATAAAGTTTATTCAATTCGTAACACGGAGATAAACTGAGACACTCTGTGAAACTCTGTGCCTCCTCTGTTCAACTCTTTGAAACATTATTTATAAACCACTATCCTAATGTCCGCTTTTATACAATTTTGTCTTGATTATTAACTCCCTCACTCTTTACTTAATTGGCAAAGAAAAAAATACTTTTCCATGCAAAGAGTCGCTAATTCATCCTTCCTCTTATTGTTCTCTCTTCTATTCCTGTTCTCTCATGTATCAGCTCAAAAGAGTGCCTCTGATCCTGTAGATGAATACGAGCTGGTTTGGTCGGATGAATTCGAATATACCGGCTTGCCGCACTCATCAAAATGGACCTATGACGTCGGAGACGGTTGTCCGGATATATGTGGTTGGGGCAATAATGAATTGCAATTTTATACTGAAGATCGTCTTAAAAATGCCAGGGTTGAAAATGGAAACCTGATTATTGAAGCCCATAAGGAAGCCTATGAAGATCGGGATTATACCTCTGCCCGGTTGCTCACAAGAAACCGGGATGCCTGGAAGTATGGCAGGTTTGAGATAAGGGCTAAATTGCCGTCCGGTAAGGGTACCTGGCCGGCAATATGGTTGCTGCCGGAAGAGTGGGAATATGGAGGGTGGCCTGAAAGCGGTGAGATAGATCTCATGGAACATGTAGGTCATGAACCAAACCGGGTCTATGCAACCGTTCATACCCAAGCATTCAATCATGTCAATGGCACCCAGGATACCGACACGTTGAGAGTCCCCGATGCAGAAGAAAATTTCCATGTGTATGTCTTGGAGTGGACCCCGGAACAAATCAGCTGGTCGGTTGATGGTCAGCAATATTCAACTTTTGAAAACCGACATGCCACCTACAAAGAATGGCCTTTCGATCAACCTTTCCACCTTATTTTAAATATTGCCGTTGGTGGCAACTGGGGTGGCGCACAGGGAGTGGACGATAGTATTTGGCCTCAGAAAATGATAATCGATTACGTTCGCGTCTATCAGAATTAATAATTGATCTAACTTAATTTTATTTAAAAACTGCTCACGCACGCAACTAAAATTTATACAGTCATGAATACACATCGGACCTTTTCAACCATCCTTACATGCTTAATTGCCATGTTATTCTTCAACACTGCCTATAGCCAGCAATCTTCTCCCTATGATGAGGAGGAAATTGCTGAAAAAGTAGATTCGGTAATGCAAAAAATGACGCTTACCGACAAGGTTGGGGAGATGACCCAGCTTTCAATCGATATGATTTCTGAGGGTCAGCCCTACAACCTGGATGAGCCACATCAGCTGAGCGATGAAAAACTTAAGGAAGTACTGGTAGAGAACCGCGTCGGTTCTATTCTTAATGTGGGCGGACATGCCTACACTGCTGAACACTGGCGAGAAATCATCCGGAAGATACAAGAAGTGGCGATGAACGAGAAGCCAACAGGTATTCCGGTCATTTACGGTATTGATACCATTCACGGAGCGAATTATACGCTGGGCTCCACGCTTTTCCCGCAGCAGATTGCAATTGCAGCTACCTGGGACCCACAATTTGCCTATCGCGGTGCAGAAGTCGGGGCTTATGAAACTCGTGCTTCCTACATTCCCTGGGCCTTCTCACCGGTTCTTGATATCGGCCGGGATGCGCGCTGGCCCAGACTCTGGGAAACATTTGGTGAAGATGTACACCTTGCTAAACAAATGGGCGCTGCCATGGTGGAAGGATACCAGGGCGAAGATGCAGGCGGCCCTTATCATGTTGCGGCTACCATGAAGCACTTTCTGGGTTATAGTCTGCCGATTACCGGGAAAGATCGTACTCAGGCCTGGATACCGGAACGGCAGCTACGCGAATACGTTCTTCCCACTTTTAAAGCAGCTGTCGAATCCGGAGCCCTTACTGTGATGATCAACTCCGGTGAAATGAATGGCATACCCGTTCACACCAACAAAGATATTCTTACCGGGCTGCTTAGAGATGAATTAGGCTTTGAAGGCATTGCAGTAAGCGATTGGGAAGATATCATCTACCTACAGTCGCGCCACAAAGTAGCTAAAACGTATAAGGAAGCAATAGAGTTGGCGGTTAATGCAGGCGTCGATATGAGCATGGTGCCTCTTGACCTGCAGTTTCCTAAATTGTTGAAAGAACTGGTTGAAGAAGGAAGGGTTTCCATGGACCGGATTGACGAAGCGGTTCGCAGAATTCTAACTGTTAAATTCAAGCTCAATCTCTTTGATACCCCCTATTACGATGAGGGAATGTATGATAAATTCGGTTCAGAGGAATTTGCCAAAGACAGCTATGACGCAGCAGTTGAAGCCGTTACCCTGCTAAAAAATAATAATGACATACTGCCACTTTCTAAAGACTCTAGGATACTAGTGACAGGTCCTAATGCCCATTCACTGACGGCACTAAACGGTGGTTGGTCTCGCACCTGGCAGGGTACCGATCCCCAATACGATACCGAAGGTAAGCCTACCGTTTTGGAGGCTCTTCGTTCACGGATGGGTGAATCGTCAGTTTCCTACGTAGAAGGCACTTCTATTGACAGCGTAATCAATATTGATGAAGCCGTCACTGCAGCCGGGAACAACGATGTAGCAGTGGTAGTGGTGGGTGAATCACCTTATACTGAGAAGCCCGGTGACCTGACGGATCTCTGGCTCCCGGAAGCACAGCGTAATTTGGTTGAAGCTATTGCCGAAACCGGTACTCCGGTCATTATGGTATTAGTGGAAGGTCGTCCACGAATTGTCAGTGATATCGAACCCAAAACAGAAGCGGTGCTTATGGGCTATCTTCCGGGTGACGAAGGCGGTAATGCCATTGCCGATATCTTGCTGGGTGATGCCAATCCAAGCGGCAAACTACCTATTACCTACCCGCGGTATCCAAATGACCTGGTTACCTACGATCATAACTACACCGACCAAATTGATCCCTTCTTTGGTACCAACGCCTTCAACCCGCAGTGGGAATTTGGCCACGGACTCAGCTACACAACCTTTGAATACAGCAATATGCAAATTGAGAGCAGTGAGTTTGACGCAGCCGGACAAACGACGGTCAGCGTAGATGTCACCAATACCGGTGAGCATAGCGGCAAGGAAGTGGTCCAGCTCTATGCCAGTGATCTCGTTGCCAGCATAACTCCTGCCGTAAAACGACTGCGAAAATTTGAAAAGATCCAACTGGATGCCGGCGAAACAAAGACCGTTACTTTCACCCTGATGCCGGAAGACCTGGCATTCGTTGGGAGAGATAATGAGTGGATAACCGAAGCGGGGGAATTCGCTCTTCATATAGGTCCACTTAGCGAGACAATTGTTTATAAATACTGATTAAACCCTGAATGAGCCGACGTAAAATTATTTTCCTGGCAGGACTGTTGATCATACAGCTGAGCCTGATTTGGCCGGTATACCCTGTTTTCTCGGATATCTATCCCCTGATCCTGGGTTTACCGCTCTCTTTTGCATGGGTGATTTTTGTCCTGCTGTCGGCTTTTTCTTTACTCCTCTGGTACTATCTCACGGAACCCAAAGATAGTGAGCACCCGCTGAACTCCGGAGGCCGCTAAGCATGGAAAGCTGGGTAATTATTTTAATAGTTTGTGGGATCTATCTTGCCCTGACGCTTGCTATGGGTATCATTCCCGGATTGAAAGTCAGTGACAGCGTAACAGGATTTGTGGCCGGCGATCGGAGCATGAATTTGCTGATCCTCTATTTTGTGATGGGGGCATCGATATTCTCATCCTTCGCTTTCCTGGGAGGTCCAGGGTGGGCTTACTCAAGAGGCGCTGCAGCGTTCTACATCATTGCCTATGGAATTACAGGTATGATCCCGCTTTATTTCTTCGGGCCAAAGGTAAGACGACTCGGAGAAAAATTCGGTTTCGTTACCCAGGCCGAAATTTTGGAAGACCGTTTTAACAGCCGGGCCTTATCCGTAATACTAGCACTTGTGAGTATCATTGTTTTTATCCCTTATCTCACCCTGCAGATGAAAGGAGCCGGCTTTGTACTCACCACTATAAGCGAAGGTGCCATTCCCGAATGGCTTGGGGCGGGAATCGCATATCTGGTGGTACTCGCCTATGTCTATTTTAGCGGTGTTATGGGAGTTGGCTGGACCAATACCTTCCAAGGCCTGTTTATGATGGCTATAGCGTGGTTTATCGGCCTTTATCTGCCTATCAAGCTATTTGGCGGTGTCGGAGAAATGTTCAGCCAAATTGCAGCCAGTGATTTCAGTTCCATGCTGACTGCTCCCGGATTGGGAGGTGATGGAAGACCATGGGATTGGTGGGGGTTCAGCTCGGCAGTGCTGGTTTCCGCAATTGGCTTTTCGGTCTGGCCGCATTTTTTTATGAGAGCCTTTGCAGCAAACAGTGACCGTACTATGAAACTTACGGTAGTACTCTACCCTACCTTCCAGCTTTTCATGATCCCCATCCTGATTATAGGCTTCACTGCGATATTGGCTTTTCCCGGTGTGGAACCGGCTGATACGATATTGCCTTATGTGCTGACACAGCTTGACCTGCCTATTATCATCATCGGACTGGTATGCGCCGGTACATTAGCTGCTTCTATGTCGTCAGGCGATGCTATTCTTCATTCTGCGGCTTCAATCGGTGTACGCGACGGATTATCAAAATTTCTCCCGGAGCGATTTCAAACAGACCGGAAACAACGACATTTGATTCGTTGGTTCGTAGTAATCATAAGCCTGATAGCTTACTATTTTGCCATCATCTCGGATATCCCGATTGTTAACCTTCTTCTGGGTGCCTATGGCGGAGTGGCACAGATTTTCCCGCTGGTCTTCTGTATGTTTTACTGGAAACGTGCCAACCGTGCAGGAGCACTCTCCGGACTGATGGGTGGTATCGCTGTCACCCTGCTTTTTCTATTTTACCCAGAGTGGCGTCCCTTTCCTATACATGAGGGCATTTACGGATTGATCGTCAACATACTTCTGTTGGTTGGGGTAAGCCTGACTACAGAGCCAGAATCGGAGCAGATATTGAATCGATACGAAAATGCCTGATGGAACATACTGAAACAGATCCTGATATTCCTATTGTCTATGAAGACCGGCACTTACTGATAATAGACAAACCCCACAACCTGTTGTCGCAGGAAGATCATACCGGAGATGCCGATGTACTGCGGTTATGCAAGGAATACCTGAATAAACAGAGTTCCGCTTCGGGAGGAAGCTATCTGGGGCTTGTACAGAGATTAGATCGGCCGGTAGGCGGCTTAATGGTACTGGCTAAAGACTCAGCCACAGCCCGATCGCTCTCAAAGCAAATTAGTGATAGACTGGTGCAGAAAACATACCTGGCAGTGGTATATGGCTCACCTCCTGCAAACGGTGTCCTGACTCATTACCTGCTAAAAGATCAACAAAAAAATGTTGTGGAAACAGCTTCCGAAAAGAACAAAAATGCAAAAAAGGCAGTACTATCGTTTGCAAAGCTTCTAGAGGTTGATCATCTAAGCCTTCTTTCCATTCACCTCCAGACAGGCCGTCCGCATCAGATACGGGTTCAGCTCTCCGAGGAAGGTTATCCTATTTGGGGAGATTACAAGTATGGAACACAAAACAAACCGGATGGCAGAACCATAGCACTACGTGCCTCAGAGCTTATATTTAAACATCCTAAAACGCAAAAAGAGATGCACTTCGAGTTACCGCCACCTGAGGAACATCCCTGGAATCGCTTTAGCAACTGAATAATCTGTCGAAAATTAGATTTCCATGAATTCCGGACGTTTTAGTAAAACAGCCGCTTATGTTGCTATAAAGTTCTATGGGTTGACTCAGATTGAACTTTACCGGAAGCTATTCGACGAAGAGGTTATCACCTTCTATGATCGCATTGTCGCCGCTCTTCCCTTACCGCTCAAACGTTATCATTCATTTTTAAAACAGGCGTGGTTCCGTTCTCTATGCATTTTTCTGGAAGAGTCACTGCTGCCCGGGGATTTGATGCATATACTCATGCGTAAATTCTACATTTCTTCGAGCATTGACCGGTTAATAACACAAGGGTATTCCCAAATAATCATACTGGGAGCCGGTTTTGATCATATCGGAGTTACATATTCCCGGAAAGGCATCTCCTGCTTGGAACTAGATACAGCCTCTGTCATAGAAATAAAGAAGCATTTTCTGGAACTCCATGCCTATTCCAATTCCAAATTGAACTCTTACCCGGTAAATATATACCGAACCGGTCTTTCTGATCTATTGCCCGGGATACCAAGTATTGATCCCGATGCCAGGACAATAGTAATCGCAGAAGGATTCTTTGATTATCTGACTCCTCAGAAATGCTCTGAAACGTTAAATGCCCTGACTCATTTTTTTAGAAGCGATCTGAAATTTATCAGTACCGTATTTTCTTTAGAGCAACTGACTTCTTTTCATGCATTCGTGTTTGAAAATGCCGTAAAAGCAGTTGGCGAAAAACTGCAGTTGCACGCAAGTATTGAGGAATTCAGGAATATTTTGATGAAAAATAATTTCCAGATCAAACACATTTTGCAAAACAATGAGATGTATAATGAAAATAATGTACTTAAAAACTCTAATTTGGCTATTTTGCCCGGTTTTTATCTATTAGAGGCCGGTAAAAGCAAGTGAAATTTATTTGTCAATATTGGAACAATGGCTTATCGGCTTGTGTTAGGTGTCGTAGAAAGAACCATACCCACGAAAAAACTACGAATGGCACATACCGGACATGTCTGACGAACGGCTAACAAAAGAAAGAGCGATAAAGCTGATAACATCAGTTGTTGACGGCGAAGTTGATCAAAAAACTCGCTCCTCTTTTCTAAATTATATTGAAGACGATAGTGAAGTTCGCAACCAGTATGAATCTATCAAAAGAATAAAGAAACTGGTTGCCGAAAGATGCCCCAGTCATAAAGCCCCTGACTCACTAAAACTGCGCGTCCAGCAGTTTTTGCTACAGGAGCAAGGCAAACTGAAGGATCTGCAGAATGACACCACTAAAAATGAAGCAGTTGATAAGCCTTCACGCATACCCGGTGATACACAGAGTGGGGTTACCAGAGACGCATCCGGTCCCGGTGCAAATAGCAGTTCTACATATAAAAAATGGATGTATGCAGCTGCGGCATCATTCCTAATCATTGCGGCATTCTGGGGATTAGTGTACAATAACCAGTCTCCTTCGCAAGCATATAATATCGAAGAATACGTATACAGGCATTTTGATAATCATAAAGGGCAGTTAATTAAACCCACTATTGAAACTGAAAACCTGGCCGAAGCCGAAGTGCAGCTGGCTAGTACCTTCGATATGACCATGACCGTCCCTTCCCTTTCAAATGCAGAATTTAAAGGAGTTGCTATCAATGAATTCGTCCCGGGATATCAGGCTCCTTTACTGGAATATTACCTGCCGGAGGAAGACCAGTATATCTACATATTTGCCTTTGATATGAAAAAGCTTGATCAGTTCGGCAGTTTGAATAGGAGTCAGGAGGCAGTAAAGAAATGTGTCAAACCTAAAGATTTTCACATTAAAAATGTGAATGGCAAGCATGTGGTTTCCTGGCGTTGGAACGGTGTCTGGTATGCAGCAATTTCAAATCACCATGGTGAAACACTTGCTTCTCTCGTCGATCCGCTCGATTACGAAACCGAAGCCTCTGACTAGAATTGTACGCTTGCTGTTAAGGCCGGGTATATATTTTTTCCTACCTGTTCCCCCGTCAGCTCAACCTGGTATCCTTTTGACCGGTTAAACTCATTGACGGATGCTTTTGATGAGATAATATTGTAAACGATGGTTCCGACAAATACTCCGGTTCCTATCAAAATTTTCGTGTCTGTTATCTTAACATCCTCATTGTCCCATGTCATTGTTTTTGCCACCTCTTTTCCCATCAGTTCCCTAGTGGCGTCCAGCAGCATAAAATAACCGATGCCCGCCCGTGCCGCTACACCCAGCCCGCCACGCAGGTAGTCTTCTGCATAAAAGTTACCTCCGGATGGCCCCATCACCAATCCATAGATAGCCAGAGCAGATCCCAGGGTCTGTATAGTGTTGTTCTCAAAAACATTGGCAGCCGTGATACCGGTGACAATAGGCAGAAAAGTGTTAGTCAAAGCACGGTTTCGTGCTTCGGATACATTTTTTAAATAGCGACTCCTTCCCAGCTCAGGCTGAGCCATCACCGAATTGGAAAACCAGGTAAATAAAAAGAGTATGCCTAACAAGTATTTGCAAAGTCTCATGGTCGAATATGTCAATGAATTCACAGAAATAAAAGCATGCTGGATGCTGGATGCTGGATGCTGGATGCTGGATGCTGGATGCTGGATGCTGGATGCTGGATGCTGGAACAAGGTTTTTTATTTAATAAAATTATTCAACTTTATTTGTTGTCTATGTGAATTTAACGTGCTCAACCTTTATTACCCAGAACCTTATACCTTATACCAAAAGACCACCACTACTCATCTTCATCCCCTTCTTCCAAACCTTCACCATCTGAAAGGGTATTGCGGTCGGCAAGCTCGCCGGGCAAGCTTTTACCCGCTTTGGCTCCCAGTTCTTTAAGCATTTCAACCTGACGAATCACATTACCCTGTCCGGTAGAAAGACGAGTCATTGCCTGATCGTAGCTCTCCTGGGTTTGCCGGATACGCTGCCCTATATCCTGCATGCTTTCCACAAAGAGAACGAATTTGTCGTAGAGAGCTCCTCCCCGCTCGGCTATCTCCATAGCATTTTTATTCTGGTATTCCTGTTTCCAGACGCTGTCAATCGTGGCAAGTGTAGCCAGCAAGGTTGAAGGACTTACTATGACAATGTTCTTCTCAAAAGCCTCATAGTAAAGATCGGTATCAAATTGAAGAGCCAATCCGAAGGCCGACTCTATTGGAACAAACATTAGCACAAAATCGGGACTGTTCCCTCCATAGATATCGTGGTAATTCTTGCCGCTAAGGCCTTTTACATGACTGCGAAGGGAGTTGACGTGCTGCTTGAGAGCCGACCGTCGCTCTGCGTCATCATCAGCCGAGACATACCGTTCATAGGCGGTCAGTGATACTTTTGAGTCAATAACAAGCCGCTTCTCATCCGGCAGATGTACCACCACATCGGGCTGTAGGCGCCTTCCGTCATCCGTCGTATGATGTTCCTGAATTTCGTATTCCCTCCCCTTGCTAAGACCGGACTTTTCCAGAATTCTCTGCAGTATGACCTCTCCCCAGCTACCCTGCGTCTTTGCTTCACCCTTCAACGCTTTGGTTAGATCTTTTGCCTCCTTAGCCATCTGTTGATTTAACTCCTGCAGGTGTTTTAGGTGCTGTTCAAGAGAGCTTCTTCCCCTGATATCCTCTTTATGAGTCTCCTCTACTTTCTTCTTAAACTCTTCCATCTTCTCCCCTAGCGGTTTCAACAGCTGGTCGAGTTTCTCTTTATTTTGTTCGGTGAATTTCTTGCTCTTTTCCTCCAGTATTTTATTGGCAAGGTTTTCAAACTCATCCTTAAATCGTTTCTGAAGATTTTGAAGTTCTTCTTTCTGTTCGTCCAGTTTTTCTCTCAAATTATCGTTTACAGATTTGAGACGAACATTCTCCTTCTCTGCCTCATTTGCACGACTCTGCTCTCTGAGCATATCGTTTTTATTCTGCTGTGCTTCGGCATCCAATCGTTCATTACGCTCCTCAAGCCTGCTGATAGTCCGCAGTGCCTCCTCTCGTTCCGTCTCCAGTACCTCCGCTTCCTCCCTGCTTAAAGCCTGACTGCTTTTAAATTTAAAATGTGCTACCAGGTAACCGAGGATTAATCCGACAATAATGAATAGAATTGAAATCAGTTCCATGAATTCGTTTGCGTGAATTTTGCTTTTATTTGTTGGAAGGTAGAAAGTATTTGGTAGAATATATAAACTGAGAGTGACAGGGTATGTCACCAATCTTTCAATATTTTTCTTTAAGCCAATCTGGAACTTTTTAAATAGGACGACGCCTTTACAAAATCTGAAAAACAATCAGGATGACAATCATTTTTTTTATGCCCAAGGTATTGTTTTATATCAATTTTTAATACATTGCTTAAGTACATCTGCTCGTCTGTTACCCGTATTCATAAAATGGATATACAATCCATTTCCAACCATAATTTTACGGGATAATATTATGTCACCTCTCAAAAAAACCCATGTAGAAGGCCTTAAGAAATCCATAACCGGAAGAGTTATTTCACCACAGGATAAAGATTACGATGAAGCCAGGACAATTTGGAACAGCATGATTGATAAAAAACCTGCCGTTATTGTCCAGGTTGCCAAAGCCGGGGATGTCCCCCACGCCGTGCGATTTGCCCGCGAGCATCAACTGGAGTTATCGGTTTTAGGAGGCGGGCATCATATAGCAGGTAATTCACTTGCCGAAAACGGTCTTACCATTGACTTCTCAAATATGCGAAAGGTTACTGTTGATACACAATCAAAACGAGCTCGTGTGGAACCGGGAGCAACCCTGGCTGATTTTGATAAAGCAACCCTGGCTCATGGACTTGCAACCCCAACTGGCATAAACTCAACAACGGGAATTGCGGGACTGACACTGGGTGGTGGTTTTGGCTGGTTGACTCGGCAGTATGGTATGACCATAGACAACCTGTTATCTGCAAGGATAGTGACCGCTGAAGGTAAGACACTTAAAGTCTCTGAAAATGAAAACAGTGATCTTTTTTGGGCTATTAGAGGTGGCGGTGGCAACTTTGGTGTGGTAACAGAGTTCGAGTATCAACTCCATAATATGAATCCGGAGGTCTACGCGGGACTTATTGTATTCCCGTTTATAGAGGCTAAAAATATCATGAAGCAGTACCGCGAATTCTCAAAATCGGCACCAAAGGAGCTCAACGTGTGGATTGTTATACGCCATGCTCCCCCGCTTCCATTCCTCCCGGAAGATCAACACGGCAAAATGGTTATCGTTTTGGCGGTATTCTTTAACGGATCGGCAGATAAAGGAGAAAGCTTAACAGAGTTCCTGAAAGGATTTGGTAATCCGATTGGAGATCACATTGGAATGCAGCCCTATACGCAATGGCAGCAGGCCTTTGACCCATTGTTAACTCCCGGCATGAGGAATTATTGGAAATCCCACAATTTCAGGAGTATAGAAAACGAGTTGATTGATACCGTCAATAAGCATGCCGCTACTATTCCTACGCCACATACGGAAATATTCTTGGGATCTATTTCAGGTGTACAAAATGATATTCCTGCCAATGCCACTGCCTATTCAGCACGCGACGCACGGTATATCGTAAATGTGCACGGAAGGTGGGAAAAACCGGAGGACGACAAGAGATGCATCAGCTGGTGCAGGAAGTTTTTCGATGCTACTAAACCCTTTGCGTCAGGCGGTGCATACGTGAATTTTATGACGGAAGATGAAAGTGAGCGCGTACCCTCTGCATACGGTGCAAACTATGAGCGGCTCGTCTCACTGAAACAGAAGTACGATCCTGATAATCTCTTCCATATGAACCAGAATATTGTACCTGAACCGCTAGCACGAAAATAATTAGGTTAGAAACTTAGATCAGGAGAAGAGCAGCCAATGTACAAAAGAGGCAAGATTGGCTTGCTCTTCTCTATCATTATAAGATGAACCTCCTATTGCAGGAATTCAGGTCATCGGTTTATTTTTTATGATCCAGTGAATATTTGCCTGGACCTAGTAAAAAGACCGTACTGAATATCAGTAAAAAGAGCAGTGATTTCTCCATATCTCCAAATGGATCATTGATATGTACAAACAGAAAGGCCACGCTCATATTAATCATCAGCACTAAGGAAGCGGCCCGGGTATAAAGACCGATAATTACCAGTATGGCACATATACCCTCTGCAAATGCCGACAAAATAAGGGAAAGTTCCGGTCCCAGCCCTATAGGATCGGCAAAACGGAAGTCACCGTTAAACACTCTCATCACTTTACCCCATCCGTGACCGTATAGCATAAAAAATGAACCAAATACACGCAGTATCAATAGGGTAACCCCTGTATTAACAAATTCCGTCAACCCGGAAGATTTAAGTCTTTTTAGCATAATTGCCTAATTAATTTAGCCATAAATAGATATTAGTAAACAAATTTATTGTATAATAATCCAATAGGATTTTAAAATCCCAAAATTTATTTATGAAATAAGCTGTGAAATAAGCCAATTAGAAGTGCACGATAATTATATGGATAAGCAATTTAGCATAGCTAAAACAGTAATCCCGGATTCATCTGAATAACCGATCCTAACTTATTTTCCGTAAGAAATGGTGACCATATAAATAAAAAAACCCGGCTGTTAACCGGGTTTTTTTATTTCGCGTAATTGGTGAAGACCTTATACACTCCAATTGCTTAATTACTTGGTGGTATAATGACTCTATCGATAACATGAACTACCCCATTCGTCCCAACCAAATCAGACATGGTTATGGTAGCTTCGCCGTTAATGGTAATAGTATCCCCAACTTTGGTAATAGTCAGCTGCTCTCCCTGCCAGGTGGTATAGGACTGGTTGTGCTGAAGTTGTTCCGCTGTGACTTTCTCCAATAGCACATGGTATTTCAGAATATTCGCAAGTCCTTGCTCATCTGTGGGCAAATTATTTAATCCAGCAGCATTATTTTTCAGTGCAAATATGGTGAATTTCTCGTCAGCGTTATTAAGTGAATTGTACAGCCTCCCGGTCATTTTTGCAACCGCCATTGCACTCCTGACTGTATTAAAATAGAATCGTTTATCCATCAAAGAAAGTATGCCAAGGTGCTTATCCGGTAGAGCAAACCCATCCTCAAAAAGGATAGTACCGTTTGAGGATTTAAGTAAGTTAAGAGGAACCTCAAAATTGTTAAACTTGTAAGTTCCTGACTCCAACACTTCCAGATAAACTGAATCACCTGCCATGGTAGCTAAAGCCGTCCGTGTACCAGGACCAAAACCGGTTATATCAGTATCCAGAATGTGGTGTTTCATGATTTCCTGCCACTGTTCTTCAGTAAAGGTCGTATTCAAATAATCTTCAATACCAAGTGTACTATTTCGTGAAGCTAAAAGCGTTCTATGTCCGGTCTCTTCAAGAGTTGCAAGCATTCCTGTATGTTCCATTCGCTCATACAACAACCGATAATCGAATCTCTTGTATATATTATCAGCCAGTGTACCGAATTTGTCAGGTACTAGTACAACATCCACTATATGGATCATTCCATTATTAGCTTCAATGTTTTTACTGACAAATTTTGCCTGGCCATTGAGCAAATCTCCGTGAGTCTGCCCGATCTCCATAAAGAGCGGATCTCCGTGCAGGGAGATGATAGCTTCTTGTTTGATTTCGTTGATCAACGGGTAATTGCCGGAATACACGTGATACTTCAGTATATCAAGTTTTTGCTGTTCAGTCAGGCTTTCCAGATAACCCTGCGGAAGCTTGGCAAACGCTTCATCGTTTGGTGCAAAAATAGTAACGGAACCCGAACCGGATAGCGTTTGGGAAAGAGAAGTTCCATCCAATAGAGCAGCAAGGGTTTCGAGATTGCTGTTTGATTGAATCAGATCCAGAACCCCGGGCTCTTCTATTGGAGTTACTGTGTTATCATTGTCTTTACAGCTGACAATAATTATTACTAAAGCAAGAAAAAGAACAGTATAACTGTTCCTGATCCCTGCAATATCTAGTGTTTTCATAATGTTTATTCTCCCGTCAGTTTTTCTGACAAAAGGTTAAGTTAAATTGGATCAGGATATCCGAACTTGAACGGCTTGGAAATGCGAAGCACCATCCACTCTTGAGTACTGTCTTATAATGATATTATCACTATTGCTATTTATTTCAAATAGTTAGGTAAAATATTTTTTCATGGATAATATATCTTCTATTCTATTGTCTTAGTAACTAATTGTACCTATTAAATGTGAGAACGTATCTAATCTTAAAATAAAAAAACCCGGCTATAAACCGGGTTTTTTAATAGAGTAGATGCTGAAGACTAGTAGCTTCCGCTTGACTCCTTTTTGGGAGGCATAATTACTGTATCAATCACATGCACGACGCCGTTTGAAGCTTCAATATCGGCATTGACGACAGTGGCGTTGTTAATCATAACCGTCTCACCCAGGTTTACCTCTATTTCGGAACCTTCGGCGGTAGTTGCCGTCATTCCGTCTTCAAGATCGGTAGACTGAACGTTACCGGGTACAACATGGTAAGTAAGAATGCGAACCAGTTGATCTTTGTTTTCAGGCTTCAGTAAGGTTTCCAGCGTACCGTCCGGCAACTTTGAGAACGCTTCGTTTGTAGGTGCAAAAACGGTATAGGGACCTTCACCTTTAAGCGTTTCTACCAGCCCGGCAGCTTTTACAGCTTGAACCAAAGTAGACAGTGATTCAGTCTGCACAGCCAGATCGACTATGTCAGATGAATTGTCTTGGGCTTTAGCGGTTGACGTGAATGCGAATAGAGCAACGCTTAAAGCTATTACAGCCAGATAAGTTGTTGCTGATTTCATAAGAACCTCTTATTTTTATGTTGGTGTTAGGCTCATTTAGATGTTCTAAATGAGTTTATTGAGTCGGCAGATCTTGCAGGGTCTGCCGACTTTCATATTTTAATGAGGCAGGAATTTAATCTTCCTGCCTCAATATGAAAATCTTACTCTGTTTCCTTTTTGATATTCATGTCTTTGTTCTTGTAGTCTCTTTGCTTGTCTTCGTTGATGTTTTGAAACTCTTTGATCGTGAAGGCAACGCCGGCAAGAAAAATCAACACTACAAAAACTCCGAATCCAAAAACTGCTGAATCACCCATTTTTGGCCTCACTAATCCTTTGTTTAAAATAGTTTCCAAAACTTAGCAGCGAAGGGACCCAAATACCTACAAACAACCCGGCATCTTTATTTCCGGAGAACCAAAGATAGATGGAGATAGCCATAGATATTAGCGCCGAACTCAGTATCAAGTAATCAGATTTCTCTAGCATAACTGTTTTGTGTTGATATTAAAGATTATGGAAAGGAAATAAATTCTTCGTTCGTTCGATATTCATTGCGATTTTTTTTCAAATCCTGTCGTTCCTTCAAATTTTTTACACGCTCTTTATGCGACATCCATATGCCAATCAGAAAAAGAGTTGTAATCAGCACACCGGCTATAAATATGTAAGTTTCCATAATATCGTAATTGATTAGGCTGTCTAACACACTGCTATACATTTTCGTTTATTGACTCGGATAAATTCTTTGATCTTCTTCAATATCCAGCCAGCTGAAGTATCGAAATACAACCTGTACTATAATTCCTGTTAAGACGGCACCGATCGCAATTATCGGCCCGTAAATAGTATCAAGAGTCAGGGAAATTCGTATCAGGATAGTGGAAGCCACATACCCTGCATTTCTAAAGAGCACTTCATACCTCTTGGTATACAGAAAGGAAGCAATAAAGATAAGGACGTCGGCAAAAATCATCACCGAAAACAGGTCATCGAAGAAAATAGTATGCAACTCAAGGCTGTATACCTTTTCAGTATATGCCGATAAATAAACCTCCCGCAGCCATTCTCCGAAGGCATAAATTGCCAACACAAAAAGCAAAGCGGCCAAAGCAATGGTCACAATCTCCTTAAAACGAATAAAATTCTGCAGCTTGTCTGATTTAGATGTCGGCTTCCTGTTTTTACTGATATGATAGAATACCGCAACCAGGGCAAACAAAACCAGACCTGCCCCAAGATCAGCTATGATTTGAAGAAAATCCTGACTGTTCTGAAGTATCGCATCAAAAGATTCGAAATCAGATATATCCTTGAAAACTCTACGAATAATAATCAGTGAAATAATTTCATACTGCTTTTTGATGGATTCCGTAAAAGAAAGGGGAATCGACAAAATCATGAAGTACACCTCATACACCAAAATCACACTAAATGGTGTATAGAGCGCGGAAAGGTAGTTGGGGTGTACATTCCTGAAAAGGCGTGGCAAGTACTCCGTTTCATTGGCCAGGAAAATGATAAACAAGTGTAATAGAAATAAAGCAAAAGCGGAGTAGACGAAAACTTTCTCAACATAGGCTTTGCTCTCTTCCCTGCTGATATACTGATATAAACGATGCATTACGCTGCTACTTGCAATTTCTGAATCGACTCTTTAAAAAAATAACGCACCGTATCATTCCGCCCGAGGTGAATTTAATACCAGAAATATTTTAGTTTCATTAATTATTGAAAATCGGAACTCAGGGTTTTGCATTTCAGTTATCTAAGCAGTTCGGCAATATATCGGAGTCTAAATGCAAGACATTCTGCAAAATTTCTTGCATGCTGTTGCCATCTAAATGATAACCTAACACCATATAATCATGGAATTATCAAGTCTAACACTGGGAGAATATTCCCTCGTTTATAATCTCTTTTCCTTTACCATAGCTTCCATGCTTGCTGCCGGCCTGTTCTTTATACTGGCCCAGCCGCGGGTTGCTCCCAAGTACCGCATCTCGCTAATTGTTTCCACACTGGTAGTCGGTATAGCAGCCTATCATTATTTTCGCATTACAGGAAGCTGGGTGGATGCTTACACACTATCCGAAGCCGGTAACTATGTTGCCAGCGGCAAACCCTTTAATGACGCTTACAGATATGTGGACTGGTTACTGACAGTACCCCTGCTGCTAGTAGAACTGGTACTGGTTTTGAACCTGTCCAGGGAGAAAAGCAGCTCAATGCTTACCAAACTGGTAATTGCAGCTGGTGCTATGATAATACTCGGTTATCCCGGCGAAATAGCCATGGATAACGGAACCCGTGCTCTCTGGGGCTTTCTGAGTACTATACCTTTTGTCTATATAGTATGGGTATTGTGGAAGCAGTTGGGTGATACCATGGGAGACCAGCCGGAACGTGTACGTATATTGTTCCGAAATATTCGACTGCTTTTACTCGGTACCTGGGGGTTCTATCCGATAGTATACATGGCACCATTTCTCGGTCTGACAGGTGCTGAGTCTCAGGTTGCTATTCAGGTAGGTTACTCTATTGCAGACGTCCTTGCCAAGGCGGGTTATGGTGTAATGATCTACGCCATTGCCAGAGAAAAATCACTCGCCGAAGGATATAGTCTTGAAAAAGCAGCTGCCTGACAGCAGAACACATTTATCCCTATACGATTACACTGCATCTGACATCCCCAGGTGCAGGTATCTGATCCTCCGGTGTGAAGGCCGGAGGATTGCTATTAATGAGCATTATGAGGCACGGAACAACAAAATTAGATCTCTATGTTTTGGCGGTAGTATTATCAGTCACTGCTTGTTCTATGCTATTTACCCAAACGATGGTATCCTTAAGATACTATTTTCTGGCTTTAAGCATGCTGCTCATAGGCATACCGCACGGAGCCATAGACCATATCATCAGCTCACGTTTATATGATCTGAAAGGAAGCATCTCCGATCAGCTCAAATTCTACATCCCCTACCTACTTCTGATGTTTCTTATGGCGCTGGTTTGGATACTCAGCGGCATTGCTGGTTTTATTCTCTTTGTGATAATTACCATATATCATTTCGGTCAGGCAGATATTGAACATCTAGACCTGCCGGATTCATCAAAAAGAGTGCTTACGATCTCACGAGGTCTGATGATTCTTTCCCTGGTAATATTTGTTGATTTCAACTATACCTTACCGGTAATTGGAGAAGCAACCGGTGTTGCCTTACAGGAGATAGAATGGCTCTACAACAACAGTTACCTGTTAGCAATACTTCTGGGTCTGCAACATCCCTTCTTGATGTCATTTCTAACATACCAAAACAAGGAGAGGTTTGAATTGTCCTGGTGGTATCCTGTTCTGGATTCCATAGTCATTCTTTTCCTTTTTTTATTCAACGATCCTATAATCGGATTTTCGCTTTATTTTGCGTTATGGCATTCGATGGGACATTTCCTGGAGATGAAGGATTTCTTTAACAAGATGGGAGAATCACTTTCTGTATGGAAATTCTATAAACTTGCTCTTCCATTTTCGTCAATAAGCCTGTTTGGATTGGCCTTCATTTACCTAATCAACAATTCCTTCGGGCTGGAAGAGAAGATGGTTTCACTGCTTTTTATCCTCATAAGTGTGCTCACCCTGCCCCATGTATTGGTAGTTGAAAAGATGCTGAAAACCAAACGTTAAGTGAATAGCTTCCCTCCTAAATTAAAAGTCCTTAAGGTAGGTTAGATACTCTTCATAAGCCCACATCGTGTCTTATTTTTTTTCATCTTTGGTCAAAGTTTAAGATCAAAATCAAAAGAGTAGCATCTATGGACAATACGAAATCAATTTACGACAATGACGTTTATGAGCAGGCAGGGTTGACACTGAGACTGGATTATATGGTAGAAGACTTTATGGAGCTTATTCAGAAAGAAGAGAGTGAAAACCTGGTTTCGGAAGAGAGTTAGTCAGAGTATAAGAACCTTTTCCGGTATTGATATTATCAATACGAATCATAGAAAGTTTCAAAATCTTATTTTAGAATTTGGTTTAGCTTAGGAGGAATAGTCCGTACCTTGGGAGATTCTTAAAAACTCAAAATCCAACTACCTAAAGAATCTCCCCGGATTATTCATGAGGCAGTACCTCCAATTTGTTGTTAACGAACGGCGGCTTTTATCCTTTGGCCTAACCTTCACCTTCTTTTCTAGCTTTGGCCAGACTTTTCTGATCTCCCTTTTTGTACCATTTTTTCTAACCAACTTTAACCTTTCAAATGCCGGTTTCGGCTCTCTATACTCGCTGGCAACCTTAACGAGTGCCATTTCACTGCCCTGGTTGGGAAAATGGATCGATCATCTCCCCCTAAAACGATTTAGCCTGATGGTAGCCATGGGTCTGATGCTGGCGGCCTTCACCGTATCAATTTCCTGGCACGTAAGCATACTGTTTCTTGGATTATTACTACTTCGGTTATCAGGTCAGGGACTGAGCGGCCATACCGCACAAACAGCAATGGCTAAATTCTTTCACTTTCAGCGCGGAAAAGCCTTGAGTATTGCGAGTCTCGGTTATCCACTTGGAGAAGCCGTACTGCCTTTGATAATAACAGCACTGCTCCCCCTGTTAACGTGGAGAGGCACTTGGGGTAGCATTTCCATAGTAATCGGCCTTCTGTTAATTCCATTTGTCATTCAAATTTTGAGCGGTGAGACCGGTGAAATGACAACTCCCAGCCAAACTGATAAGGAAAGTTCACGCAATCAGTCCGGTGATTACAGCATTGTGTTAAACGATCTTAGGTTCTACCTGCTGCTACCGGCAGTACTGCTCCCTGCCTTTTGGGTAACCGGTCTGTTTTTATACCAGGTTAGTATAGCAGAGCAACTGGGATGGTCAGCCACTCTGATTGCTTCTGCCTTCATTGCCCATGCCATCTCACGAATATTCAGTTCGGTTATGGTCGGACCATTAATTGACCGATTCAGCGCCCGCTCGTTGTTTCCTTATCACCTCATCCCCATCGGATTGGGTTTTGTGGTAGCTTTATTGCATCCCGGAAACTGGTCGGCCTTTTTGTACATGTTTCTACTGGGGATGACTCTTGGTGTAAGTGGGAATATTAAAACAGCACTCTGGACCGAAATGTATGGATCGGAGACGGTTGGAACCATCCGAAGTCTTTTCTCTTCCCTGATGGTATTCAGTACCGCACTTAGTCCCTTTATGATGGGATGGCTGATTGACAACGGCACAACGATAAGCAGCATCTTACTATGGGCTATTATAAGCGTGGTATTTGCAAGCTTGCTGGCACTACTGGCATTTCGCGGTGCGCTATGGGACAATGAAACGGATTAGCAGCTGTTAGCTACTTGATTGCCCTTTGAACCAAGCCAGGCACTGTTTTACAAAGCAACATGGGTGCTCAGAATACCTTCTCTTTTCTTTTATGTAACAAACCCATTGAAATTTTCTCCTTTTCATAAACAGAGAAACAATATCATCATTTATGATCAGGCAACTTACCCAAAAATTGAATTCCGGCTACGGACAGCTGGCTGATTTTATCAGGGAAGAGAATCTGAAGACCGAAGCATATCTTACCTTTGCGGTTATTGCGATTCTATTGTTCATGCTCTACGCATGAATGCTCGCTTAAAAAAGCTAAATTACCAGAACTGCCTTTACAAAGTATCCTACCGCCATAGCTAGTAAGGTAGAAAGCAATGTGCCGATTAGAACATATTCGGCAAATGTGCGGCTTTTAAAATCCTGAAAACGTGCTACTCCTTTGGCTGCCAGGATAAATCCTATAGCCGCATACTGTCCGAGCAGTACAAAGATGAAGACGAATATTCTTTCCAGTATCCCGATGAGCCTGCCGGTGTTATACTCTTTTTGATCGGTCTCTGCGCCCTTCTCGCTGATAGGTTTCAATCGGAATACATTAAGCAGGTAACGCAGAAGGATGTTGGTTTCATTGATCACTAATAAAAAACCGAATAATACAAGTTGTATACTCATAAAATTCAATTCCTCAACCCGGTTGAGAAGCAGTACATCAATGATAAAATGCTCTATACCATCCGCCAGGCTATTCAATTGTAGGTTAAACAAAGGGCTTACAAGTATGACAAGCACCACCACATGAAGCATCAATAGTAACATCCTACTCCTATTCAATTTGACTGCTCTACTCTCAAAAAGAAGAAAAAGCCAGGGATAGACAGCCAACCAAATTAACAACAGGAACCAACCGAGAGAGATTTGCAAAAAGGGAAGCACGAGGCACGGGAACACCGCCATGATTAAGGCATCTTTTCTATTGGCACCTCCATCCTTGAACAACAGCCTAAGCCGTGAAATCAGTATCAGATTCAGCAGCGTAAGAAATATCATGTAGTTCATTAGCAACCCACTTGTTAATAATTTCTGATATGTCCTTGAATAGATCGATGACAACATCCAAAGAAGCGGCATCAATATTCTTGTAGAATGCAGGTTCGGAAATACCCAGCACTTTGGTAATCTGTTTATAATTCTTACCGGTTTCTAGCATATACAGGATATTGAGCCGGTTTTTATTCCATGAGCGAACTTGATTTGAAAAGAGATACAAACTGTTATTTATTGAACGTACCCAGGCATTGCTGGTTTCCTGAACCGCAATATTAAACAGGTAGCCACTCTCTTTAAGCTGTTCTACTCCATCTCTGGCTAGATGAAAAGCCGGCCCATCCATGCCTAATGCCTGCTCCCTGTTCAGAGAGGTAGTTATCTGCCCAACCCCGATAGAAAAGCGAACCCTAACCGGATGCAAAGCAGCTAAAATTTTCCAGGCATGGACAAAAAGATCATCTGCCTGTGAAAATACAGCCTGAAATTCATCTCCAAGTGTTACCGTATAGGGTGATACCAACGAAGAGCAAGAGTCGTTGATTTCTTCAAATGCATCTTTTAGGGCTTTCTGAACCTGATGTCTCTTACTCTCTTCCAGTTCTTTGGAAGCCTCGATATCGCCGATAAGTACAATGTAAGTTTTCATAGTAGTTCCTCCTCTATTATATAACCATTTTAGTTTAGTTTATCAAATTTAAACTATAACGGTTTAATTTTTGGCGGATGAACTACTTTATGTACAGACTAATTATTTTGATACATTTCAACTACGGCAGGAAATGAGAGATCACCTAGTAAATCTCTTTCTTGAAGTTCATTTAAAAACTCGATGCTTACGCCATTCTGAAAATAGGCTACGATAGCTGGGAAAGAGAACTCATCAAGATATCCTGCTTCATCAAAGCTTGTCAAATAATCCAGGCTAACGTTGTTTTCATAGAAGGCAACAACGGCCGGAAATGATAATTCATCCAGCAAGTTTGCATCCTTTAAACTGCCTAAGTAGTCAAATGGAACCTGGTTTTGAAAGAAAGCTATTATAGCAGGAAATGAGAACTCATCTACAAGCCCGGCCTCGTTAAGATCAATCAGATAGCTTACAGGCACGTCATTTTCATAAAAGGCATTTACCGCAGGAGATGAATAAGAGTCAAGCAGGCCGGCTTCTTTAAGGGCAGACGTGTAGTCAAGAAGGCTACCGTCAAAGGAGGATACTACAGGAACATCAGGGGCAGGCGGTAATGGAGCAACACCATCTTGCACCACTTCGGTACCGGTAACCGTACCAGAGGTGTTATCTGCGAACGCAGATATATTCCAGTCAAAATACCACAATACCGGGATTATCAGACAGAGAACAATAGCCAAAAAACTTCGGAAACCTCTGCTCAATGATTCTTTGAGGGTCTCGGGTTTCTTATAGGTTATATCATCCTCCTCATGAACTAATTCCTGGTCCGGATCAAGCCATTTTAATTCCCTTTTCAACTGCTTAACGCGATCTCTTTTTTTGCTCTTCATAATCTGATACAGTTTATGGTTTAATCTGTATACGAAAATTGTAACAAAAGTTACACCACCCGAGATTGCACTCACCAGGCACACAAAAACTGGTTAGAAACCCCAAAGTTTATTTCATTATAAATAAATTCACATTAACAATGGCGGAAAATAAAGTATCAGCATGAGTTTAGAAGTATTTTCAGAATCTTGGGCCGAACATTGGAAAGAAAATCTGAATGTCAATAGTGATTACGAAAATGCGGCCAGTAAGTGGGAATGGACCATAATGCTGGTCATGAAGATCGAAAGAGGAAACGATAAGTGCCTCTTTCTGGATTTATGGCACGGAAAATGTCGAGAGATACGAGAGTGTCTAAACGGTGACAGAGAAAAGGCTGACTATGTAATTTCGGGTAATAAGAGCGAGTGGAAAGACATTTTTGATCGCAAAACCGAACCCATGATGGCCTTTATTCAAGGAAAGCTCACATTGAAAAAAGGAAGCCTTCTCTCCCTTTCCGGCTATACTAAAGCGGCTCAAGAGCTGTTGAAATCTGCTATCTCCATACCATCCTATTTTCCCGGTGAAAATGATAACGGGCAACAATCTTCAGGGCCATCTGAAAAACCAATTTTTAAACAGTCGGAGGAAGCATCAACGCAGGTTAAATCTTATGCAAAAAGAGGTCGAAAACTTAATCGGGAGAGCTTTCCGATGAAGTTATTCGAAAAAGCAAAAACGTTGGGTATATGGAATCCCTCGGAAATCGATTTTAAAGAAGACCGTAAAGATTGGCTGCAGCTTAATGAAATTGAAAAAGAAGTATTGCTTCATCTCACCTCCCTCTTCTTGGCCGGCGAAGAATCGGTTACCGAGGACATCCTTCCGCTAATCTCGGTCATTTCCAATGAGCAGAGACTGGAGGAAGAACTCTACCTCACTACCTTTCTCTGGGAGGAAGCCAAACATACCGATTTCTTCAATAGCTTTATTGAACAGGTGGTACAGGAAGAGATAAATTATTCACGTTTTCATACTCAAGGATATAAAAAGCTGTTCTATGAAGAGCTTCCAAAATCCTTGAATCGTCTCTTACATGATACCTCTGCTGCCGCGCAGATCAATGCTTCAGTTACCTACAACATGATTGTAGAAGGTACACTTGCCGAAACCGGGTATCACGCATATCACAAGGCACTGGAACAACATGGTTTGATGCCCGGTCTTCGAAAAGGTATTGGCTATCTGAAGAAAGACGAATCCCGGCATATCGCCTATGGCATTTACTTGCTAAGCAGGCTTGTAGCGCAAAATCCGGAACTTTGGTCAGCATTACAGCAGCGAATGGAAGAATTACTTGATGTTGCGCTTTCCGTAATAGATGAAATTTTTAAACCCTATGATCCAATGCCTTTCGGACTGAATAAAGAAGAATTCATAGGCTATGCCCTAAATCAGTTCAAAAAGAGAATAGACAAGCTGGAAATAGCAAAAGAAGACGGTTTTGGGCCGGTATAGACAAACGGCAACTATTAAATATTCATAACACTGAAACCGAGGAATTAGAAGATTCTCATTGGCAAAAGCCTCCACAAGCCTTAATTTAGCGCAAAAGGACAAAATAGACGGGATATGTCGTACAACAGTAAACTTGAAGATCGTATCGACCATTTCTTTATAGACAATGAACTGCTTGAAAAAAAGAAGCAGATGGGAGGTGTGGGCTGGCTGATCAACGGCAACATGTGCTTCGGAATATTTGAAGATCTGCTGGTGGTAAGGTTTGAGGAATCTATTGCCCGATCTTTAGTATCCAAGAAAGGTGTTTCACTGTTTGAACAGGAACAGGATGACCTTAACGGATTCATTTCTCTGGAGCCTATCATTTACAATAACAATAAAGCTTTCCGTAAGTTCTTGACTCATAGTTTTGATTATACCTCTACCCTTCCGGCCAAGGAACATGATGATACCCGGAACCTGGATTTGGATCTTTAAGGTGTTCTTGATTTTTACATTAACGATGAATTGAAAGATTATAAAAGGACTTTTACCCTGACCTTACCGCATTTCTATAATCATTTGCCAATTCTTCATCGGTGAAACAGGGCCACGAATTGATACTTTATCAAAATTGGAATGAAATACCTGGCATCGCTGTATATAATTTCGTGTGAAATTAGATGCAAAATATGAATACAGTTAAAAAATTTAGTGGTCTTGCCGGCTGGATAATAGTCTGTTTTATTGCAGCTGCCATAGGCGCATACTTTGAACCGGGTCAATGGTATGAGGCTCTGAATAAACCTTCCTGGACCCCGCCTAATTGGGTATTCCCAATTGTCTGGCCAATTTTATATACCATGATGGCTGTTTCCGCATGGCTTGTTTGGCAAAAATACGGTTTTAGTCAGGCACGTCAGGCTCTGAACTGGTTCGGGTTTCAGCTGATCTTGAATGCGGCCTGGTCGTGGCTGTTCTTTGGTGAGCATCTGATAGGCACCGCTCTTGCCGAAATACTGCTGCTGTGGATAGCCATACTTTTTACAACAATGCTTTTTTGGAAAAAAAGGAAATCGGCCGGTTGGCTGATGGTCCCATATCTGCTTTGGGTAAGCTATGCCTCTGCCCTTAATTTCTCTCTTTTTCAACTGAACTGAGGCAGTTAATGACTAACACCAATCACTATGACTATATCATTGCAGGTGCGGGGGCTTCGGGCTTAAGCCTGGCATGGCACATAAGTAACTCGCCTCTTAGCAAGAAAAGAATTCTTGTTGTTGACTCCGATTTTTCGATCAGTAATGAAAAAACCTGGTGTTTCTGGCACCGTGATACACCCGAATTCAGCGATTTGATATTTAAGTCATGGTCAACTGCTGAGGTAGGCATCAAAGATGAAGTACTCTCCCAACCATTAGAGCAATACCCCTATTATTGTATCAGAAGCGGTGATTACCGAGAATTCATACTTTCAAAGTTGCGGGCTCATCCTTCATTTGATTTGATCGAATCTGATATAGCTGATATCAAAGGAGATAAGAATCGTCCCTTACTGGAAACAGAAGATTCAACTTTTTCAGCCGATTATATTTTTCAAAGCTGTTTCATACCTCCCGAATTCCGCAGTACGAATATAAAATACCCATTGATACAGAGTTTTCTGGGTTACGAGATTGAAACGCCTGATACGGTATTCAATAGTGACTCTTTCATGCTGATGGATTTTGATAATACCTATGAGACAGGTCTGGCTTTTATGTATGTGCTTCCATGGACAGATAAAAGTGCTTTGGTAGAGTATACCCTGTTTGATTCCCGCATCCGGAAGAAAGATTTTTTTGAAAAGAAAGTTGAGGTATACCTGAGCAATAAATACGGACTAAAACGTATAGATTACCGGGTTGTCAGAAAAGAGTATGGGGAAATTCCCATGCAGGATCTGCCTTATGTTCCCTGGTACTCAGAAAGGGTTTTAAATTTGGGACGATCAGGTGGACTCACCAAACCCACGACCGGCTATACTTTTACCAATATTCATGAGCACTCTAAAGAAATTGTCGCGGAACTGCTGAATTCGGGACAACCGGCCCTGCCGGGTAGGTCTTCTTTTCGTTACAGGGCCTATGATTTATGGCTGCTACATATCCTTCATGAAAACCCTTACGATGCCCTGCGAATTTTTGAAATCTTATTCTCGAAAAATAAGATTGACCAAATATTCAAATTCCTTGACGAGGAAAATGCACTGTTTGAGGATTTCAAAATTATGGGAAGCCTACCCTATACTCCCTTCTTCAAGGCAATATGGAAGTCCGGCGACAGGCTATTTCAGATTTAATCGGAACCTGAATTAAACTTATACCGGATATTGTTACCCAGCAGGTAACCATATGGTCGAAGGTCATCCACTTCTACCAATACGCAGCGCAGGATACCCAAAAAGGGTACGAAAAGAATCATCCCAGCAATTCCCCAGACTTCACCGCCAATGATTAAGGCGATAAGGGCCATGAATGGATTTATACTTACCTGTGATCCGATAATATTGGGCGTAATGAAATTGCCTTCCAGAAATTGAACAATGGAAAAAACCCCAATTACGCCAAGCGGGGTGAGCAAGGAATCGGTGAAAAGAAGGGCAAAAAGAATGGCCGGCAAACTGCCGATTATAATTCCGATGTAGGGTATCACAGCTAATATTGCTGCAAAAGCAGAAAAGAACAGGGCATGTTCCAGACCTATGAGCCAAAGACCAATAAAGTTAAGTATACCCAATATACCGATAACACTGATCATGCCTACAATATAATTCTGTGTCACTGCCTGTACTTCCTCGATAACCGAATCAATAGCACGGGTTTCTTCACCCTTGAAAGCCTGATGAATAAATGTTTGATACATCTCTTTATAATACATCATAAAGAAGACAAAGAACGGGAGGATGGTGAGGGTAGTGAACACACTGGTAGTGGCTCCTACCGCAGTACTCAGGTATTCACCGCTTCTGTCAATAACATTGCTTAGTCCCTGCTGCAGAAAATCTACCTGCTGTTCGGGAGCTATTCCGAAAATATCCTGGAAAAAGGTTAGAAGATTACTGCTGATAACCTGCAATTTTTCATTTGCTTCCGGAAGTCTATCGGCAAATTGTACGAACTGGATGGATAGTAGTGAAAATATGCCAATGGTTACAATGATGACCAATAAGAGACTTAATAAAATGGCAGCCATACGGCCTATTTTAAGTTTTTCAAGCACTCCGCTCAACGGTTCCAGCAGCATGGCCAGCAGCGCAGACATCGCAATGGGCATGAGTATGAATTTGCCATATACCAATACAATGTAAAATAGGATGAGACCCAGAAGAATGATGGTAAACTTTAACCAGAAAGGATATTTTTTCATGATTCAATAATACTTATAGGATGTTTGCTTATTCCTCTTCTTCCTGTTAGCAGTGTTCTTGAATACCTGTTGTAATCATAACTCATACCTTAATTACGAAGCAATAGTGACTGCTTTATGGTAACCGGTCAGTTATCTGCTCCAGCGGTGGATCAAAGTCCTCTCCGAAAATTTCAAAGGGTACACTTTCTCCCACTGCCTGCTTTACCCCGCTATCTTCGATGACCTGCTGATAGGTCTCATAACAGTCGAGTGCATCCAGAAAGGCTTGACGATCTGTATTATCCGTTTCAACCCAGCAGTCGATCTCCTCTTTTTTGGATGATTTCAGGTTGAATTTGCTCTCCACCTCTTTTTCCGTGTAATGAGTAAAGAGAGCCAGCCTTTTGGGATATCCTGATCCATTCTCCCTCATTTTGCAAAATACCCTTTTAACCACGGCATGTGTGACCAGGTGATCTTCAAAACCACTTACCCCATGAACTGCGTAGGTAACCAGCACCTCAGGTTTTATCTCATCGATGTGATCACGAATCACCTTTTCAATATCTATCGGATTCATCTCCTTGAGTCCGCTATCCGGCAGATCCAGGACCTCCATGCCTGATAAATTCAGTACCTTCTCCACACACTGCATCTCTTTAAAACGGATCTCCCCCATTTCTTCTTTGCTGACATTCAGTCGATGTCGCTGTTTGGTAGCTTCCCCTTTGGTTAACGTCAATAGGTAGACTTCATGCCCCTGCCGGATTTGTGAAGATATGGCCGGCGCCGGACCGAATGATTCGTCATCGGGATGAGGAAAGATATAGAGGATCTTCATGCTGCAGTGTTACCTGTTCGTTAGGATTCATTTCTAAACAGGACGATAACCAAAAATAAGTAACTTAAAAAATCACGCTTCCGTCTGGTTTATCCAGAATATATAGAAAAGGCCTGCCTCCTATAATGTGAAGTACAGGCCTCGTCTCCCTTAAACTTTTAGGGTTCTAACCCACAATAATTCTGTTATTAACGGTTATCACTCCGGGCGTATAGAGTGCGGAATCAAAGGCAGCATTCTTGGCAGTATAGGTTTTTACAGTACCGTCAAGAGTAACCTTTCCGTCCTCAACCTTCACATCAATATCATCGGCGTTGACATGAACATTTCGTTCAAGAGCACTGATAATATCTTCCGCTATATTTTCATCCAGATAACTCTCAGTGGGTACCACGCCCAGATTATTACTTACACCGAGTACTCCGTTAATATCCAATACTTCATTCTCAGCGGAGACTTTTTCCCAGTAAGCATTGACGGTGCCTTCCAGTGTGACCCAGCCTTTATCAACTGTGACGTCAATTTTGTAGGATTCTACGTCAGAGTTTATGCTAAGGGCTGTTACCACATTGTCTCTGATTTCTGAATCGGTAGGTGTGGATTTAACTGAGGGTATCTCAACATCCAATTTGTTGTCAACCGATAGAACTCCGTCTACCAGGTAGGCATCATCGAATGCTGCGGATTTTGCCGTCATGGTCGGTACATTGCCTTCCAGTTCGACTTTTCCATTGTTTACCTTGATACTTACCTCGGATGCGTCTATTCGGGCATCCCATTTTAATTGCTTTGCTATATCGACTTTAACATCTTCGTCGTTTCTCATAATATATACCTATTTTAACTTTTTTATTTTTCTATTCTATTTTTAAAAGCATACTTTAGGCATTTAACATTCCATTATAGTATTTATAATTGATTCAAATTAAAGTATTCTCCGACTTCCCTGTTCCTTTTTTATACTCACAATTTTCGGAACAGGTAATTACTATAAGGAACCTATTCCCACGCGCTGATTTAAGTGTAAAAGATTGGCCAAAATAAGAAAGCCTGCCGGATATCATCCGACAGGCTTGATGTTGTTCTCATGGGAAATGAATTATTAGGAACAGCCCGTGGTTGAGCCGCATGTGATACATTTTTGACATGTACCATTGCGAACCATAGTCATGCTCCCGCATTCAGGGCAAGAGTCGCCGGTATAGCCTAATTCTTTCGCCCGTTCATAATCACTTTCATAACTTCCTTTGGTTTGCCTCTCACTGCCGGTTTGTGTGGTATCGCCCACCGTCTCCGGCTGTGGCTGAGGTTGTCCTTTTGCTTCTACATCCTGCCCGTTTCGGGAAGCTTCTTCCTTCGTCTTCTTTTCCTGCTCGGAAGGACGTAGCTTTCGGGTAAGTATCTCTTCGGCAGGAACATGAGCCAGGTCATCCCGGCCAAGATAGGTTACTGCCAATTCACGGAAGATGAAGTCAATAACCGATGTGGTCATTTTAATATGCGGACTTCCATTGACCATACCGCTTGGCTCAAACTTGGTGAAGGTAAAGGCATCAACAAATTCTTCAAGCGGTACGCCGTGCTGTAATCCCAGCGAAATGGCGATAGCAAAGCAGTTAGTGAGGCTTCTGAAAGCGGCGCCTTCACGGTGCATATCAATAAATATTTCACCGAGTTGTCCGTTTTCATATTCACCTGTACGCAAGTAGACGCTTTGACCCCCAATCTTAACCTTCTGGGTATACCCGCTTCTTCGGTTTGGCATACGCTGACGCTTGGCTACGTATTTATGGATGATGCGTTCGGCGGATTCTACCACTTTGTCCTGTGCTGCTGCGGTCTCTTCGTCCAGATCTTCATCATCCAATTCCTCAAAGACATCGCTCAAACTGTTAAGCGGTTGACTGAGCTTTGAACCGTCTCGATAAAGTGCATTGGCTTTAAGCATCAGCTCCCACGATAACATGTAAGCATCCTTGAAGTCATCAATGGTTGCTTCATTGGGAAGGTTGATGGTTTTAGAGATAGCACCTGAAATAAAGGGCTGTGCAGCGGCCATCATGCGAATGTGTCCGCCGGGCTTGATATAACGAGTCCCGGTGCGACCGCAGCGGTTGGCACAGTCGAATACAGGCAGGTGCTCATCCTTGATGTGGGGAGCTCCCTCTATCGTCATTGTACCGCAAACATAATCGTTTGCTTCCTGAATCTCCTGGATACTGAAACCAAGATGCTTCAGCATATCGAACTGGGGGTTCGACAGTTGCTCTTCGCTGAGATCCAATACCTCTTTGCAAAACTCTTCACCCAGTGTCCACTGGTTGAAGGCAAATTTGATATCGAAAGTGCTGGGCAGTGCTTCCTCGATGGAATCCAGCTGCTCATCATCGAATCCCATCTCCCGGAGAGTTTCCTCATTGATGTGCGGGCAACCTTCCAGAGTAGCATGACCCTTTGCGTACTTGATAATCTCTTCACTCTCTTTTGGAGAATACCCGAGATTATCCAGCGCTCTAGGCACGCTCTGATTGATAATCTTAAAATACCCGCCGCCGGCCAATTTCTTAAACTTGACCAGTGCAAAGTCTGGTTCAATACCGGTTGTATCACAGTCCATAACGAGTCCGATAGTACCGGTGGGTGCCAACACGGTAACCTGCGCATTTCGGAAGCCATGCTTCTCTCCCATCTCAACAGCCCGGTCAGCTTCTTCGCGTGCTGCTTTGAGCAGGTAATCCGGTGCAATATTTGCATCGATACCCATCGGCTTGACAGTTAGACCTTCGTACTTCTCGGGATCCACGTTATAAGCTGCACGACGGTGATTTCTGAGCACCCGCTGCATATGTTCTTCGTTTCTTTCGTATCCTTCAAAAGTACCCAGCTCTTTAGCCAGTTCTGCACTGGTAGCATAGGCACCCATATGGATGATGCTGGTCAGTGACCCTGCAATAGCACAACCTTCGGGACTATCATACGGTACGCCTTGTACCATCAGGGCAGCTCCTAGATTTGCATATCCGAGACCGAGAGTCCGGAATTTATAAGATAGGTCGGCAATTTCCTTGGAAGGAAACTGGGCCATCAATACAGAGATTTCAAGCACTGTAGTCCAGATACGGGAAGCAAACTTAAGAGATTCGACATCAAATTCCTTGCATTCATCAGTCTTGAAATACTTCATGAGATTTAACGAAGCCAAATTGCAGGCCGTGTTGTCCAGGAACATATACTCTGAACAAGGATTGCTGGCATTGATCGGTCCGTCTTCGGGACAGGTATGCCACTCGTTGATTGTATCATGATACTGGGCACCGGGATCTGCACAAGACCAAGCAGCATAGGAAATATCATCCCAAAGTTCGCGCGCCTTCATTGTCTTGTGGGCTTCGGGTTCTCGGCCTTCCTCTTTAGCATCGCGGAGCTCGGTTCTATAATACAGGTTCCACTCCTTGTCTTCCTTAACCGCTTTCATAAAGCTGTTGGGCACGCGGACGGAGTTATTGGAATTCTGACCGCTTACCGTATTATAGGCTTCGGAATCCCAATCCGTATCGTAGGTGTCAAATTTAAGATCGGTGAAACCCTGGGCAGCCAGCTGAACAACCCGCTCTATATAGTTAAGAGGAACCTGGTCCTGTTTTGCTTCTTTAATCGCCTGGCCCAGCTCTTTGTTTTTGAGTGGATCACGGCTGACAGCTCCGTTAAAGGTTCTGCCTTCAATCTCAACAGGTTTATTGCAAAGCTTGATAATTTTTCTGAGGTGCTGCTCCAGAATTTTGGAACCTGTTACAATGGAAGCCACTTTCTGCTCTTCCCGAACTTTCCAATTGACATACTCTTCAATATCCGGGTGATCCAGATCCAAAGTCACCATTTTGGCAGCACGCCGGGTGGTTCCGCCTGATTTAATAGCACCGGCTGCTTTATCACCTATCTTCAGGAAACTCATCAATCCGGAAGACCTGCCGCCACCGCTCAGCGGTTCGCCTTCACCGCGAATTTTTGAGAAGTTGCTGCCTGTCCCGGAACCATACTTAAAGAGGCGCGCCTCACGAACCCATAGGTCCATGATACCGCCTTCATTTACAAGATTGTCGTCAATACTTTGTATAAAGCAGGCATGTGGCTGCGGATGGGTATAGGCATCTTCCGATTTCTTTAGTTCTCCGGTCTTTCCATCTACATAATAGTGTCCCTGCGCAGGACCATTAATGCCATAGGCCCAATTCAATCCGGTGTTGAACCATTGAGGACTGTTCGGTGCCGCCATCTGGTTGGCCAGCATATAACACAGTTCGTCATAAAAAATCTTGGCATCTTTTTCAGAATCAAAGTAATCGTGTTTCCATGCCCAATAGGTCCAGCATCCCGCGAGACGATGAAAAACCTGGCGGCTATCGGTTTCGGAACCGTAGCGGTCTTCTTCTTCCAATTTTTTTAGAGCTTTCTCATCAGCAACGGATTGTTGCAGCCATTTAGGGACGCCTTTCTCCGACTTCTTCTTGATTTTTGCAGGGACTCCGGCTTTCCTGAAATATTTCTGGGCGATAATATCTGTTGACATTTGTGACCAGGATTTCGGTACGGTCACCTCATCCATCTGAAATACAATGGAACCGTCCGGATTCTTAATTTCTGATTTCCTGGTAACGAACTTCATGTCTCCGAAAGGGGTATCCCATTCGTCCTTGGTGTAATAGCGTGTAAATTTCATAGATAAACTCCTGTAACTTAACTTTGATTCTGTCTTAGAAAATAAACTTGAGAAGAAGAAAGGCTTGCCCTATTCAAGCCGTTTCGTGTCTGATAATATACAGGACTCAGGCAGGTGTGCAAGTTAAAATTGGAATACTTTTCCACAAATATGGGTAGTTATCCACAATTGATTTTTAGAGACTTAGGAGATATTTCGCAATAACAATTTTGTAATAATTTTATCATTGAAATACTCGAATATAGAAACCGTCAAGTCACGAAATATTGCTATGAAAAGTACGTCCAATAGCCTGATTAGTACTTTTTAGAAATCGTATTTTCGACTAAATGTAGCTGTGGATAATTATCCACAATAATAATTGGCGATTAATTTATCTTACTTATTGTCTATCGCAATAAATATTGTTACTAAACATATTCAGTCATTATTTAATAATTTAATATGTATTTAAATAATATATAATATATACATCTTATTATTTTATATTTGTATTAAATATTCATGTAAGAAAGTAAAATAGTTACCACTCACAGGTATTTTTTGATTGATTGGTAAAGAAATAAAGTGGCTTTATAGAATTATATTTTGCAATATCTATTTTTAAAATGAACCGAAATCAACCTTCGCTCTGACCATTACCCCCCTGCCGCGGGTTTGAAATCCATTAATTTCAATATAATCTGTATCGAATAGGTTGCTTACTTTTGCAGTCAGGGATAAATTTTTAGTCAGCCGGTAACCCACCGTTAGATCAGTAATATTGTATCCCGCTACACGTCCCCTATCCTGAGCTCCGAAAGGTCCCAGGCCGGCACTATAGAAAACATCATCACGTGAACCTATAAACTGGGTAGTTGCCATCACTCTTAGCTTTGTAAGAGGTCTATACGTTACCTTGAGTGTAGAGGATACCTGCGGACGTCGGGTTAGCCCATCAATCTCCTGCGATTCATTTACGAACGCTCCGCTTTCAAAAATCTGAACATGATTGCCACCGGTATACGATTGATTGATGTCCTCCGGAGAAAAGAACAGAGTAGCATCTGTCAGGCTTAGATTCCCACTGAACTCCAGGTTTGATGCCGGCCTTATATCAAGACCCATTTCAAAACCATTGATCTCCTGACGGGAAATATTCAAATAAGTATCACCCAGATACTCGTTAGCAGTTAGATTATTGATCGCACTGTTGCCTTCCCAGAGATAAACATATTCGATAACATCACTGACAACCGTTCTGAACAGGGATATATTGAGATTCATGAAATCACCGAACTCCTGTTTCCAACCCAACTCATAAGAGACCGATTTTTCGGGTTCAAGGTTCGGATTACCCCTATTAGTGAAAGCACCAAAACCCTGCTCAGGTGAATTCAACTGGTACAATGAAGGAGCATTGTACCCCGTCGTCAGGGCTGCATACACAAGAGAAGAATTTGAGAGCCTCAGTTTTGGATTAACCTCGTAAGTTAGGTGCCCTCCGAATTTGTTATGGTGCGAGTAGCGAGTTCCCAGAACTAATGAAAAAGGTTCCATTGACCTCCCAATCACACCTCCGTTAATTTCCGAATGGATAAAAGCCGAATTGATAGATTCTTTTAGATTTAAAGAATCCAGATCAGTCACTTGCTCAAATACACCAAAGGGACTTCTGCTGAAAACGTAATTCCTTGAACTCATGGTCTGGACGGAGGATTCAACTCCCAGAATTGATTTTAGGTGATCGGTTCTCAAAGTGGTCGTCAGGGCATTTTCCCAAAGCGTTCCCTCTGCATTGGTCTCTACATAGGTACCGTCAAAATCACCGGCTGCATTAATTCGGGAAGAGTCGTTGACAAAGTCTCTACCCAAATCGGAATAGGCTCCTTCATAACCAACCTCAAGCTTGTTATTGAAAGAATAAGAAGCGCCGTAAGAAAAAAGGTCACGATAGAAATCTACCTTTGCGTTGTCGTCATCATTAAAGGCACCCTGATCTACCTCATTGCTCTGATTTTCATTGCGGTACGATATGAAGATATCTGATTTATCCGTCTTATATCCCACCTTTCCAATCAGGTCAAGTTTTCTGAATTCATCACGGTCCTGGGGATTGTATGAGTTCGGAGCGTTAACGGTGTCTATGGTAGCATCCATACCGTTGGAGTATTGATGGGAAAATCCGGCATCGGCATAAAAGCCACCGGGTGACGTCATATTGACCATCATATTATTCCTGGTCGACCATGATTGCCGGTTAAAAAGACTTTGGTCGGTCGTGAAATCAAGATTAAAGCCTTCCGCGCCTTTTTTCTTTGTGATAATATTAATTACACCTCCTATTGCCGATGAGCCATAAAGCGTACTGTGAGAGCCTCGTACTATTTCAATACGCTCCACCCCGGCAAGGGAAAGCTCCGAGAGGTCGGCACTGTTGTTGACCGTAGAGGGATCGCTGATGCGAACCCCGTCTACCATAATCACTGAATGACGGCTGTTAGAGTTGCGTATAAAACCCTGTTGCAGCGAACCCGGTGTCTGGTTGTTACCGATCATATGAATGCTCTCCTGTTCGGCAAGCAAATCGGCTATATTAAATGCAAGAGACTTTTCTATGTCTTCCCTGCTAATGACCGTTACATTACGCCCAACCATGGATGGATTCTCCTCAATGCGGCTGGCACTGATAATGACTTCATCCAGGGTGTAGACTTTTGCGGTATCAATTTGTGTAGTTTCAGATTGGGCCGCCGCATCGATCGGCAGGAATAGCGGTATCGCTAAAACGGCTGAAACCGTTAGAAGTGGTTTAAATATATTCATTCTTGTGTGTTAGGTTACAAATGATGATGAAACATCATTCGCACCTTTGGGAAACCTTAAAAGGGCTAAATACAGTAATAGGGACTGCATCTACTCTTCGCTTTTCTCCCGAAAGCTACGAATGTACATGCAGAGGCAGGTCTTCTGGCTCGTTCTCCTTTTGACAGCCTTCCCCTCACAGATAAATAAAAATTTATATGCAAGAGTGGTTCTTGGTTGGTATCAAAAGTTACGCACATAAACTTGTCTTGTAAGATTTATATGCGGAGAACTTACAGCATCGGGGAATGCTCCGGACTTCATCTAACCATGTAAATGGAAATGTCACCGGATTCCCTTTTAATCCGACCCGCTAAGACGGGGCGAAACCAATGCACGACCGAAAATAAAGTGAGTAATTAAACTTTCAAAACGGATATTGCAGAATGGTCAAATCGGAGGTCTAATTTATTTCTGTTCCTTCTTTTAGTACCGCCCGTTAACTGCAGCTATTAACTAAGATTCTCTTTACGCAAGGCTGAAAGAAGTTCATAGACTGATCTTGCATTAATGATTGAAAGTTTGTCATTGATCTGCCATCTATAACTCTCCTTTGTTGTTTGCGCAGTTATCGTAAGTGAAGCACCCTCTCCTTCCACAACACGATATCCTTCTCTTTCCAATGCCCGTCGCGTCCAGAAGACCGGAACCGGATCTCCATTAACTGAAACAATTTTATCTTTATGCCGGTGGATCTTGAATGACCCGGTCTCTATATCAAAATCAAAACTGTCTTTTTTAAATACCTCCTCGAATGTACCGTTGAGCACCAGATCTTCGGGTACCCCTTTGAATAACTCTTTTTCCCTATTCATCAACCATATGCGGTCACCGGCCTTCAAAGCGAGATCAAGTTCATGTGTAGAAAGTAGGATGCCTTTCCCTGTTTCATGCGCCAGCTTACGCAATAGGCGAATAATTTCGACACGGTTCGGCAGGTCCAGATGGGCCGTAGGTTCGTCCAGCAGAATGACTGATGTATCCTGCGCGAGTGCCCTAGCTATCATTACCTTTTGTAATTCTCCGTCACTTAGTTTGTTGATATCCCTATTTACAAATTCTTTTAATCCTGTTGCCTCTATCGCCCAACGTACTTTCTCCTCGTCCTCTTTGCTCAGGGAACCCAGCCACCCGGTGTAGGGAGAACGTCCAAATGCAACGAGGTTATACACAGAAAGGTTACCTACCGTCACCCGATCTGTCAGTACAGTGCTTAGTCGATGGGCAATCTCTTTTCTTGACAACAAATCAATTGATTCATTAAAGACGGTGATCTGTCCCCCGAGCTTGCTATGAACTCCGGCCAGCGTTTTAATCAGCGTGGATTTTCCGGAACCGTTAGGTCCTAACAGGCAAATAAGCTCCCCGGAATGAAGGTCCACATCTATATGCTCAGCTACGATGGTCTCCTGCCCTCCTTTGGCTTTGTAACCTATCTTCAGGTCTTCGGTATGTAAGACGACGTTTTTCTCGGTCATGAAAAGGAAGCCTGAAGGTTTTTTCGTTTGATAATTACCCAAATTACCACCGGTGAGCCCACCATTGAAGTTACCGCGCTGATAGGCAGGGTTGTTGAACTACCGGGAACCTGGGCAACTATGTCACAGGCGAGCATCAGCATGGCTCCCATCAGAAAGGTTGCAGGTATTAGAATGCGATGCTCATTGGTATTCAGCAGGGATCTGGTCAGGTGAGGCACCGCAACCCCGACAAAGCCAATAGGACCGCAAAATGCAGTAACTCCTCCTGCAAGCAAACTTGTACTTAGGATAATCCAAATTCTGGATCGCTGTACCGAAAGCCCCATGCTTCGGGCATAATTCTCTCCCAGCAACATTCCATTGAGATTTTTTGAAAGGCCAAAAGCAATAAATGATCCGACGACCACCACCGGAGTTAAAAGCCAAAGCTGTCCTGATGTAACCCCGCCCAGGCTGCCGAAGGTCCAGATCAGATAATCACGAATCTGCTCAGGATTACTGAAATATTGCCAGATACTCACCAGGGCAATAGTCATGTTTCCTATCATGAGCCCTATTATCAACAGCGTTACACTGTCACGGATACGCATAGATATCAACAGTATCAATAGCAGTACTGCAGCCGAGCCGATACTGGCAGCAACGATTATCATCCAGCTTCCCAGACTTCCAAGCTGCTGAATTGCAAAAATACTGGTGATGGTACCTGCCGTTAACATCACTATGGCTACACCCAAACTGGCACCTGCGGTAATGCCAAGTACCGAGGGTCCTGCCAGTGGATTACGAAACAAGGTCTGCATCAACAATCCGCCCACAGAAAGGGCACTTCCTGCCAGAATAGCCGTAAAAGCACGTGGAATACGGATATTTTCAATAATCTTAACCCAGGCCGCATTATCGGATTCTCCCCTGAATAATATGTTTATGATATCCCCAATGGGTATGGATACCGACCCAAGTGCTATGTTGCCAAGAAATAGTACTGCCACCCCCGCAACCAACAGCAATAGATAACCGGTATTGATGGTAGTATCAGGCCATTTATGTTTGGTATGGACTTCACTACTACTCATCAGCACCCACATCAAGTTTTTTGTAGTAGTATAGTTCTCTTTCCGAGAGAATTTCAGGATGAAAAATATGTATCAAATCGGCAAGTACGCGTTCCGGATGTACCACTCCCGACTCCCAGTAGTCATTTCCACCTGAATCACTCATGCGCCTATTGTTATTGTAGATTCTTCCGCTTTTTAAAGGCTTGAAATCCCGGAATCGAGAATCCTTTTCAATGATTTCGTCCAGTGAATTGGCAGCTCCCGGATTGATCCACACATCTGCCTTTAACCCCACTTCATAGACCGCTTCGAAGTCTTTTCGCAGTCCGCCGGTAGATGAGTTTCCATACCATGGATAATCAGCCCCGGCATCTTTTAGGTAACGGGCGGTAAAACTATCGCCTCCAGAAACAAACCACGCACCTTTGTAAGGCAAATTATTAATCACGAGAGGCTTCTCCTTCGCTTCCGCAACTTTTCCCTTTAGGTTGTGATACTGAGTGGCAACTTTTCCAAACTGTTCATTGGCCATATCTTCGCGGTTCAATAATGCCCCCATCATCTTCACCCATTCAGCTTTTCCCAATGGCGTTGTCTCAAGCCACTCGGAATTTAATAATACATTAATCCCCGAATCCATAAGAACGCGATAATCATCAAATTGGGAGGATTGACCGGCTGAAACCATTATCAGGTCGGGTTGCAAGGCTAAGGCCTGCTCTTTGTTGAATTCACCCTGGTTGAATCCTGTAATTTTTCCTTCGTCCAACATTTTTTTGATTTCAGAACTGTAGGCATATTCAGCACCGACCATGCCGGTGATAATTTCGTTAGCCTCCAGCATCTCTGTCAGTGCTATATGCGTTGTCGATGTGGCGATCATTGTCCGAACCGGAATATCTATCACCTGTGCATCGGTAAATGCCGTATCAAGCACTATTCCCCGCGGCTTTAGGATATAACGAAGTGTATCTGTAAGATCCTGATAGGGGTTTCGTATTTCGAGCAGCTTGTAGTTCTCTTTATATTCGATGTGGAATCCGCTGGCATACTTAACCGTAGCCGTATCCCTAAATGTATAAGTAGTCTGACTCACCCGGTTTGCTTTGGATTCGCGGCTTCCATCAGAAGTACAAGATATGAAGCTCAACCAGGCGACAAATGATAATAAGCAAGCGTAGCGAAGAGATGTTTCAGGCATAGGTTCAGCTTTTCTCCCGAAAGCATTTCCTTCATCAACACAGGCAGGTCTTCTGGCTTGTTCCACTTCTGAGAACCTTCCCCTTGCACAAACATAAAAAGCAGGCAAGAGTGGTATATGGTTGGTATCAAAAGATACGCACAAAAACAGCTCCGATGAGCTCTATGTGCGTGAAACTTACAGCAGCGGGGACTGCTCCGGACTTTCCCATTCATTATGAAATCACCGGATTCCCTATTCACCCTGCACTCAATTCATTAAGAGACAGGGACCCATATCAAATCAGTAATTGAAAGTTTAAGAATGTACCCGCCATAATAATGGTAATTCATCCAAGAAGCCAATCAGAAGAAGATGTTCATTTTAAAACGGCCTGATTAAGTTATCAGGTTGTGTGGGTTAGTAACGACAAGAAATCTGAAATTAATTACACTTTTTATCCAATAAAGAAGCAGCCTCTTCGTTAGTGTTAGGTATTCTAAAAGATGATTGTAAAAGAGCTGGTAACATCGGCTCATTTACAATACTTCTAAAGTGAGCTGATCACTTTTAGATAGATTTTTTTAGTTGTTAAAGAGTATATCCCAATATCCCTTAGGGGCGTCATCCTGATCGGTGGCGCCCTTATTTTATTTTCAAGCTATAGTCTGACTTTACCTTCCCCGGCATCTTAGAATGCTCATTGTTAAAGACTGTGAATTCCCTTCTATTTTCTTCGCAGGCTATTATATTGGCAGATACATTTACAACTTATTTCACTGATAATCATGAAACAATCTGTTACTCTTGCCCTGGGCATCTCACTGGGCTTCATCCTCGCCTTCACCTCAATTTCTGTGATCAATAGCGATATTACCTCCACAGTGGTGACTGAGGCTTCTAAAATCATAGGATTGGAATTTACCGAAGCCGAACGCGACTCCATGCTCGAGGATTTAGAAAGTGCCCGGGAAGATTATCAGTCTATTCGTGAACTCAATCTGCCGAATTCGTTACCCCCTTCTCTTATTTTTAATCCCATCCCTCCGGGTAAAACCTTCAACCATGAGCAGGAACCTATCCACTGGGATATACCGGAGGATGTACCGATGCCTGAAAACCGTTCGGAACTCGCCTTCTACACAGTCAAGGAACTGGCTTCCCTGATAAAACAGAGAGAGATTACCTCCGTAGAACTCACTGAATTTTTTATCGACAGGCTGCACAGATTTGATGACACCTTGCATGCAGTGGTCACATTGACCGAAGAAAGAGCACTCGAACAGGCCCGAAAACGTGATGAAGAACTGGACACCGGTACTTATCGAGGACCGCTGCATGGAATCCCATATGGGCTGAAGGATCTTTTTGCGGTAAAAGGTTATAAAACAACCTGGGGAGCCATGCCATTCAAGGAGCAAACTTTTAATTTGACCTCGACCGTGGCCCGGAGGCTGGATGAAGCAGGTGCCATTTTGGTAGCCAAGACTACCCTTGGTGCCCTTGCCTGGGGCGATGTATGGTTCGGGGGTAGAACTCGAAGTCCATGGAACCTTGAGCGAGGATCCAGCGGTTCCTCAGCGGGTTCAGCCGCTACCACAGCCGCAGGACTGGTCCCCTTCGCCATCGGTACAGAGACCCTGGGTTCTATAGTTTCTCCCTCATCCCGTACCGGGACTACGGGGCTGAGACCTACCTTCGGACGAGTCAGTCGCCATGGAGCGATGGCTTTAAGCTGGACTATGGACAAAGTCGGTCCCATAACACGATCGGTTGAGGATGCTGCGATAGTATTTGACGCTATTTATGGTCCGGACGGCCACGATCAAAGCGTTATTGACCTTCCATTCAATTACAAGCAAGAAACGGACCTCAGCAAACTGCGTATCGGTTACCTCAAATCGGCTTTCAATAGGGATTATTATAACCATGATAATGACAGTCTCACCCTCGCCACACTTCGAGATCTTGGAGCCAAACTGATTCCAATAGAACTTCCTGATTATCCCTCCGGAGCATTGAGCTTTATCTTATCAGCTGAGGGAGCTGCGGCTTTCGATGAACTGACACGCAGTGGAAAGGATGATGAGATGGTGCGGCAGGGACAAAATGCCTGGCCCAACGTCTTTCGGGCCTCCCGTTTTATCCCGGCCGTGGAGTATATTCAGGCGAACCGGGCCAGGGAAGTACTGATCCAAAAAATGGATTCGGTGATGCAGAATGTGGATGTATACGTCTCTCCAGCTTTTGGTGGGAGCAATCTCGTGCTGACCAACCTTACAGGTCACCCGTCAGTTGTGTTGCCCAACGGCTTCAATGATAACCGAGAGCCCACCAGTATTACCTTCATGGGCAACCTGTTTGATGAGGCTACCCTGTTAGGTGTTGCCAAAACATACCAACAGGCCACAGATTTCCATAAACAGCACCCTGAAATGTTCAAAAAATAATAAGGGAAGGCTGCCTAAAACCGTTTTTAAATCAGGCAATTATGACCATTACCTAGAATGAAGTCTTAAGGATCCGGTTAAGGCAGTTAGCTGAACTTTCTATCTTAATTATTCTTTAGTAAGGTTTTCATTTACTCCAACAATCCATTTCTGTCGCCAGCTGAATTTTGGACTATATCCTACCACTAATTCATAATTGCCCGGCTCGGTTGCCGTAAATAAAAAATCAGCCGTCTCGCCAACTCCAAAACGCGGACTCTCTTCAATTTGAACCTGCTGACTTTCCGGAAGGTCCGCGCCGTCCTTTGCCAGGGCCATGATGGGATATGATTCTTCACCTTTCAACATTCGTACAGAAATATTCCCTGCCGGAGCGATATTTATCACACGTATTCTGTGTAATTCTCCTGCCTTTATCTGAATATCCGGCTGTTGCACTCTGCCATTGAGTTCCACATCACTAAAAGCTTGAGGATTTGGGGTTCTCCACTGAACGATGTAGACATGATCGGTATCAGGATCATACGTTTTGCCCTCCGGCAACACTACAAGACCACCGTACAGTCCGCCGGTAAGCTGATGTATATCGTCAAGATGACTATGGTAAATAAAAGTTCCGGACCTCATATGGGATAGCTTATAAGTGAATTCTTTGCCCGGAGCAATGATGGGAGAAACTTTTCCATCCGATGCACTCCAATTCGGAACACCGTCTGCCCAGCTGTCAAGCTCCAGCCCGTGCCAGTGAACTCCGGTGGGTATAGACATGCGGTTAGATACCGTGACATTCGTACTTTGGTATTGCTTCATTATCAATAATGGTCCCGGGGCTGTTAATTTAACAGAATCCGGTTTGTAGTACGGATCAAGTGAAAAACCAAACCGGGAAAGCGAATCAGTTTTATACTCATTGGCATATAATTTCAACTCCCTCGGCTCTCCCCTTGAAATCAAATCCGTCGGTCCCGGAGAAACTTCAATACCCATAACCAGTCCTGCCATATGAACATGATCTTCATCCAATTCCCCGGCACCGGGCAGTCGTATTTCGGGGGACACGTGAAATGACAAATGGCAATGAAACAGCCAATTTCCGGGCCTCTTTGGTACCCATTCCATCATCATGGTCTCTCTCCTCCTCATAAATTCAGTAACAACAGTTCTAATCTCATTGTCATTATAATGTCGATCTTTAAGCCAATCGCCTCTAGAGGTTATATCGTAGTAGAACCCATGAAGGTGCATAGGGTGATTCCTGTTTGAAGCGTTGATCACTCTCCACCTGAGGGTATCTCCTACCGATGGACGTATCCGTTCCGTATAAGGCCAGGAGAGTCCATTGATAGTCAGAGATTCAAACCAGGGCACATCATATTTGAGAGTGTCGGCTCTTTCGCTAAAAATATTAATCACCATTATCCTGTCTTCCGGTGAACCTCCTTTAGGATCAATAACTAATGCTCCCGCAAGCTGATCCATTTCTCCCATATCCGGTAAAATCCCCATTCCGACACGTATCCAGTACAAATAAGTGCCAGGCTCTCCGACACCGAACTCAATTAATTTTGACTGCCCCGGCTCTATTAACAAACTATCCGACAACTCCGAAGGTCGCGTGTGTAAACCAAAAACAGTTATCGAGGAATCGGGAAGTTTATTATGGATTTTTGCCTTTATGACAGTTCCCGCTTCTACCCTGAGTAACGGGCCGGGTATTTGTGGTGCCTTTCCCTTTTCACCTATAGCCCTCACCCTAAGACCGGGGCGATCTTCCGTCTCCATTCGGAAAGCTGCCCAACTGACCTCCAGTTCTACTGATAAAACGTTTCCGGTAAGCTTACCGGCAGTAATTGTATTATCGTTTGCAGAGACTCTGGGTAGAGTCACATCAGTACCGGGGCGAATTAATCGCTCTGTTGTTTGAGAAATAGCAACATTTAGCGTTAGAAATAACAGGCATAACAACAAGAAAAACCGGTTTGTTAGACAACACATACACCATCCCCTTTTATTTTATGAAAGGCCGCCCTTCTATTATCCCGAATTAAATTATTTAGGCCTAATTAATTGATATTTTTTCATTTATATAATTGAAGAATGTAAACCTAATAGGTTTTACTTCCTAAGGGTTATGGTTATGAAATCCTAATATTTCGATACCCTTTATGATAAGTGTTTTTCAAAGTTTACCGATTAAGTGAAGTTAACTATAAATCGAATAATTATTCACTCTTTGGGAAAGTCTACTCGTCGGACGTACTGTTTAAAATAGGCTATACGTCTTCTAATCTATACTGAACATACTCCCGGCCCTATTGAAATACTTTTAACCCAATTTCCTGACCATTACGTAATGCTTAGAGCTTAAATTTGTTTCCGAAAATAACTCTGAATAAAATATTTTATCCGGGAATAGTTATTCTTAAAAGCCGGTGTGTCCTTATAGTTGAACGACAGGAATATACATGCCTACAATACAGCTAAATCATGAGGATTCCCTGTAGCAATCTTATTAATGAAATGTGTAAGATTTTATCGCCGGTCGATTACATCAATTACTTGAAAATATATATGAAATCATTATTACTACTTTTAACCCTTATTTTCCTTTTGTTAGCCGGCTGTTCGGACAATACCATACAGGTTGAAGAAGATCGAATAATTGGTACAGTCAATCAGAATCAATTGACTGTATTCAACAGCAGTGACCAGGACATTTATTATGCCGTGTTTGATCAGTCCATTCTGCCGTTTATTCTCTGGGCTCCTATTTCATCAGAGGAGAACAGAATTGCCGGTTTCCATAAAAAAACCTTTGAAGTCAGTGATATTTTAAGCGGAGACAAAACAGCCGGGACTATCGTTTTTTATTTCTGGGTGGAAGAAAAATCGGAAGATGCCAACATAAAGTTTGTAAGCTTTGAAGTCACCGAATAACAGCGTTCTCTTTTAAAATCTTATGTTAGATATGGGATACTAAGGTGCAATCCAGTCCCCTTGCCATTCTTCTTCAGGATTGTCTCTTTTAAATTTTAGTCGAAGGTGCTCTTTGCCCGCCAGTTGCAGAATCTCCATTTCGAATGGTACACATTTCAAAACGCAGAAGTATTCAGATGTAAACTCTTTTGGCCAATTGTGGGCATCGGATGGATTTTCAATACGCTCGCCCGGTGCTACCAGTGGCGTATAGGCTTTTTGGGCGGCTCCGTGCACATCACTCTTCCAGTACTCTTCGGCAACCTCGTCATCGTTGTGGATAGCTACCTCGGCTTTTAATGTAACCTGCACCTTATGGTGATCATGCCAGAATAAGAGCGCTGCATTCCCAATCGATTTAAGCTCATTGACTTTATGTGTACGGGCATCGGTATAGAGAGTCACGGTGCCATCTTTGTTTATCTCCCGGTTAATCAGCATCCGGATATTTGGTTCCTCGGCGGCAGGGTCAAAAGTGGCGAGGGATACATACCGGTAGGGATGCCTGCTGTCTCGTGAGCCTTTTTTGATTTCATTAATAACTGTGGATAAAGCCTGGCTAGGTTTGTTCTTCGCTTTTATAAGCATATGGAGATAAAATTTGCGATTAGATAGTACCATGCTAATTAAGAAATGAACGGGCAAATCTTAACAGCGCGATAATATAACAAGAGTTTTGCCATGAAGTGCCACTGATTTCACGGATTTCGATAAGAACTGAATTGAGAATCTAATTTCTACACTCTATAGCTATTCCTTACCATTTAGTATCGATACTAATGCTCTTAGAGCATTTTTAGCTATTTAAAATACCCATTCATCACAAAAACATGGCTACTTGCCAATGTTTTGCAACATATTCCAATCATTCCTCGTATCGGCATTCAGTAAACAAAAAATTCTAATGAGATATATACAAACAACCGGTTAGGGATTATGAAACGAACAAAAAATATTTTTCTGATGAGTCTGATTGGGGCTCTCGCCGTTCTTAATTATTCTTGCAGCTCTGAAACCCAGTCAAAAGACGTGGAAGATAAGGACTCTACTGCCGCCATTCCCGTCGAGATGGCATCCGCCCAGCGAGGCACTATTTCGGCCTACTACTCCACCACCGCCACCCTGGAAGCCGAAGAAGAGGCTATGGTTGTAGCTAAAGTGCGTGGTGTAGTGCAGCAGTTGAATGTAGAAGAAGGTGATTTTATTGAGAAGGGAGATATTATGGCTCGCCTTGAAGACGAACAGCTGGAAATCGAAGCTACTCGTGCCAAAGCTACCATGGACCGGCTGTATAATGACTACCAGAGAAATAAGGAGCTTTTTGAAAGAAAGCTTATCAGTGCCGAGCAGTATGAAAATTCAAAATTTGAGTACGAATCCCAGAAAGCCGAATACGAATTGACCAAACTGAAACTGGAATATACACAGATTAAGGCACCGATCAGCGGGGTGGTTTCGCAACGGATGGTGAAGGTTGGAAACATGGTAAACACCGACCAGGAAGCATTCAAGATAACCGATTTTGATCCCCTGTTGGCAGTACTGCATGTCCCCGAGCACGAGATGAACAAGCTCAGAAAAAATCAGACTTCCGTCATTCAGGTGGATGCCATCAAAGGCGAAACCTTTACAGGTAAGGTTCTCAGAATAAGTCCGGTAGTAAACCCCGAAACCGGGACATTTAAGGTAACTATAGCTATCAAAGACGAATCCGGGAAACTAAAACCGGGGATGTTTGGAAGGGTTCGCATTGTATATGACACCCGTGAAAATGCGCTCATGATCCCAAAAGAAGCGGTGATGAATGAGGATGGTGCAAGCAGCGTATATGTACTGAATGATAAGCTGGTATTCCGCAGAGCTATTGAAACCGGGTACGTAAACGGCTCCAACATAGAAGTACTTACCGGCCTTCAGGATGGTGATTCTGTGGTAACCATAGGGCAAAGCAGCCTTCAAGACAGTGCCCTGGTACAGATTGTCTCCTATTAAATACCAACTGATGTCAGACTGAACCCATGGCCGTCAATCGACGCCTGTATTTGAGAACCTTAACCGGTTTAACGGACAGAAGTCCGCACATTCTGATCTTAATTTGACACTCCAAAGAAGATGAAAATCATAGACTTTTCCATACGCCGCAAAGTGACAATAGCGATGTTTACGCTTGGGATTATCCTGTTCGGATTCGTCTCACTCAGCCGGCTGAAAATTAACCTGTTGCCTGAGTTAAGCTACCCTACTCTTACCGTTCGTACCGAGTATGAAGGTGCTGCTCCGGCAGAGATTGAAAACCTGATCACCAAACCTATTGAAGAGGCTTTGGGTGTCGTCAAAAATGTTGAGCGGGTCAGATCCATTTCACGGACCGGCCAGTCTGACGTGACCCTTGAGTTCGCCTGGGGTACGGAAATGGATTTTTCAAGTATTGACGTTCGCGAGAAGCTGGATGCCCTTCAGCTCCCCCTGGAAGCCGATCGACCGGTCATCCTTCGATTTGATCCTACGCTCGATCCTATCATGCGCTATGCTTTCTTTATTGAAGAGAAAGAACCGGATGAACGGGATGTCAATTTTGCTTCGCTAAACGAGCAGAATGAGGTTTCTGATATCAGCAACCTGAAGAAGCTGCGCCGTTTTGCAGACGAGCAGATCAAGAAAGAGCTTGAGTCATCCACAGGGGTGGCCTCTGTTAAAATAAGCGGTGGACTTGAAGAAGAAATTCAGGTAGCCATCGACCAGGAGCGACTATCACACCTGGGCATTTCTCTAGACCGGGTAACTCAGATACTGGGAGCTGAGAATATCAACCTTTCAGGCGGTAAGCTCGAAGAGGGAACCCAGCAATACCTGGTGAGAACCCTAAACCAGTTTCAGAATGTCGACCAGATACAAAACGTAGTTGTTACCATTCAGGAAGGTACCCCGGTCTATCTCAAGGACATTGCAGAGGTATCCCAGGGCTATAAAGAGCGGGAAGCCATCACACGTTTAAACGGACAGGAAGCGGTAGAAATAGCGATCTATAAAGAAGGTGACGCCAACACCGTGAATGTAGCGCAGGCTGTTGAGCGAAATATTAACAACTCCCGCAATAACCTTCCGGAAGGTACCAGCATCCAGAAAGTTTATGACCAGTCAACATTTATTTCCTCGGCTGTTGATGAGGTTGTGAATGCCGGTATTATAGGAGGTATACTTGCCATCATAGTGCTCTACCTCTTCTTGCGCAATTTCTGGGCCACCGTGATCATCTCGTTATCCATACCTGTTTCAGTGATTGCCACTTTCAATCTCATGTACGGCAATGACATTACACTTAATATCATGTCGCTGGGCGGTATAGCGCTGGGTATTGGACTACTCGTTGACAACTCCATCGTGGTTTTGGAGAATATCTCCAGACATAAAGCAATGGGTAAAAATATGCTCAAGGCTGCACAGGATGGTGCCGGCGAAGTCGGTACGGCCGTTGTTGCCTCTACCCTTACCACCATCGCGGTGTTCTTCCCATTGGTATTTGTTCAGGGTATAGCCGGGCAACTGTTCCGCGATCAGGCCCTGACCGTTACCTTTTCCCTGCTTGCATCACTGGTGGTTGCCGTGACCCTGATCCCAATGCTCTCCTCTTTGGCAGGACGGGAGAAAAAGAAAATTGAGGAACCGGAACTAAGGGAGCCTAAAACCAAAGTGGGACGATGGATGCGTGCCGCACGGCTCTTCCTGTTCGTCACAATCCCCACGTTTATTATGAAAATCATCAAAACGATTTTCCGAAAAACAAGCCGGGGATTGATGTTCCTTATAAATCCGGTTCTGAACCTTTTTGAAAGCGGGTATATGGCTATAGAAAACCGGTATCCAGCAGTACTGAAATGGGCTGTGGAAAGACGTTTTATAGTAGTCACTTTGGCATTCCTGACACTTCTGGGTTCCCTGACACTGGTACCTAAGCTGGGTATGGAATTGATCCCATCCCTTTCACAGGGTGAATTCAAAGTGGAATTTCAGCTTCCCCCGGGTACTCCAATTGAGAACACTGATAAAGCTCTAAAGACCGTTCAGAAGGCTGCCGGTGATTTAAACAGGGTACAATCTTCATTCGCCGTTGCAGGTTCCGGAAATAAAATGGACGCCAACCCCAATCAGGGTGGCGAAAACTGGGGTGAACTGGATGTGGTTCTTACATCAGGCGCCGGCAGAGACGAAGAGGAACTGGCTATGGACCGTTTGAGAGATGACCTCCAAATGGTACCCGGTCTTAAATATAAATTTTCACGCCCTGCCCTCTTTACCTTCAAAACACCCGTAGAAATTGAAATATCGGGTTACGACCTGGATAAGCTCAAAAAAGTGAGCGACCTTCTTGCGCGAAAGCTCTCAGGTAATGACCGGTATACTGATGTGAAGTCAACCATGGAGCTGGGTAGCCCGGAAATACAGATACAGTTTGATCGTGCAAAAGCAGCTGCACTTGGGTTACAGGTGTACGAAATTGCAGACCTTGTGGTTGGCAAGGTACGAGGAGATGTCGCCACGCGATATTCCTGGAGAGATCGAAAAATTGACGTACTGGTACGTGCCCGTGAAGAAGACCGATCGTCTATTGATAAAATCCGCAACCTCATTATCAATCCGAACAGTAATCAACCGGTTACACTGGCAAGTGTGGCTGAGATAAATGTAGCCACCGGACCAAGTGAAATACGTCGTGTTTCCCAGCAGCGGGTAGCGCTGGTCACAGCTAACCTCAGCTATGGTGACCTGGCAACAGCAGCTGAAGAGATACAATCTATCTTAGACGAAACAGCTATTCCACCAGGATTAACGGCACGCGTAGCCGGACAGAATGAAGAGATGTCCAATTCATTCCAGTCTTTGCTTTTTGCCTTGTCATTGGCTGTCTTCCTTGTGTACCTGGTGATGGCATCGCAGTTTGAGTCACTGCTGCACCCCTTTATAATTCTCTTTACCATACCGCTTGCCCTGGTTGGAGTTATCCTTGGTTTGTGGATCACCGGATCCACAATTAGCGTGGTCGTATTTATAGGACTCATTTTACTGGCAGGCATTGTGGTAAATAATGCGATCGTGCTGATTGATTTGATTAACCAGTATCGTGAAAGAGGCATGGAAAAGATGCAGGCCGTTATTGAAGGCGGTAAGTCTCGTTTGCGTCCTATCCTTATGACTACCCTTACTACTACCCTTGGCTTGTTGCCACTGGCCATAGGTTTTGGCGACGGGGCGGAACTTCGGGCACCAATGGCCATCACTGTCATATTCGGATTGGTGGTATCGACCCTTCTGACTTTGGTAGTGATTCCTGCCATGTACGCTATCATGGATCGAAAGAATTACGACACAGTAGCTCTTAACACCGAGGGGGAATAATTATGAATTTCACTGAGCTTTCCCTTAAGCGTCCGGTTACAAGCATAATGATATTCATATCATTTGTAGTAATCGGTATCATTTCAAGCCGCATGGTGCCGCTGGAATATTTCCCGGATATCTCCTTCCCCGGTGCCTACATATCCATACCATACCCGAACTCCACCCCGGAAGAGGTAGAACGAAACATCACCCGTCCGGTCGAAGAGGCCATATCGACGATCAGCGGACTAGAAGAGATCAGTTCCACATCCAGTGAAGATCAGGCCGGAATCTTTGTTCGCTTTAAAATGGGGTCAGATATCGGGCTGAAAGCCATGGAAGTAAAAGAGAAAATTGACGGGGTACGCAACCAGCTCCCCGATGATATGGAGCGCGTCTTTATCAACAAGTTCTCCGCGCAGGATAATCCCATGATGAACCTGCGAATATCCAGTGAACGGGATCTTTCTAATGCCTATGATCTGCTTGACCGAAACCTCAAACAGCGCATAGAACGCATTAACGGGGTTGCCAAAGTGGATCTGTATGGGGTAGAAAAGAAACAGATTCGTATTGAGTTGATTCCTGAGAGAATCGAAGCACATAACGTCAACCTGAATGAATTGGCCGGCAAACTTCAGCAGAGCAACTTTTCAATGACTGCCGGTAAAGTAGATGAATCAGGGAAACGTTACCTGGTCCGCCCCATCGGTGAAATTACCACTGTCGAAGGTTTTGAAAACCTTGTCATTGGTCCAAACAATCTCCGGGTACATGATATTGCTACTGTAAACTATGAGACACCGGAAGTAAATTATGGAAGGCACTTGGACCGGAAATACGCTATCGGCCTGGATGTATTCAAAGAGTCAGGTGCCAATACCGTTGCCGTCGGTGACAGGGTTATGGAGGAGATCGCTGTTATCAATCGCCTGCCTGAGATGAGGGGCATCAATATTTATGAAATGCACAACCAGGCAACCGGTATCATCAGTTCATTGACGGAGCTGTTAAATGCAGGCTTGCTGGGCGGACTTTTCTCAATAATGATTCTATTCTTTTTCCTGCGGCAGATCAGTACTACGCTGATTGTAGCACTGGCAGTACCTTTCTCACTTATTGTAACCCTGGGCTTCCTCTACTTTCTGGATCTGTCACTTAACATCCTGTCGATGATGGGTCTGATGCTAGCCATCGGTATGTTGGTGGATAATGCTGTAGTAGTCACAGAAAGCATTCATCGTACTCAGCTTGATAACAAAGATCCCAAGGATGCCACTATTAAGGGTGTTAAAAAAGTAGCTATGGCGGTGACAGCAGGAACCTTGACAACGATCATCGTCTTTCTTCCAAACATCATCAGTGAACTGTCGATGATTGCCGTACAGCTCTACCATGTCGCCATAAGCATCATCATAGCCCTGGTGGCCTCCCTGTTTATTTCTCTTACGGTCATCCCTATGCTGACCTCCAAGATCAAACCTCCCAAGAAAAAAGAGAAGAAATATTTTGTAGATAAACTGGAGGTGAAGTACGAAAAAATGCTTGGTTGGCTGATGAAGCACAGGTACTCCTCGTCAGCTCTGATTATGCTTACTATTTTCAGTGCTGCCATACCCCTGGGCATGGTCAATGTTGATATGTTCCCCCGTGAATCTTCCAGGGAACTGTACCTGCACTACAATCTAAATGATACATACACGCTGGATACCGTGGAAGAATCAGTTTTCGTAATTGAAGATTACCTCTACGAAAACAAAGAGAATTTCGAAATCGAATCGGTTTATACCTATTACCAGGGTGAATATGCACAGTCAACCATACTTCTCACAGAAGAAGATGATGCAAAAAAAGACGTGACCCTGATTAAAGAAGAGATCGAAGAGGGACTCCCTCCTATCAGTATCGGTGCTCCTTCATTCGAATATGCAAGCCGAAACAACAGCGAACAGGTACAGGTCTATCTAATTGGTGAATCTTCTGAAGAACTTATCGCTCTATCTGAGGAGGTTATTCGTAGGCTCGAATCGAATCCCGGATTTGCAGATGTCCGTTCTGAAGCTGAAGCCGGAACCGAAGAAGTACAGCTGGTAGTGGATCGACAACGGGCACAGAATTTCGGATTGAACAGTCAGCAAATTGCCGGTATGGTTTCCAACTCCATGCGAGGTATGAATCTGAGACGTGTTCGCGGCAATAGCGGTGAAATTGACGTAGTATTGGCCATGCAGGATTCAGACCGGCAAACGATCACCGACCTCAAGAATCTTCCTATAAATATCAGTGAAGACCAGACGGTAAAGCTCGCATCACTGGCTGACTTTCAAATTAGCAGCGGTCCGCGAAGTATCCAACGTCAGGACCGTCAGACTTCGCTTGGCATTAATATCAACCTGGACGATATCAACATGGATGAAGCCCGGCAAGAGATTGCCAGGGTAATGGATCAAATCAACTATCCTGCCGGTTACGGATGGAGCTACGGTCGCAGCTTCAACAATGACCAGGAAGCCATGGATGAAATGATTATCAACATGCTGTTGGCCATGTTCCTTATTTACCTGGTTATGGCCTCACTGTTTGAATCCATACTCTTTCCTTCAAGTATCATCAGTTCCATATTCTTTGCTATAATCGGGGTATTCTGGTTCTTCTTCATAACCGGTACGACTTTCTCCTTCATGGCCATGATCGGTATACTCATATTAATGGGTATCGTGGTAAACAATGGTATTGTACTGATTGATCATATTACGCAGTTGCGTAATGAAGGCTATTCCCGTTTTGACGCCGTAACCAAAGGAGGACGAGATCGCATGCGTCCTATATTAATGACTGCCGGCACCACGGTTCTCGGATTGATTCCGTTGTGTATAGGTACTACACAGATCGGTGGGGACGGGCCTCCCTACTTCCCCATGGCCAGAGCTATCGTGGGCGGATTGACGTTCTCAACTGTTATCACTCTGGTGATACTTCCCAGCATCTATATCATTCTTGATGATATTAAACTATGGGCAGGCCGCGTCTGGCAAAAAGCCGACGCCTAGTTTAGTATAATTTTTCTAAGGGTGTGTTCCTCTTTCATTAAAGCAGAAACACACCCTTTTCTATTCTGTCATTTGTTATTTCATTGCGGCAAGTAATCTCATCAAAGCTTTTTTAAGCGAGTCAATCATCAAGTCGATGCCCATAGTTGACCCATAATCACCTTTCTTTGATATTCGCCTTCGCCTTTACTAAACTGCCGCCTTCATCTCAACTTATTAAACGATAAGACCTTGCAAACAAACAATACCTACCGGGAAAAGTACACCATCCGTTCATCGGAAGTAGCCCCGGATGGAAGAGCAAAATTGCAATCCATTTGTGATCTGCTTCAGGAAACGGCAGGAAATCAGGCCTTGAAACTGAATTTTGATATTTCTCAATTGAGAGAGCAAAATCTGACCTGGATGCTGCATCGTCTTCATGTTAAAATGGATGCGTTTCCTTACTGGCGGGATGAGATTAGTATCAAGACCTGGCCCTCCAGCGGTGATACATTACGGGCATATCGTGATTTTGAAATAATGGTTTCAAATGACCAGCGAATCGGAAAGTGCCTAAGCTACTGGTTAATGATAAATGTTGAATCCAGAAGGCCCGTGCGCATTCCGGAGGACGTCCTGAAAATGGCGCCGGCTGATGTGGAACACGTTCTTGAGGTGCAGAAAGGGAGAATTGATTTTGATGAGGAACCATCCGGATCAGAACAATTTCGCGTCAGGCGCAGTGATCTGGATATGAACGAGCACGTAAATAACGTAAAATACATTGAGTGGGCACTCGATGCTTTACCGTCCGATCATCGATGCAGTGAAATCGATATAGAATTCTTAGCAGAGTGCACTGAGGGTGATGAGCTATTGTCAGAGTTTGCAGGTACCGAAACAAATGGCTTCAGCAGATGTCATCGTATCATCCGGAAGAGTGACGGAAAAATCGTGGCAAGAGCACTTAGCTCATAGCTGCTTCAGCTATTCTTCTTTATATCCATCCCGGCATCGCCTTTCCTGCTGTACTTATCGGGGTTATCAGTCATCTCCCTAAATTCCGTAATGGATAAGAAGACACCTGTAAAAAATAAAACAACTACTAATAGTCCGAAAAGTAGAAGATAATCAGTCATATTAGTTACCCGTACCTGAACGTTTCAGATAACTGCCGAAACCAAGAATACTCGGCACCCACACACCTACAAATACAGCACTTTCGCTCTCTCCCTGCATCCATAGGTATACCGACAGTGCCAAAGAAACCACTGCTGCGGAAATGATAAAGTAATCCGATTTGCTAAAAATCATCTCTCTGTGACTCTGTTTCAATTCAATTTTAAAAAAACAGAATCGCCTTTATCGTTCCGCTAACCTTTATTGTGCCTAGTCCCAGTTTGGAGCAAAACTCGGATTTACAAGCCTTTCTGACTTCTCTAGTCGGTCGATGCGGTCGAATTCCTCATCACTAAGCTCGAAATCAAAGATGTCGATATTGGCTTCCAGGTGCTCCCGACTGCTAGCTTTGGGTATAGCTACTACATTCTCTTGTTCGATGAGCCAGCGCAGTGAAATCTGGGCGGGACTCTTTCCATGTGTCTCACCGATTTCCTGCAATACCTCATTTTCCATTACCTTGCCCTGGGCAAGTGGACTGTAAGCTGTCAAGAGGATGTCCTTTTCCATAGCATAATCCAGCAGATCAAGTTGATCTAGGAAGGGATGAAATTCTACCTGATTGCAAAAGATAGGCGCCCTTATCTCATCATTGACCTCTTTCAACATGGAAAGTGGAAAATTACTCACTCCGATATTCATCGCCTTTCCCTGGTCACGCAGTACCAACATGGATTCAATGGTTTTACGCAAATCATACTGGTCATTCGGCCAGTGAATAAGTAACAAGTCAACATAAGGCGTGTCCAGATTCCTTAGGGTCTCTTCCGTAGTCTGGAGTACATCTTCAGAATCAAGATTGGTATGCCAGATTTTTGTGGTGAGAAAAATATCTTCGCGTGAGACATTCGAGACGCCCAAGGCCTCTCCAATCTCTCTTTCATTTTTGTACATTTGTGCGGTATCAATATGACGATACCCCATTTCAAGCGCCATTCTAACAGCATTTGAACATTCCCGGTCATGTAATTTATAAGTTCCTAAACCTATCTCAGGAATGTCGATGCCTTGTACATTTTTATATTGCATGTGCTAAGTAAGTGTGCTCCTCCTTTAATTATTGGTTAAATGTATGATGATAACAGTATAAATACGGCTATGATTTCAATAAAGATAGTAGCATAAGAGAGGGAATCAAAAATGATCATGCAAACAAGTCTTTATTCGGCAGAGCATTACTTGATAAGAGTCATCTTTCTGATGAATACTTGTCCGCCGACTTCCAGCTGGGCAATATAGATACCGCTGGGCATCTCACTGGCATTCCAGTTGGCTGTATGTTGCCCTGCTTCTTGCATACCGTCAACCAGCGTTACCACGCGCTGTCCTACGATATTCCAGATGCTGAGCAGTACTTCCGAATCTTCTTTTAATTCATAGCTGATCGTAGTTGCCGGATTGAAAGGGTTAGGGTAATTGGGATTCAATTTCACGGATTCCGGTATATCCGGGTTGTTTACCGGTCCGGTGTTCCCCGGTCGTACTGTCAGAATAAATCTTGGTTCTTCACTATCTAAGCTTGCCCTACTGAATGGTAACCCCGCATTATCATCTTCAATGTTGCTGGGGCTATCATCCGAAGTAACAGTAAAACGATAATCGCTGGAAGAGCGTAAGTTGATTTCCTTGTTCAGCTCCCTGTCTGTTAATGTAATGTTCCAATTATCCGGTATATCATCCAGCCTGCCCCATTCGAATCTCAGCTCCTCCCTCCCATTGGCATCAAAATCAATAGGTATTTCCATAGTGCCGTCAAGATCATAGGGAAGTACATTCTTCATGAGCTTGTCCTGTCCGGAAAGACTGTATAGAGTGATTGAGTTAGTATTTATTGAGTGCAACTTAAACGCATCATGAATATCAGTATCTACGGTTCCCTCACTGTTAAAAGAGAGCTGGTAATCATCATAAAGAGTACCATCGCCTAGGGTCAGGTTTAGGCTGAATTCTTCCCTATTGCTATCTTTAAAGCGGCTTGAATTGACAAACCTAATCTCATCTCTTTCTAGTGTTGCACTGATAGAAATATCTTCACTGCCTTCCGCATTATCAATTTTAACCCAAAAAGCCTGAAAGGGCAGAATTTTATTGCTTTCATTTTCTTCTAAAACAAGATAATCACCGTTGCCGGCATTGGCTGAAGGATCCCAAACATAGACATTGCCATTTAGCTGCATTTCAGGATGTTCAATTTGCAGTGCTCTTCTAAGGGTGCCAAGTAGAGCTTCAACAGATATTTCGGTACCAAAAGGATTTCCCATCAGATTCCATCCCTTGCTGCCATTGAACTCTGCCGTAGATAATGTAACAGGCACCGGTCCACTGTTCTCAGGGTTATCGGTAGTAATGACTTTCGGGAAGCCGCCCTGCACGCCCGGGATACCGGTATTATCATCCCGACTGAAGTAAACTGCATACCCTTTGCCTGCTTCCAATTCGTTCTCAAGATTTTCAACGGGTTGAAATCTGCCTTCTCTCCATTCATAAAGAGTTGCCACCTGATCAGACCGGTTTGAGATGGAGGTGGTATTCATTTGAAAATCACCCAAAAGCTCTTTGAATGTAGTATTGCGGGTTGGGGATGAAAGCAGACGCCAGCCCTCGCCTCCACCCAGTCTCAAGGCATAGCGAGAACCGAAAGAGGTCCCGTCAATCCTGGTTCCCGGAGAAAAAAGCTTGTTTGGGTCCTCAGATGCCTCAGAATGACGCACGTAAAAGTTTCCGTTATCTTCTCGCCCTCTATTGAGTGACTCACTTTCATTTGGACTTAAGGTATATTCCGCCTCTTCAACTATAATATCCTGATTGTCTCTTAATATGAGCTTATCCCCGGAATTATCGATTCCCAGATTGTCGGCTGTAAATACTGTAGCCCCTCCAAAATTACCGGCAGGTTCTCCACCGCCAAAAACGACACTAGCTCTTCCGGGTTGCAGCACCGTTCCACTTGGAAAGGTAAATCGAGTGCTCAAATCGTCTGATAGAGTCCATCCGCTAATATCAACGGCTTCCCCTTCCGTGTTGACCAACTCTACAAACTGATCCTCAGTACTAGAAACTACCCCGTCTCCGTTGGCGTCTCCGATACCTTCCATCGGATTCGCAAAAATCTCGTTTATAATAATGCTGGGTGTATCATCATCCTGAATTACCAATGTGAGAAGTGACGGTTCTGCAATGCTAACAGATGAATTGCTTTGAAGACGAAACACCGCAGTTTCACTCTGTTCATACTCGCTGTCGTTAGTTATGGGAATTCTTAAGGTCTTCACCGTTCCGGCCACATCAGATTCATTAAAGTAGATACTTTCACTACGAAAATCAGAGAGATCGGAAGACGTTGCACTGCTTGATCCCTGCAGAAAAATTATCTCTACTTCCACTCCGGTGTTCTCGGTTTGAAGTAATTCTACATTAAGATTAACCGTACCAATATTTTCTTTAACTGTCAGAGATGAAACGGTAAAAGAGATCACCGGTGCAACTTGCTGTTCCAGGTCATTACTTTTGTCGGGTTCAGGTACAGCTTCGGGTAAATCGTCAGGAGATGCGTAATTAATATAAGATTCCGGTTGAGTGGTTTCATTTGAAACAAATTCACTCTGCTGATAGGAAGGCGACTCAGAGCTTTGTGCAGGACATAAAACGGGAATCACGGCCACTATCAGTGACAGCACAAAAGAGATAAATCCTTTTCCGGTTTTAGTGCGCGGCAGCGTATAACCCATTTCGAAGTAGCAGTAACGTTAATCTATACGATAGATGTCTGTTTTGATTCACATTTACATATAATTAATTAAGCCATTTTTATACTTAAATCAAACATTTATAAGGATATTGGGCATTAATTTTCAACCATTAAAAACTTATAAATTTCGGATTTTTTCTTTGCTCTGTTCCTTCAGTGTATCCAAATGGCTATTCTGAAGCTCAACCACCGTTCTGTAGGCTGCTTTTGCCTCTTCCTGTCGGTTGCTTTTTTCAAGAATCTCAGCATAGTTGAATTGAAAAATGATATTCTCTTCATATCTATAGCACAGATCTTCAATATGCGTCAGCGCTTTATCATACATACCTTCCGTCTTATAGAGGTATGAAAGTATCATTTTGGCATCGTTACTGACATAGCTTTCTGATGTAGCCGCGTGCTCCAGTATGCTAAGACCCTCCTGTTTATCCCCTCTGATTCCCATCAGATTCGTTGCCCAGCGCAACTCTTTAGGCACGGTACCTACCATATAATAAAAAATCCCCTTACCAATCAGTGCTTTCGGATCGTCATCATCAAGAGCAAGAAGCTGCCGTGTGTACCTGAATCCGGTCATTCCGCTTTCTATCGCTGTCTGATAGTTTTTTTCGCTGGCAGCCACCAGACTTCTGTATCCATACAGTCCGCTCAGCATCAATACCATGGTGGTATCATGAGGGTTTTCATTAAGTCTCTCTGAACTGATATCTATAGCACTTTGTGATCGCTCCAGAAAATCTTGAGCTACCTTAGGTGAATTGCCTCCGAAAAAGTATTCCCAGAAAGGAATCATGGCATGAAAGAAATAAGCTCGGGGATCTTCCCTGTCACGTGATTTTAACTCGTTGAATATGACAGCTGCCTTATCCCAGTCTGTCTGGTAAAAGTACTCAATACCCTCTTCCAATTTTTGATCATAGATGTCACCGGAATTCGAAAATGCAGTTGTACTCCCGGCAGCGACCAGGCAGAGCAAACAGGTTAGTAATAGCTTTCGCACATGCATTCGGTTTTGTTGAGTTAAATCGTATTGAATCTGATATGATTTATATGCATTTAGCGGTAAAACGTTTCCGTTTTTCGGGTATTATAAAATATTTCCTCAATGGGCTATTACCCAAATACATTTGGAATCAATCTTCCAGATGCATTTCACCCAGAAGACCCTCGGTGTGGGCAACAGCAACAGAAACAGCTGCGTCTCCGGTAATATTGACAGCTGTTCGGCACATGTCGAGTAATCTGTCAACCCCAAGTATCAGTGCAATACCCTCAACGGGCACTTCAATAGCCTGCAGTACAATAACCAGCATGATAATACCGGCACCAGGCACTCCTGCAGCACCAATAGAAGCCAGCGTAGCGGTCAGCACAATGGTTAGCTGTTGCGCAATGGAAAGATCAAGTCCCAAAGCCTGAGCTATAAACACGGCTGCAACGGCCTGATACAGACTGGTTCCGTCCATATTGATAGTAGCGCCGATAGGCAGAACAAAACTTGCAACCTCCTCATCAACCCCGACATTTTTCTCAACTCTTTCCATGGTTACAGGCAGTGTGGCTGAACTTGAGCTGGTAGAGAATCCCAGTAATATAGCAGGCTGTATGGCTTTGAAGAAATCTTTGATCTTCATCTTGCTGAACATCTTAAAGAGGCTGGAATATACAATCAGTACATGCAGGATCAGGCCAAGCAGAACGGCAATGCAATACCAGCCAAGAGCGCCCAGCAGATCTAGTGCCTTCGTCAGGTCGTCACCCGCCAGGTCTACAATCACACCGGCCATTAGGGCAAAAACTCCATAGGGTGCCGTAAGCATAATAAAATCCACCAGCTTGATGATGACATCATTCAGCGAGTCGAAAAACTTGATCAGTATCCTTCCCTTTTCTTTTGGTATCTGGATAATACCGATGCCCAACAGAATTGCCACAAATACAATCTGTAGCATATTACCATTATCCGAGGCCGACTGAACCACGTTTTGCGGAACTATATCCACGATAAAATCCAGTGGCCCTCTCTCCTTGAATTCCATCGCCGACTCTTCCGAGCCTTCGATATTTTGACTGTAGCTGGCCTGCAGTTCAGCCTGTGTCTCCTGCGGTAGGGCCTTGCCCGGTTGCATGACATTAACAACCGTAAGACCGATGGTAATGGCACATACGGTAGTAAACATATAGAATAGAATGGTCTTGCCACCCATCCGGGATAGCTTTGTGACATCGTTGAGATTGGTAACCCCAACGATCAGGGAGGCTAATACAAGAGGTACTGCGATTAGCTTCAACAGATTGACAAAGATGGTACCGAATGGCTTAACATAGTCAATAGTGAATGACGATAATCCCGCTACACTGGCAATCAAACCCCATATAAGTCCAAGAACCAAACCGATCAATATTTGCCAGTGTAACTGCTTATACCATTTCTTCATATCAAAATGAGTTTAAGAATTATCGCTATAAGTGCACCGAATCCCGACGAGATCCAGTTTATCATGTTATTATCCAGTTTCATGTTGAGTCCTTTCAAAATACCCGGCCAGTTTTTGGCAGGCTCTTTCTGCTGAAAGATCGCACCAAAATAAGAATCTGCCAGACATCCCAAAAATCCCGCTACTAAAATGGGTATTATTAGTACTCCCATCAGTGAAAAAACGTAAATTGATATCAATGAGATACTCAGGCTACCGATCATAGCGGCAAGTGTTCCGGGTACACTAATACCGCCGTCAGTACCGGGTGCTACTTTACTGAAACCGCTTATCAAATACGTTTGTGAGGAAAATCGTCTGCTGCCCAGTTCAGTAGCCCAGGTATCGGCCGTGGCGGTGGCTATAGCTCCCAAGGCACCTAAAAGCATTGCATCGTTGTGAAAAACAAACCAGAGAAGTAAAAATAACGTAAACCAGAATCCATTGCTCCACACCTGTAATCCGTCACGCCGTATTTTCTCAGAATAAGCATGTGATGTTTCATCTAAAGAGCGCGTATACTTTTTTGAGATCAGTGTACTGCTGATAAAAAAAGCCAGCAGTATAGCCGTGGAGGAAATTCCTCCTAATCCGAATACTATGGTTCCTGAAATGATGGCCGCATAGGTACCGCTGAGGCTTAACCAGCGAAAAAGAAAGGCTGCCGCACAAAATATTACCGCTAGAATGGCACCGGTGATGATACGGATGTGTTCCCCGGCATTTGCCTCTAAAACAAACACTGAAATTAAGGAGAGCAAAAAAAAGTAGTTCGCTTTACGATCCACTTTTCATTAACCTGATGTGTGTTCCGGAGTCTGACCGTTTTGCCTGTCATGTTTCATGATTGCAAAAATAACGGTGATATACCCCGCCATGATTACTATCGGCGACACGAACAGGGATATAAAGCCTTCAACCTCATTCTCAATATACATGGCTACAAAACCGGTAATCACCAATAACAGCCCAATTGCAAGTGCTTTATAGTTCCAGGCATTGAACAACATGTTATTGTTTTCTGATTTATATTCCTGCTGTCTTGCCATTTTGAATAAATTTGGATTTTGAATCGAGATTCTCAGTAAGCGAAAGGATAACAAATCTTATCTTAATAATTAACTCTAATTTGTAAGTATCAGCAGATTGATTGTATTAGCCTCCCGGAGTCCGCGACGTAAATATTTGCTGGAACTCCTGAATCTGAAATTTAGCATTGAATCAAGTTCCTGTGATGAAACCTACAGTAATAACGAACAGCCTTCCGATATCGTACAAAATCTTGCTCTTCACAAAGCGATGGATGTATCTGAAGGAAAATTTTCCAGTCTGGTTATCGGTGCAGATACACTGGTAGTTGACAATGAAAAAATATTGGGGAAACCGAACTCTGCTGATGAAGCCAAATCAATGCTTGCCAAACTAAGTGATGACCGGCATAAGGTGCTAACCGGTGTTGCCCTGGTTAAAACAGATAGTGAGGGTAACATATTGCAGAAAGAAACGTTCGTTGAAGAAACGATCGTTTATTTTGGAAAGTTAACTTCAGAAGAAATAAATGACTACGTGCAAGATGGCAGTCCCATGGACAAGGCAGGAAGTTACGGCATCCAGGATGACTGGGGTGCCATCTTTGTAAAAAGAATTGAGGGTGATTATTATAATGTTGTTGGACTGCCACTTTACGCGTTATATCAACACCTAAAAGAATTTGCCCCTGAATTCTTATCACATAACAGCGATCCACCAAAAGATGAATAAACAGGTTTACTCTTCCATATTGGCATTTATTATGCTTTTTATGAGCTGCGCTATAGCAGTTCATCCGGTTCAGGCCCAGAATAGCAATGCCTATTTTATTGCCAACCAGATGCTGCAAAATCAGCAGTATGAAAGGGCCTATGATATGTTTTATAACCTCCACGAAGAGAATCCGGAGAATTATTTATTCCTGGAAAAAGCAACGGAAAGTCTGATCAACCTCAAACGGTATGAAACAGCTATTGAAATAACAACAGAAGCCCGTAATCAGGCTTATTATCCGGCTCGAGCTGGTATACGTTTGGGCGAGATTTATCATATTAGCGGAGATACGCAAAAGGCTTTCTCCATTTGGGAAGAGGTGAAAAGGGAGAACCCGGGAAATATGGAAATCTTTCTCACCATGGCCCGGGCAATGCGTGACAGAAGAGCTTTTGATGCTGCCATTGACACCTATAAAGCCGCAGCCCGTTTGTTTTCCGACAGCACTGTTCTCTCAAGTGAACTGGCCAGCACCTACATGCGGGCCGGCAAATATGAAGAATCTGTTCGGGAGTACCTGGACCTGATCAAAGAGAATCCTGATCGCATTAACTACGTGCAGTCTACACTATTGCGTTTCAATGACGATTATCTATACGACATTGCCATATTGGAGATTGGAGATTTTCTGGAAGACCTGCCTGCTACACATCCCAGTTACAGGGACCTGCATCAGCTCGAATTGTGGCTATTGCTGGAGCGGGAACTCTATGAAAGAGCACTGGCTACTGCCCGGGAATTTGAAGAGTCTCAATCGTATACCTCGTATAGTCTTTATGGACTGGGAGCAAAATTACTTTCAGACCGTCAATTCAAACTCGCAGAAGAGGCTTACCGGTATTACGTTGATAATAATATCGAAGTCGCCAAGTATCAGAGCCTTGAAGAAATTGCCAATATCTACATAGAGTGGGCCGACTACCTTTCTGATTTCAACCTCTCCAGTGGACAAAAAAGGGATTCCCTATACAAGAAAGCCTTTGAAACGCTTTCGCAGCTCGAACGTCAGGAACCGGGCTACAGAAATATGGATAGGGTTTATATTACCCAGGCCGAACTGGCGCTGGAGCATTTACATGATCCCCGTGATGCCAAAAGATATTTAGCCAAGCTGGAGCAACGGGCTGACAGTTCGAATTTGGCCCAGCGTAGCTATATTCAGGGTAGAATATATCTTTATGATCGTAATTACAGCCGAGCCCGCATCGCATTCACGAAGAGCAATAAAGATATTCGCCTGGGTGATCTGGCGGAAAAAACAAGATACTACCTTGCACTCACGGACTTTTATTCAGGAGATTATGAATTTGCAAAGATTCAATTAAATGCCCTGGAACGACAGACCACTTCCTATTTTGCCAATGATGCCGTACAGCTTAGGGTATGGATTCAGGATGGATTACAAGCCGACAGCACGGGCGAGCTGCTTCGGCCCTTTGCCAAAGCCGTAGAATACTTTGCCCAGGGAGCCAGGGACAGCGCTATTTCTGCCCTTGAACCGTTGATTTCAGAAAATTCAATTAACCCACTGTCTGATGAAGCCCTGCTGGAGCTGAGTTCCCATATCAGCCCGGACATATTAACCTTTGCCTATGGGCGAATCGCCCGTTACCTGGATTCATCCGGAAGAAGCTCCCCCCTTCGTGAACGACTGATGTGGGAGAAAGCGCGCATTGGTGACCGGATCTATAGTGAAAAAGCAACAGTTTCACAGGCAGATACCGGTAATTCGGCTTCATCAAGTATTGCTTTCCCTAAGAATACGGGAGAGATTATATCGCTATATGAGGATATAATACTAGAATATCCCCAAGGCTTCTACGCCTCGTTTGCTCGATCCAGAATTGAAGAACTTCAAAATATTGAAACCTGATATGTTCCGACATCTCCTCGCTACCTTATTATTAATAACGAGCCTGTCAGCTGCTGCTTTCGCTCAACAGCAAATCTTCATACCCATGGATGCCACCCAGTCCAACCACCTAAAGGCTTACGGTGTCATCTTCAACAATCTTCAACAGGGAAATTCTGCTGAGTGGCTCCTGAACTATAGGGGCGGCAGCTTTATGACGAACTTCTCAAAAGAGCTGCTTCAAACCTGTCGCTTGAAAAATGTAAAAGCAGAAGTGATCAGCGGTGCTCGGGCAGCTCAAATTATTGCCGAGGTTGAAAAACCGGATGTAAACACAGCTGTCGTAAAACTTGATAAGGCTCCAAAAATTGCTGTTTACACACCAAAACAGGCACTTCCCTGGGATGATGCTGTTACTCTTGCCCTGACCTATGCCGAAGTGGAATACGATCAAGTGTGGGACCCGGAGGTATTGAATGGCAAGCTCTCGGAATATGACTGGCTGCACTTGCATCACGAAGATTTTACAGGTCAATATGGAAAATTTTGGGTCAGTTCCAGAAACCGCCCCTGGTACATTCAGCAGGTCAATCAGATGGAGGCTATGGCTCGCGAATTGGGCTTCAATAAGGTAAGCAATGAGAAGAAAGCGGTGGCGCGACAAATCAAAGAGTACGTGGGTAACGGAGGATTCTTATTTGCCATGTGCTCGGGAACCGATACCTTCGATATTGCACTTGCCGCGGAAGGAGTTGATATCGCTCCCCCACAGTTTGATGGAGATCCGATGGATCCGGATGCCCAGCAGCGGCTGGATTATTCGAAGACCCTTGCATTTACAGATTTTTCCGTCAGTAAAGACCCCGCTGAATACGAACATGCGGATATCGACGTACCGGTTCAGATTAACGAAGTGGATCAGAGTCTGGACTTTTTCACGCTTTTCGAGTTCTCCGCAAAATGGGATCCCGTTCCAACCATGCTCACGCAGAATCATGTGAGCAGCGTCAGGGGCTTTTACGGACAGACTACTGCTTTTCAGAAGGATAAGATCAAAGAATCGGTCATCGAACTGGGTGAAAGTCCGGGCAGAAATATGGTGAAGTATATACACGGAAATTACGGGCGCGGAACTTTCACCTTTTATGCCGGACACGACCCGGAGGATTATACTCATCGCGTTAACGATCCGCCGACAGATCTAAGCCTGCACACCAATAGTCCGGGTTATCGCCTTATTTTGAACAACATCCTCTTCCCTGCCGCTAAGAAGAAAAAAAGAAAGACCTAAGGTTAGAGTTAAAAGTTGGAGGTTGGAAATTCACTGATAGCTGATAGCTGATAGCTGAAACTAGTTATGAAAGTATAGTTCTCAAATTCTAAATTCCGCTTTGGAATCTAATTATTACCTAAGAATGCAAGCATCAAATAAATTTGAAGATCTCGTTGAAATCGTCAAAATACTACGTAAAGAGTGTCCATGGGATCGCAAGCAAACCCATCAGAGCATTAAAGATAACCTGATCGAGGAGGCCTATGAAGCCGTTGAGGCTATCGACCAGGAGGATTTTGAGGAACTGAAAAAAGAACTGGGAGATCTTTTGCTGCACGTGGTATTTCATAGCAGGATGGCCGATGAGACCGAAGACTTCAAAATAGATGATGTTATTTTTTCAATACAGGAAAAGCTTATACGCCGGCATCCGCATGTATTTGGAGACACTGAGGCATTGGACGAGCAACAGGTAGCCGAAAACTGGGAAGCGATAAAACTCAAAGAAGGAAAAGATTCGGTGCTCGACGGTCTACCCGCCCATCTGCCGGCTCTCATAAAAGCTCAGCGAATGCAGGAAAAGGCTGCAAATGTCGGTTTCGACTGGCCGGAGTGGCGGCAAGTGTGGGAAAAGCTGGAAGAAGAGTTGGGAGAATTCAAAGAAGTACTGGAGGAAGAAAATCAACAAAAGAGTAAAGAAGAATTTGGTGACCTGCTATTTTCACTGGTCAATGTCGGCAGATTCTTTAATCTGAATGCCGAAGACAGCCTAAGAATGACCAACAACAAATTTATCAGACGATTTCGGTATATAGAAAGACAGATTCAGGAGTCCGACCGAAGTCTGAACGATGTGTCACTGGAAGAGATGGATGGTTTTTGGGAGGAAGCAAAAACCAAGGCCTAAGACCAACAAAACTGTAATAAGTTATTAAGTCGCAGATATCTTTTTCAATTGGCAAACGATGGAATAGGTTATTGCGTTAGCATACTGTTAACATCGCGGATAATTATTGGCACGCTTGCGTTTAGGCCTGAATTTTATACATCTCGATGTTATATTAGATATAATTTGCAGCAGAAAAGTAACTATAAAATTCGGAGTAAAAGAATGGCTGAAAGCTTAACAAAAGAGAAGGAGAAAGAAGTAGATTTAAGTGAGTTTCCACATATTAATCAGGGATTGGCAGGGATTGTAGCCTTTTCAACGACCAAAAGTTTTATAGACGGTCAAAAAGGCGAACTGATATATGCCGGTTACGATATAGATACATTGGCAGAAAATGCCACTTTTGAAGAGGTGTGCTTTCTGCTTTGGAATGACCGCCTGCCTGATCAACAAGAATTGGACAGCCTCAACAAGCAACTCCGATCTGAACGTGGGCTGCCGGAACCCGTACTAAATTATATAAAATCGACTTCCGAAAGCGCCGAGCCTATGGCGGTTCTGCGCACCAGCGTTTCAATGCTTGCTGATTTCCACGATAAAGAAACCGGTGACAGTGATAAGTTCCGCCAGAATAAGGCAATTTCGATTACTGCTAAAATCCCTACGATCATTGCTGCTTTCGATAGATCACGAAACGGGCTTAATATTGTTGAGCCACTCGATACAGGAAGTACGGCATTTAACTTCCTCTATATGCTCAATGACGAAGAGCCCGGTGAGCAGGCTGAAAAAACTATGGACTTGTGCCTGATCCTGCATGCTGAACACGGAATGAACGCCTCGACATTCACCGGACGTGCTATTTGCTCAACAGAGTCTGATATGTATTCTGCTGTAACTGGAGCTATTGGAGCACTGAAAGGACCTCTACACGGCGGTGCCAACCAGGCTGTTATGAATATGCTGATGGATATCGAGAAGACCGATTCCGATCCTGTTGAGTATATCAAAAAGCGTTTGGAAGGCAAGCAAAAAGTAATGGGCTTCGGACACCGGGTGTACAAAACTATGGATCCCAGAGCCCGAATTCTTCGCGGCATGTCTAAAAAACTTTCCGAAGAAACCGGTCATGAAAAACTCTATGAATGGTCTGAAGCTATCCTGAAGACCATGAAGGATGAAAAAAATATTGATCCTAACGTCGATTTCTTCTCTGCAACCGTTTATTACTCAATGGGTATCAAGCCTGACCTTTATACCTGTATCTTTGCTATGAGTAGGGTATCAGGCTGGACCGGACACTATATCGAACAAGCTGAAAATAATCGCCTTGTTCGTCCCCGTGCTCATTATACCGGAGAGAAAAATCTCGACTGGGTGCCTGTAGAAGAACGATAGTTTTCTGCAAAAAACACATTCAAAACCGCAGGTTTACAGTAAAACCTGCGGTTTTTTTATTTGTATCCATCTTACACTTCCCGTCTTATCACAATTAACCTACCCGGCTATTATCAGCACGTCCCGCGTAAATAATTTGCATAAATACTTTTATGACCTGCGCTTCACCTCTTTCTTGCTTATTATCTTGGCCTGAAAAGAACTAATAATTTGTATCCGGAAGCTTAGGAACCATTGAAAGCAAAAACACTCCAGCAAATCAACCTGTTTCGTCTCCTGGATATAGCAGGCGCAACGGAATTCGGTACAAAATATAGATTTGATACCATCAAGGAGTATTCGGTTTTTACCGATCAAGTACCCATACACTTTTACAGTGACCTACTACCCTATATCCAAAAAATGAAGGAGGGTTATGAAGATGTGTTATGGCCCGGTAAAGTTGATAAATTTGCTGTATCTGCCGGTACGACCGGTGAGGGAAAGCATCTGCCTCTTAGCCGGGACCGGCTTGGCTCAGATGGGGCTTACATGAAAGAGGTCGCCCTCTCCTATTTTAGGCAACGTCCCAACCTCTTTCGTATTCTTGGTAAACACCTCAGTTTGCCCGGTTCCATTGAACAGCAAGGATCCATACAGATTGGGGAAGTAAGCGGGTTCTCAGCCCTGAATTCCCCGGCCTGGTTACGGCCCTTTCAACTGGCCGACCCGGAATCCCTGACCAAAATGAGCTTTCAGCAAAAATTTGACCTGCTCCTTAAAAAAGCGCTTAATGCAAACATCAAGGTGATTACCGCCGTACCCAGCTGGATATTGACCCTTTTTCAGCAGGCACTCAGTGAAACCGGTGCACATGATATTGAAGAGATATGGCCGAATCTCAACCTTTTGGTATGCGGTGGAGTTAAGCTTTCAAATTACCGGCCTCACTTTGAAAAATTGATGGGCAACCTGAATCCGGATTTCATTGAAACATACGGCGCCTCCGAGGGATACGTTGCATACAGTGATAATCTTGATAGAGATGACCTGAAGCTCGTTACGGATAACGGCATCTTTTTCGAATTTATAAAAGATCCGCTTCCAGACAAAGATGCTCTGTCCATTCAGGATGCGGTACCGATCTGGCAAGTAGAAAAAAAAGTGCCCTATGCAGTAATTGTCTCTACTAATGCCGGACTTTGGCGTTATGCCTTACGGGATGTCATTGAGTTTACCTCCTTAGAACCACCAAGAATTGTGGTGAAGGGTAGAATTAACGAGATGCTCGATGACTATGGGGAAGGGCTTTATATCTATGAGGCGGAAGAGGCTTTGTCGGAAGCATTGAGCGAGATGAATCTGAAAAAAAGTGTCTTTACCATTGCACCCCTATTGCCAGATGAAACAGAGATCCCCTATCATCACTGGCTGGTTCAGTTCAGTAACCCAATACATACCGACACCCTTAAACGCCTGGCACAAAAGATTGATGAAAAATTGAAGAGAATGAATCGTCACTACGCAATCAGGCGTGAAAGCGGGACCCTGGCACTTCCAAAAATTGACAGCATTTCGCAACAGGATATTAACCGCTGGCTGGATGCATGTGATAAAATCAAGGCGCAGGGAAAACTCCCCAGGATACTTCGTGAGAATGTAGATCTGCTGATTTAGTATAGCCGCAGATTTTCACAGATTTTAGTGTATTCCATGTATCTCCAGTAGAGCTCTGCAACTAAACGCTACCTCTAAAGCATAGAACGTTATAAGTAAGACCATTTCTTAGTCAGTGAAAATCTGCGGCCCAAAAAATCCGTGTATATCTGCGGCTAAATTTATTTCACAACGATATTCACGATACGGCCGGGAACAAAGATCTCTTTTACAATCTTCCCTTCTGACAGGTACTTTTTAATATTTTCTTCCTCTTTTGCGGCATTCAGAACAAACTCTTTGTCCTTCGCTTTCTCACGTGGAACCTCTATATCCGCGCGTACTTTACCGTTCACCTGAATGGGATACAGTTGGGTATCGGAAACCAGGTACTCTTTCTTGAATTCCGGCCATGGTTCATAGGCAATTGTATCTTCATGCCCCAGCATTCGCCAAAGTTCCTCCGCAATATGCGGGGCAAATGGCGATAACAGTTTTAAAAAAGATTCCAATATTTGCTGTGGACGTTCATCCCACTTATTGGCCTCATTGACGAAGATCATCATGGCCGATATGGCAGTGTTAAAAGATAGGTCTTCGATATCCTTGCCTACTTTTTCGATACACTCATGCAAGGTTTTAAGTTGCTCGCGGGATGGATCTCCTTTTTGAATGACTGAATCCAGTACTTCCCCTGTTTCCTCATCAATCATCAATCGCCATACACGTCCCAGGAAACGGTATACCCCGTCGACATCCTTGGTGCTCCAGGGTTTTACCTGTTCCAGCGGACCCATAAACATTTCATACAGACGCATGGAATCTGCCCCGTATTCTTCGATAATATCATCAGGGTTCACGACGTTGCCCCTCGATTTTGACATCTTGTGGGCTTTAGCGTCGATCTTAATATTGGTGCCCTTAACTACATAATTGTCACCCTCTTTACCGATTTTTGATTCCGGCAGCTTTACTTTCTCCACCTCACCGACGGCGTCTATCTCATCAGAACTGATCCACTCCCCGTCTTTTTTATAACCGGTGTATTCCATCTCACCCAGAATCATGCCCTGGTGAACGAGCTTCTGAAAGGGCTCTTTGGTTTTAAGGACACCGCAGTCGTAGAGAACTTTGTGCCAAAAACGGGCATAGAGCAGGTGAAGAACCGAGTGCTCGGCGCCGCCCACATAGAGGTCAACGGGCATCCAGTAATCTTCCTCATCCGGATCTATGGGACCCCCATCGAAGTCAGGACTGCAATAGCGAAGGTAGTACCAGCATGAGCCGGCCCACTGCGGCATGGTATTGGTTTCCCGTTTGGCCGGTTTTCCGGTTTCGGGGTCTGTGGTATTGACCCAATCTTCCGCTTTAGCAAGGGGCGGTTCACCCGTCTCGGTAGGCTGGTAATCATCAAGATCCGGCAGGGTAACCGGTAACTGCTCTTCGGTTAACGCTTTAGGCTCTCCGTCAACATGAATAATCGGAAAGGGCTCTCCCCAGTAACGCTGTCGGGAGAAGAGCCAGTCACGCAGCTTATAGTTCACTGCTTTTTTGCCATAGTCATTGTTTTCAAGCCATTCAGTAATCTTTTCCTTTGCTTCATCCACCGGCAGTTCATTCAGGCTTATCTCGTCATTTGTTGAATTAACTACGATGCCCTCTTCGGTATCGGTATACGCTTCTTCTTCGATATTACCGCCCTTCACTACCTCGACGATATCAAGACCGAACTTTTTGGCAAATTCCCAGTCGCGTTCGTCATGGCCGGGAACAGCCATTATAGCTCCTGATCCGTAGGTAGCCATTACATAGTCGGCAACCCATATCGGTATCTCCTCACCGGTTGCGGGATTAATCGCATAGGCACCGGTAAAAACGCCTGTTTTCTCTTTACTCAGCTCAGTACGTTCCAGCTCAGATTTCCGAGCTGCCTGCTCCTTATATTCTTTTACTTCATCCAGACGTTCTTTCTCTGTGATCTTCTCTACTAAATGATGTTCCGGTGCCAGAACCATGTAGGTAGCACCGAAAAGAGTATCCGGGCGGGTAGTAAAAACCCTGATATACTTTTCATCATTTCCCAGATTCTTGCTCTCAGCTTCAGCTACTTTGAAATCAATGTCTGCCCCGATCGATTTTCCGATCCAGTTACGCTGCATTTCCTTGGTTGAATGAGGCCAGTCAAGATCATCCAGCCCTTCGAGCAGGCGATCGGCATATTCGGTAATTTTTAACACCCATTGTCTCATCGGTTTACGTACAACAGGAAAGCCTCCAACCTCACTTTTGCCGTCAATAACTTCCTCATTGGCAAGTACCGTACCCAGCTCAGGACACCAGTTTACCGGCACATTATCCTCGTATGCCAGCCCCTTTTCGTAGAGTTTCAAGAAAATCCATTGCGTCCATTTATAGTACTCCGGATCTGTAGTGTTAACTTCCCTGTCCCAGTCATAGCTGAAACCCAATGCCTGCAACTGTTCCCTAAAGCGGTTGATATTCTTTTCGGTGGTATCTCTGGGATGTGTTCCCGTCTTTACCGCATATTGTTCAGCCGGTAAACCGAAAGCATCCCACCCTATCGGATGAAGTACATTGAACCCTTTCATGCGCTTGTATCGGGCAACGATATCCGTAGCAGTATAGCCCTCAGGGTGGCCCACATGCAGACCGGAACCGCTTGGATAGGGAAACATATCCAGCACATAGTATTTTGGCTTGTCGTGCTGCTCCGGCGTCTTAAACGTTTTCTGTTTCTGCCAGTACTCTTGCCACTTGGTTTCAATCTGATCGGGATTGTACGAACTCATTAAATCCTGGTATTAAAATAGAGTTAAAATTAGTTGACGAGATTGAGAAACAGTGGGCTGGAATGACTTTGAAATTACGCTTTGTCACTCTGCGATATCCAGCCTTATGTTTCGCTTTCTCGCACTGATGAAAGAAGCCAAAGATACACAAAAAATGATGGGGTGTGAAGAGAGGATTTCTTTCTAAACTTAGAATTGTATAGAATCTCCGGGTGGGTACTCAATCCAAATACCTACTGAAACATTCTCTCTCTAAGAGTATGTATTAACAGTTTGGCCAACAAACATTTACGGTGTCAATTCTAAAATTGAGGGTATCTTTATATAAAGAAAGTAATCGTCCGGTTCCGCGTGGTATCTGTATCGAATCGGATGTGGCGCTTTCAAAAGAGTTAGGGCCGTAATGCGTATACCTAACATAAAATTGGTCATTATCAAGCTGGTGGCACCCAATTGCCTCGGCACCTGATGAGAAGGGATTGCTGGCACCGGTAAATTCATCGAGCACAGTTTTGGGAATGAATGTAAATGTCTCTGATTTTTCACCATTATTAATATCTCCAGGGCCTGCCCCGATACTTTCCCTGTAAGGCACCCACTGAATCTCTCCATCATAATTAAAACCGATATTCAGGCTAAGATTAATTCGTTCTTCAACCGGATCGAAAGTGACATGTATTGGAGTCAGACAATCTTCCATAACCGGTTCAACATTTGTCTGTGAATAGCTCGGGGTCTCGGCTTCCGCAGAAACGGTTCTCCCATCGGATCGCTCCACCGATACGCGGTACCGGGTATCCGGTAGAATTTCCATACCTGTATAAAAATTATGTGTTTTAACTCCGTCGAACGCAACGATACTATCCTGCATGACATCCGACACACCGGACTGCAGATCTTCTATTATAACGGTTGCATCTATCACTCCGGAAGTATCCTGCTGCAACGTGCGATTAAGATCTTTGATTCTTACGAAATTCATGTCATCGCGCAAGTCCAAAGCACCGTATATAGAATAGACCCCATTTTCTCGATCCAAGGGCTGAATACTGTTATCACAGCCTGTGTAGAACAACAGGAAGAAAAATGTCGGGTAAACCCATAATGTTTTAATGAAATTCATAAGCGCACTCTTTTGTGGGGTATTCTTTAATTATTTAAATGTTGTTTTCAAAGAGAAATATGGCAGCAATGGGGTTTGATTTACCCTTTCCAAAGAATTCAGATCGTAGTAGAAGATATTATCGCGATCGTAGGTATTAATGCATCCCAACTTGACATTCAGAGTGTTACTAGAAGCAAACGTGAACGAGCGCTCCAAGGAAAAGTCAAGTCTGTGTACGTAAGGGAGTCGCTCTCCATAGGGACGATCATAAAGTGTACGAGCTGTGCCCGGTTCCTGAAGGGGCTCCTGTGATGGAACATTGACTGCCAGATCAAAACCGTACACCTGGGTGTAGGGCCGTCCGGAACTCATCTCCCAGCTGGCACTGGCCTTGTATTTTCCGATCCGATAGGACGCTATGGTGTTAATTTTGTGTCGCTGGTCATGAGCGGGTGAATATTCAAAAATCGGTTCTTCAATCCACGCACCCAGATCTTCAGAGGCCGCTTTGTACTCAACTTTCGACCAGCCGTATCCTAGGTAGAGATATAGTGGGTGATTATTATACTCGACTCGCACATCAAAACCGTAGGTCAGTCCATTTGCATACCCGGTTTCGATATTTATCTGGGCTTCGGGTGTCCATTTGGCAACCGGAATACCCCTGTGCCTTTTCACATATCCCTCAATATTCGTCGAAAGTGAACTGCTAATGATCTGTTTATAGCCAAGGATCCCATGCAGAGCCGTCTGAATACCATCCTCTAATTCAACGGGGCGATAAACCGTGAAGACCGTGCCGGCATCTCTTTGATCATTGATACCATTCAGCTCTTGTGAGTACCTCCCTGCTGCTAGGCTAAACTCACTGCTTTCGCTTCCGGCCGGAGTGTAGGTTACTCTAAGTCGAGGCTCGAGGGTAGGTGGTGATCCCAGGGCAACTTGTGATCCAAAGCTAGGTTGGAAGGTGAAGTTTTCACCCGAATCTATGATCGTACTGAAATATGTATGGGGAATCAGGCTGAGATTGCTGAACGATTCATAATTGGTAAATACACCGGCCAGTTCGGCAGTCACCGAGCGCAGGTTAAGACCAAAGCCGTAATCTATCGGCAAACCGAACAACTCTTCCTTGTTATCAATACGTATAAAAAACTGTTTGATGCCGGCCGATCTCTCTTCCCCGTCTGGGGAGGCTTCTGAATTGCTGAATCCGGAATATCCGGCCGTGACTTCAAAAGGATGGTTATATGTTTCGTCGAAGCCTCTGCAGCGTGCCCCTAGTGCGGTATTACTCCAGCTTAGGTTAATATCCCTGCCGGGATTGATTTCCCCCTCATCGAAGGTACGCATACCGGTAATATTGCAATAGAAATTAGAAGATTGGTAGGAGTATCGCGCTACGATGTCATAGAAATCAATAGGTACCTCTTCGATATCGATTAAATCGGAGTACTTTTGAATCGTCGACTTTCTACCCATAATTAGAAATGATTCCCTGTTTTCTGTCAACGGCCCTTCCATCTGAAGTGAGACAAGATGCGGGGAAAGTGAACCGCCTCCGCTAAAATTCTTCATATTGCCCGGGCGTAAGCTGACATCTACGATTGCCGAGGTTGCACCCAGGTATTCCGCTCCGAATCCTCCCGCGTAGATGTCAATATTCTGTACCGCCTCCTGGGGGAAAGCTGAAAAAAGGTTGGATATATGAAATGGTTTGAAGAGCGTCATATTATCCACCAGCACTTTGTTCTGTGTTGGGGTACCTCCCCTGATGTAGAGATCGCCACCGCGATCACCGGTACTGACCACACCCGGAAGTGTCTGCATATAGGATGCCAGATCACCTCCGGAACCGGGCATGGGTATTCTGCCGAGATCCACACTTGAAACCCTGCGAAGCCCGGCTTCACCGGTAATTACTTTTCCCTGAGCTTCAACTACCAGTTCTTCGAGCTGCTGCACATTCACCGGTAGCGTTACCTGCTCTATTTTAATTTCGCCGCTTTCCAGAGATATTCGCCTGGTGTAATTTTCGTGACCTATAAAACTGACGCGCAAGACATACTCTTTTGGAATCACATTCCGGAATTCATGAAATCCATCCTTATCCGTAGCCCCGGCATGGGATATGTCCAGTGAATCACCCTCCTGATACTCTTCATTCAGCAACAGTACATTTGCCCCGGCAACCGGGGTGCCGTCTTCACCCGATACAACCAGCACTCTCAGTGTTGCGTTGTCCTGAGCAGACAAACCTGCGACTGTGAAAAAAAGGTAGAGTAAAAAAAGCAAAGAAGTTTTAAACGTGTAAGTATGGTTAAGCGTCATCTCGCAAATAAATTTATTTTATGAAGCGGAATAGGGATTCTTGAGCAAACGTATTTATTGATACTTCAAAAAAACAAGCTTGATAAACCATCTTATTTCATAATATCCTATCATAGTCTTTAAGCCAACTAATCTATCCCGTTTGTGTATCTATAAAATCGAAATTAAAATAGAAATGTACATCACATGATCATGTTAATTTTTCGATATACTTATATACAACACTAAAATATATTTTAGAAAAGTAAGATATTTGTTTTATATCTTTTCGAACATGACATGCCAATATTTCAAAATAAATGATCACTGATCCATGATTACAGCCGTTTCCCTCTTTATTATTGGTTTAGTGCTGGTTGTTTATTTTTCCGAAAAGTTAGTGGAGGGTGTAGTCGGCACCTCCCTATCCTTTGGAATTTCAGCTTTTCTGATCAGTGTAATATTCATCGGTTTTGATCCGGAGAACCTGGTACTGGGCGGTGTGGCCTCTTACGAAGCAGCCTCCGGTATTGCACTGGGAACCATCATAGGCTCTGCTATGGTTGCCATAGCACTCGCTTTCGGGATAACTGCAATCATCGCACCAATGAAATTCAAATCGGCGCCGGCAGGAATTGTTATTGTTCCTGTAGCATCTGTTGCACTGTTGGTGTTGTTGAGTCTGGACGGGATGCTGACACGTCTCGACGGCATCTATCTACTGGGCGGATTTTTCCTGGCGCTGTGGTATCTTGTACGCTTGTCATCCAAAGGACTCGATATTGAAGCTACCGGAGAGGTAGCTGAAACTATAGAAAAAGAGACCGTACCCGCTGCCTGGAAATCTGTGGGCATGTTAATTATCTCCCTGATTGCAATAATAGTGGGAAGTGAATTACTCATTCGCGGATCAGAAACCATCATCGACGGCATAGGTTTGACAGAAACTGTTTTCGGTATGACCTTGCTGGCATTGCTGGTCAGCTTCGAAGAGCTTGCACGGGAACTTCCGGCTGCCTTGAAGGGTCGTCCCGATATCAGTTACGGCAATGTTTCCGGTTCCGTATTGGCATTCTTCCTATTCAATGCCGGGATCATTGCATTAATCAATCCTGTACCTATACCTACTGAAGTGCTCTATTTTCACCTGCCTGTAAGTGTTTTAACTATTGTGTTTATTTCCATGTGCATGCTGGCCAAACGGGTAACCCGCTGGTCAGGTCTGATTCTGGTTTTATTATACACGGTATTTTTTGTTGGCAGTTTCTTCCGGTAAAAAGTGCGTTAATAATCCTACTTTTCTTCTTCCCTCCTTTACCCTTCCCGCTTTGTCTGTTACATTGTTTTAATCCAATCAACAAAATAGCGGAGGATCGCAATGAGTCAAGGACATATAAAATCGGGAGAAGTTGTAAATCTGGAAACACTACGGGAAGAGATGGATGTGGATGCTTCTTATGCACTGGTTAAAACGGAAGATATGGAAGTGATTAGAATGGCAGTGCCAAAAGGGAAGACCATTGATGAGCACCATATCTCCGGGGAGATGACTGTGCAGTGCCTGAAAGGTGATATTCTATTTATGGTGGATGGAGAAGCCCGGGAGCTCACACAGAGTGACTGGCTGTATTTACAAAGAGAGCAAAACTTCTCCTACAGTGTCAAGGAAGACACCATTTTGCTGGTCACCATACTGTTTACCGATTAACAGATAGAACAATTATATCCGATTCAATCATAGCATCTTTAAGAACGATTACCGGTACTGTAATTGATTGGCATTGCTTATCAAGAATCACTATCGTTTTATCTCCATACTCACCAATAAAATAATCAGATATGAAATTAACATTTCAAGCATCACTGCTCTTAGTCATTGTAATGCTTATCGGTTTGCCCGCTAAAGCACAAAATGATGGCTCCATAGTAACCGAAACAAATTATAATGCACTGGAACTGAGAAATATCGGTCCGGCACTCACTTCCGGAAGGATTGCTGATATCGCCATTCATCCTGAAGATGACAATCTGTGGTATGTAGCGGTCGGCTCCGGCGGCGTCTGGAAAACCACCAATGCCGGCACGACCTGGAAGCCGATTTTCGATAACCAGCCTTCCTATTCTATTGGCTCGGTAACTATTGATCCGAATAATCCTAACACTATATGGGTTGGAACAGGTGAAAATGTAGGTGGTCGTCATGTAGGATATGGTGACGGTGTATACAAGAGCACAGATGCCGGGATGACTTGGGAAAATATGGGACTCAAGAATTCTGAGCATATCTCAAAAGTAGTTATCCATCCGGAAAACCCGGATGTTGTTTGGGTAGCAGCTCAGGGACCGCTTTGGAGCAAGGGCGGAGAACGGGGACTTTATAAATCAATGGATGGTGGCAAGACCTGGAATAAAGTTCTGGGTGATGACGAATGGACCGGTGTTACTGATTTGGTACTGGATCCCAGAAATCCCGACCGTATGTACGCGGCAACCTGGCAGCGGCACAGAACCGTAGCTGCTTACATGGGCGGCGGGCCGAATACCGGTATTCACAAAAGTACGGACGGAGGCGAAACCTGGACCGAACTGCAAAACGGTCTGCCGGGTGCCAATATGGGCAAGATCGGACTTGCCATTTCTCCCCAGCAGCCTGATATCGTGTATGCAGCTATCACGCTTGAACGAACTACCGGTGGAGTATATAAGTCTGATGATCGTGGGGCTTCCTGGCAAAAAATGTCCGATGCTGTTTCAGGAGGCACAGGTCCCCACTATTACCAGGAACTCTATGCCTCTCCCCATCACTTCGGAACTATCTACCTGGTGAGCAATTACACATTGTTCTCGCAAGATCACGGTGAAAACTTCGACCGTATCAATGTCGGCAACAAACACGTTGACGACCATGCAATTGCTTTCAGAAAGGATGACCCCGATTACCTTCTATTCGGAACTGACGGTGGAATCTATGAAACACTAGACGGTACGGAAAGCTGGCGTTTTATCAACAATATGCCGATCACTCAGTTTTATAAAGTCTCAGTAGATGATGCCAAGCCTTTTTATAATGTATACGGCGGCACCCAGGATAACGGTTCACAGGGCGGCCCTTCCCGAACAGACAACGATGATGGAATTCGCAACGCCGACTGGTACAAAACCCTCTTTGCGGACGGGCACGATTCGGCAACAGAACCCGGGAATCCGAACATTATTTATGCAGAAACCCAACAAGGTGGACTTCACCGTGTAGATCGTATTACCGGCGACCAGGTATTCATTCAGCCCCAGCCGGGTAAAGACGAAGACTTTGAACGCTACAACTGGGATGCGCCCATTGAAGTGAGTTTTCACAAACCGACGCGACTCTATTTCGCTTCCCAGCGGGTTTGGCGATCGGAAAATCGTGGTGACAGCTGGACCGCCATTTCACCGGATTTAACCAGGGATCAGGAACGAATCACCCTGCCTATCATGGGCAAACAACGCAGCTGGGAAAATCCCTGGGATGTCGGTGCTATGTCAAATTACAATACCATTACCTCTATCGGGGAATCTCCCATCGATGAAAACCTCATCTATGCAGGTACTGACGACGGTATCATCCAGGTCACGGAAGATGGAGGAGAAAACTGGCGCAAAATTGAGGTGGGTAGCATCCGGGGAATACCCTCCACGGCTTTCGTCAATGACATCAAAGCCGACCATCACGATGCCAATACCGTCTATGTTGCGCTTGACAACCACAAATACGGAGATTTTAACCCGTACCTGATCAAGAGTACCGATCGCGGCAGGTCCTGGACTTCAATCACAGGAAATCTTCCCGATCGTAACCTGGTATGGCGCATGGTACAGGATCATGTAAATAAAGACCTGCTTTTCGCAGCCACCGAATTCGGTATCTTCTTTACTATCGATGGCGGAAATGAATGGGTAGAACTCAAGGGCGGTGCACCTACCATCTCCTTTCGCGATATTGTCATCCAAAGAGAGCATGAAGACCTGGTTGCCGCCTCGTTTGGACGCAGCTTTTTCATACTTGATGATTATACCCCGCTTCGTGAAATCAGTGAGGAGGCTCTAAATCAGGAAGCCAAATTATTTGATGCACGTGAAACCTTCTGGTATGTCCCCAATAGTGTGGTTAGCAGCATGGGAGCAAATTACTATAAGGCGGATAATCCGCCTTTTGGCGCAGTCTTCACCTACTATCTGAAAGAAGGGTATCAATCACTGGAGGCTCAGAGGAAAGAGCAGGAGCAAAATCTGGATGAAGATGCCGATGTTCCTTTTCCCGGCTGGGATGCATTGGAACGTGAATTACGTGAGGAAGGTCCTAAAGTGTACATTACCATCAAGGATCAAAACGGCAACGTAGTGAATCGAGTAGAAGGACCAACTACAAAAGGGTTACACAGGGTAAACTGGGAGCTCCGATATGCTTCCAAAGATGTTGTAAGTCTGGATGAACCGGAAGGTGGCGGTGGTTTTTTCGGGGGCGGCTTCATGGCTACGCCGGGAACTTACACAGCAAGCCTTTCAAAGCTTGTACGAGGTGAGGTTACCCAGCTATCCGAACCGATTACCTTTGAAGTAGTACCCTTAGAAAGCGGTGCTATCGAGGGTGCATCCGAACAAGCTATTGTGGAGTTCAGGGAAAATCTGGAGGCCTTGCAGCAGGATCTGACCCAAACCACTAATAACCTCCGCAAGCAGCTGGACAAGGTCAATGCCATGCAGCGTGCACTGGAACGGGCCGAAGAAGAAGCACCCGAGTTGGTTACCCGTCTGAATGACGCCCGGCTGCAACTGCTTCAGCTGAATGAAGAGATGAATGGCAGTGAGGCAAAGGACCAGATCGGAGAACGCAATCCTCCGTCTCCAAGATCTCGACTGTTTACCGGGTACCGGGCTCTCAGCACCACTTATGGTCCAACAGCCATGCACCGTGAACAGGTTGAAATTGGTAAACAAGAGCTCGCGGAATTCAAACAGGATCTTAACCGCTTTGTCAACAATGTGGTACCATCCCTGATGCGTCAGGTGCGTGATGCCGGAGCACCTCCCATTGAAGGAGAGAACTAGCTTCATAAAGCAATAATCAAAAAAGGAGTGTCTTTAAAAGACACTCCTTTTTTATTTTGATAAACCAAAAATCGTCTATCCCTTAATTTATGGAGATCGCCACTAAAATTATTTACAAGATGATTTTAACTCTTTGACCATTGCATTACGATCCCGTCTGAATAGCCAGCTTAACATTGTAAATTAGTTCTAGATTATAGAGATGGTGTTCTCCCTGGACGTTTTCAGTAAAACTCTCGAAATCATTGAGCATTTCAAGCCAGTTTGCCACACGCTCCTGATTTTCTTCGGTTCCACCAGGAACACCTTTGGTTATTATCTCATCCTGTATAAAAAGAGCCATCATCCGAAAACTGTTCTCTGTCAACAGTCGATAAATTGCTTTTGCCTGCTCATTTTCAGGTTCTTCCCGGAAGGCACGGTTGCTGAAGTTCTCATAGTTTGCATTCAGCGGCTTATCAGTGTCATGAATTTCACTGTCGAAATTCTCCACAACAAGCTTGCGGGTAATGGCAAAGGCGTTATGGATGGGATATCCGTCATCAATATGCATATGCAGGGTAAAATAACGTGCCTGAGTGGTGGCATCCCCTCCTTTTGAATGCTGCAATCCCTGATCAAACAGCCATCCTGTATAAAACCACGGAACACGAATATCATTCATCTGTTCGTCAATGCTACCCGATGGCTTGGACCTCAAAAGCACTTCAGGAGGCATCTCAAAATCAGTAGGATCATCGGGTCCGCCCCGTAAGCCGTGGGCTATAAGTCCGATATCCCAAATCGGATTATCAATATCTTCATCACGAGTCGGGTACCAAGCCAGCGTAGGCCGGTTGGGAAATTCGTCTTGTGCCATCAATTCCTTGCGGAACATGTGTTGCGCCATTAGAACAGAACGGTATTTTTTATGAAAAAACCGCTCGCTGCTTCCGTCAAATATTGCCGTGGTATAGCGATTTTCATTGTCGTACATGGCCCAGAAGTTTTCATCGGAAGGATTCTGCAGATAGTTATCCTGCAGCGCATACCAATCCGCCGCCCTTCCCTCTCTGGGAAGCCTGGGCAAATCAGGGAGCCAATCGGCCATCGTTGCATGCATTTCCCCGTGATGAGGGTCCTCCGACCAGCGATTAAATGGAATACCTATTTTCAGCGTCCGCGGATTCAACCCCAGCCAGGCATCACGGTGAGCAATGGCATCTTCAAGAGACAAAACCGGCTCAGTAGCAAAGATGAATCCCATATCAACCAGTTGTTGTCCAAAGGCATAATCCCGTTCCGCTGCGGTATTACCCGGTAGCACCTCACGTCCGGGCTGCAAGGGCCGGAAATTCATATGATCCCTGGGCTCTATATCATACTTGATTCGCAAGGCATCCACCATCTTTTCGATCTTTTTAAAATCTGAGCCCGTAAGCTGAAACGAAAATTCTCCAACGTGCGGTTCTGCCCTTCTCTCTAAGGTTTTATCATCAAAATCAAAATAGGCGAGGTCCAGCGCATCCGGTGCATGGCAGTTGGCACAAGCAGCGCCCTGCTGTATGACTCCCGGCTTTCGCCAGGCTTCCAATCCTTCGGTAATAATGGCATCGAGCTCTGATTCAGGAGTATCCGGAGAAAGACCGGTATCGGTACAGCCCGATAGTGAAAGCAGTAAGATTCCTATGAACAGGTAGTGTATCTGATATTTCATATTCCCCTTGAGATTAAATGCAGATGATACAGCCCTTAAAAAGATTATATATCAAGATATAAAACGATACTTTTGTTACAGTTAATTGTTCCTTAAGTGCATTAATTATATTTAATTACCGTGGCTGTTTATTTTTGGCTTTTTAAAATTCAACGCGTAAATATCTAAACTGCCTATGGATCCTGTTACACACGGACTTCTTGGAGCTACTGCTTCTCAATCCTTTGCTTCCCGGGATAAGATCCGTGCTGCGGCTTTTACAGGACTAGCCTCCGCTATGATAGCCGATTTAGATGTGTTGATATCCAGTTCTGCCGATCCTTTGCTTAACCTGGAGATGCACCGGCAGTTTTCCCATTCGCTGGTTTTCATTTCTGTAGGTGCCCTTATAGCCACGGTTTTGGTATGGTGGTTTGTAAAAAGTCGGCTCTCATTTAAGGAAACTTATCTCTTCAGTTTAGCTGCCTATGCCACAGCAGGCATACTGGACGCCTGTACCAGCTACGGGGTCAAACTTCTGTGGCCTTTTGTAGATGAGCGCTATGCCCTGAATATCATATCCGTGTTTGATCCCCTATTCAGTTTGGTATTGCTGCTCACCACTGCTCTGGTATTCTATAAACGACAAAAGCTGCTAAGCTGGCTTTCATGGACCTGGGTTGTACTATATCTCTTGTGGGGATCAGGTCAATACGGGCGCGCCGAACATATTGCCTCCCAAATAGCCGCTCAGCAGAATCATCTGCCTGTTAAAACGGTAATCAAACCGACCATAGCCAATGAGCTCTTGTGGAGTGTTCGTTATGTATCCCGAAATGACAGTTTGTATGCCTATGGAGTGCGTATCAGCCCGTTTTCCGATCCGGTAATCTATAAAGGGAAAGCTGTCCGGCTACTCAACTGGCGCAACACATATGCCGACTACAAAGGAACCGTTCTGTACGATGACATTCAGCGATTTGCGAAGCTTTCGGATGGTTACCTTGTACGCCATCCACAACTTGCGGAGGTAATCGGCGACGGACGCTATGCCATGCTGCCTACTTCTGTTTCACCTCTATGGGGCATCGAAATAGATACGACCTCCCCACACAATCACGTCAAATTTGAAACATTCCGAGACGCCGGTCCCGAGGTTCGCAACAAATTTCTGGATATGCTTTTAGGGCGGTAGAAAAGGAAGCTCTTTATTTTTTTGTTGCTTCAAATTAACCCGAAATAAGCCAACGAAGTATATCTGTCCCATCCGGTTTCCAGTAGATCGGTGGACGTTGCGCATCTGATAAATACTCAACCTTATCACTGTGATCTGGAATAGTAATATCCGGCTCGGTAATGTAGATGCTTTGCAGCTGCCCGGTGAATCGTTTTGCAAGTTCCTGTACCTTCGTTTCATCGCCTTCTACCCAGTAGCAGATGAAATCCTGGTCCATTTCCAGTCCCCCTTCCTGTAGCAGAAAGTCATCCAGCCACGCCTGGGGTCGTTCAATCGCTTTGTTATAGGCAAAACGCTGAGTCAGCTTTGGCTCAGGCTTCTCAAACTGGGGGTTTTCCAGCCAGAAGGACTCAATGTAATCAGTCAATTCGCATTTAATCGTGTCCAGATCGTATGGGGAGACGACAACGGCCACAGACCGGCATCCCTTGCCGCCATAGCGAAAGATCGCTTCCACCAAATCCTTCATGTGTTTCTCCTGCCGTTTATCCAGGTAGGCCATAGAAAAATGGGCCGTTCTGATGAGATACCGGGTATCCTTCTTTTCAAGGTTTAACTCTTCCACAGCTTGCTTCACACCAGTGACCGATGATTCAGAGCCGGCAAATAGGATAGCGTCATTCTGCATGTCTTCCAGGTCATCAAGCCGGTGGCTCCACTGAACATCAATACTGCTCCAAATACCGGTTTTCTTTACCTCATTCAAAAACGTAGGTAGCAAATAGGGATCTTTTCTTGAAATCTTACCTGTATAGCGGGCACCGCTCAATAGCACTGCCAGGGCATCCTGAAACCCTACCAAAGGCAAATTCCCGGCATGAAGACAGAGTACGTTTTCTCCACGGGCATCATTACGGTCACTGAGGCTGCTTCGTTCAACCCACTCTTCGATGGCAGTCCGGTTAAGGGTCTCCTTTAAAGTCTTCAGGGCATATTTAACGTCATGGAAGGCGAAATACTCCTCCTCTACTGTTCGTGCAATCGCCTCCCTTAAGAACTGATTATCATCCGAGAGCCAGTTATCAAATACCTCTAGAAGCGTATCTATTCTACTTTGAAGATCACCCATTAGATTGTTGAAATCGTTTCGGATTTTGTTCATTCGATATTGTGGTATTCATTCAGTCTTCATCAATGAGGAAATTACAGCCTCTTAAGTCCTTTTGGTTCCATCTCCCGAGGACCTGAAACCGACCCCCATTGTCCATAATGCCCTTGTCACCGGTTAATAAGAAAGAACAAGAGTGCACATTGGCAAGGTCAATAACTCCAATCAGACCTTCCTGATATGGAGGCATTTTTTGCCGAGGATCATCGGCATCCCTTACAGTGACCTTCATCCATGGAACTGTATGAAACCACTTTCCGCCCCGTGCATAGGCCTGGCTTAACAGCTCAGCCATACCGTACTCAGAATGAATTCTATCTTCAGCAGTTCCAAAACCCTTTGCCAAATTCTTATGCATTTCATTACGACTCATCTCCCGTTTGTGGGTTTTCATACCACCCGTCTCTATGACAAGGCTGTTGCCCGGCAAGACAACATCGGAGGATTCAACTAGATCAACCAAACCGAATGCTGCCCCGAAAAGGATAATGCGGCTTCCTTCTGAGGCAATGTCATCGATATCGTTTTGCTTCAATGGTTCATTGAGGGGTAAAAATCTACTGACCGTGCTGTCACTTTTTGTGATAAGCTCCTGTAACATCCAAATAAGCGAAGAATCCGGATTTTCGGAATAGCCCGGTGTATAAGCAAGAATAGTTGTGGAATCGGATCCATAAAAATGATTAAAACCCCTGATAAGCGACTCTCGGTAGATACCGGCATCTGCCACAAGATGAGTACTTCGGGCCATGCTCGTTGTGCCACTGCTCTTGAAGACCAACTCCGGTTCGGTATCCGTTCTGCAAGTCAGCTCTGCATCTTTAAAACCTTGAATAGGAAATAAGGGAATATTGTCAACATCCTCTCGGGCCAAACCCATTAATTTATCTCCAATTTTACTAGGACTTAAAGCTGTTTCCTTGGCTTCTAATTTACTATAGGTATTGCCAATAACGCTATGCAGAGCATTGCAGTATCGTTTGTACATAATATTATTTTTATACTGATACTCAAATACCTTGCTCGCCTTATCTTCAAAGGCGATATCTTCGGAAAAAATCAGTTCTTTCCAATTCTGCATATAGTCGTACACCTTGAAATAATTTATCGAAATGTGGTGGCAGCCTGCGCTGCAATGACTGAATTTAAGAAAGAGTGTGTATTAGGAAAGACCTACCCTTTGAAAGATCCGATCAACATTTCTTGTATGGTGTTTCAGATCGAACGCCTCATCAATTTCTTCATCACTGAGTTGTTCCCTGACGGTCTCATCGGCTTCGACAAGATCCCGGAACATGGTTTTCTCCTCCCAGGCCTTCATTGCCAAAGGCTGAACGGTATCATAAGCCTTTTCACGGGACATGCCTTTGTCGATGAGCATGTGCAACACTCGTTGCGAAAAGGTCAATCCGTATGTTTTATAAATATTATCCTTCATATTCTCCTCATAGACGGTAAGCTTGTCCAAGACACCGGAAAAGCGATTGAGCATGTAATCGAGCAGAATTGTGGCATCGGGTAATATGATGCGTTCTACAGAAGAGTGCGAAATGTCACGTTCATGCCACAGAGGAATATTTTCAAAAGCGGACACCATATATCCCCGAAGCACCCGTGAGCATCCCGATATATTTTCAGAGCTCACCGGATTTCGCTTGTGAGGCATAGAAGATGACCCTTTTTGCCCTTTCCTGAAAAATTCTTCAGCTTCACGAACCTCACTGCGTTGTAAATGACGTATTTCAACAGCCATCTTTTCCAGGGAGGATCCGATAAGAGCCAGGGTCGAGACATATGCTGCATGGCGGTCACGCTGCAGGGTCTGGGTGGATATGGGCGCCGGCTGCAGTCCCAGTTTTTCACATACATACTCTTCGACCTCGGGCGGGATGTTGGCAAAAGTTCCTACCGACCCGCTCATTTTGCCGAATTCAACATCGCTTGCTGCCTTTTCAAAACGCTCCAGATTTCGCTTCATTTCGGCATACCATAGGGCACACTTCAGTCCAAATGTCGTAGGTTCGGCATGCACTCCGTGCGTGCGACCCATCATTACCGTGTATTTATGCTCTTTAGCTTTGTTCGCAAGAACCTCAATGATATGTTCAATATCTTTCCTAAGAATGGCATTCGCCTGTTTAAGGCGGAAACCGTTGGCAGTATCAACGACATCCGTGGAAGTCAACCCGTAATGCACCCATTTCTTCTCCTCTCCCAGTGACTCGGATACCGATCGGGTGAAAGCCACTACATCATGACGCGTCTGCTTTTCAATCTCTTTTATTCGTTCTACATCAAAAGATGCCTTATCATAGAGTTTAGTCACATCTTCTTCAGGAATTTTACCCAGCTTGCTCCATGCCCAGCAGGCAGCCAGTTCCACTTCCAGCCACGCCTGAAATTGGTTTTCCAGTGACCAGATGTCTGCCATCTCCTTTCGCGAATATCGCTCTATCATGTATTGCTATTACCTTCCGTTTAGAGATTAAAATTACGCTCCAAAGATAGAATAAAGGAACAAGGGAGGAAAGGACTCGATTGGCACAATTTGGAATACAGTATTCAGGAGTCAGAATTCAGGAGGGTCACAAGCAAAATCGCTACTGCCTACTGTATTCTGAATTCTATATCCTGCAACCTGCAGCCTGAAACCTGCCCCTCCTTACTGCCTCGGCAGCTTTATCCAGGTTCCCGCTTCGATACGCTCATCCAGATCTACCTGATTCAGTATGGCCAGATCATTGGCGGTAATTTCTATGGGCATGCCATCGAAATTTTCAGGAAGAAATGACTCAAATGTTCCTGATCTATTCGTTTTAACTGCTTGCAGGCGTACCGGTTGAATGTCAAGTATACTTTGATCTCTAAGCGGTTTGAAACCGGAGGTTATCTGTTTGAACCTGGGCTCATAGTTGGAAAACTTGTCAAGTGTTGAATAATTCAAGAAGCGATAAATGGTGCCGTCATGCTTCAAGGCATAAATATAGAATTTAATTTGAGTCCCTTCTTCAGTCTGACCGCTGGCTACGGCTTCGTAAGCTTGCAGCTCATTATTGGTTGCTGCTGATTTACTGACCGTCGTTATCCCTTCCTGGTTCAGGAATTCATTTACAGATGCCTGTACATCAGCAGATTTGCTGTCCAGCTTCATGATAGAGACGGCATCCTGTTCCTTATTGACGACAGCGACCAGGGATCGCTGGTTGATAACCTGCCAATCCTGAGGATAGGGAAATTGAAATTTCAGCTCAGGATGATAAAAGAGGCCGTTGCGAGTAAAACCCTCCCTGGGATTGTTACCGTAAACAATATCATTGATCTTGCTCATATACTGATCGGTGCCCTCTATTCTCAAATCATACCCTTTCTGACTCCAGCTTTCCGCTAATTGAGGTATCGTCTTGGCCCTTTCCGAGGGATCAGGGTGTGTGGATTGCCAGTCAGGAATACTTTGTCCGGACTGCCTGGACATTCGCTCCAGGGAAACGAAGAAATCAGCCCCTTCAGCAGCCTGGTAACTTTGCATAGCTGCGTACTCTACACCCAGTCGATCCGACTCCCTTTCATCATCTCTGCCGTAACTGAGAAATAAAAGCTGTGCCGCCTGACTTCCCAGGTTTAGAACACTGCCACCCGGAATCCCGAGAAGCTCTTCTCCCGCGATAGCTCCTCCAAGCAGGGCTACCTGTCCGATCTGCTGTTCAAAAGCCCTCTGCGAGGCATGTCTTGCTGCTACGTGTCCGATCTCATGGCCAAGTACCACCGCCAGTTGCGCCTCATTTTCCAAATGGGAAAGCAATCCACGGGTCACATACACATAGCCTCCCGGCAGTGCAAAAGCGTTAACAACGGGACTATCTAAAACCCTGAAATAAAACTCAGTATTTTTATACTGCTCAGGCGTATCCTCCCGGCGCATGTGACTGACAGATAGCATTTCCTGCCCGATATTCTCAACATAACGCTCCAATTCATCATTATCGTAGATGCCATACTGCTGTTGTATCTGCTGGTCAGCATCCCTTCCAATCTGTTTTTCCTGTTCCCAGCTGTACCCATATGCCCTTCGATCACCGGTTATGGCACTCTGCTGAACCACACAGGCAGTAATAATAAAACTTACAATTACAAGAGGAAGTGCTGCTTTTGCTAAAAATCTTCTCATGACAATTTTGCTTTTTGTTTAACAGATCTTTGGAAGCCTAATTTAAATATAAATCCTATAACTTAGTTCCAATTTTCTTCCATCAGGTAGTGCCAGTGCTGGTAAATCATAACCATCGCGAGGGTATCCAATTCACAGTATCTAAGCAGCGCTTTGTGTAAGGATTGCTTCTCCTCAACAGTCAAATCTTCGCTCAACATTTGTGCATAGACTACCATCGCTTCCGTCCCTCTACGTATACCCTCATCCTCACGGTCTTCAAGCATGAGCCGGTAAGGACTTTTTGCTGCACCTTCGGGATCTGCCTGCCACCAGATAGCAGCGTTGTAGTTTTCACTGTTATACGGCCTGGAGTAAATTTCTTTGAGCTGCGGACTGACGCTCATAATCGACTGTAGTACATCTTTTATGCTCAGTGAATCCTCCATTTCCGCATTGTAGTAATAGTTTTTTACCAATCTGCTTAGATCCGACAAATAAGGACCGGTAGGATTGCTTGAGTCATGGCGGTTGATAATCTGGAGAATCCATTCAGTTAGCTCTCCCGCATCTTTTACCTGGTCCGCTTCAGCCAACAGTTCTTTACGGATACCGCGCAACGCATTTCTCTCAAAATTAGAATACTGCACAATCGTACCTTGCTCAATATCAGGAATTTTCTTGAGGCTGCGAACGAGTTCATAATTGGGATATGTCCCATCAGCCCCATCAATCCACTGGTAGTGATTCCAATGACCTTCTTCAGTTAATGAGTGACAGGAATACTGAAACACCAGTAAATGGTACGGCCTCCTCCCTTTTCTAATGGGTATCACGTAGTTGCCCGCTTCGAAATCAAGGAAGTGGATGGGAAACTCCCAACGGTTAAGCTCTCGGTACAGATTAGGTTTCACCAGCTCTTCGGGACCCCTGTTACCTTTAGCCTGCATAATCTGAAGAGATTGCCGCTGCTTTTCGTTGAACTTTCCCTGGACATTACTGATTGTATCGAGCGTGTAAAACTCACCATCAGGCACCTGCTCCTGCAGATAAATTCCTCGTTCAACCCAATGTTTAGTTCCCGGCCCTATCAGATTGAATACCAATGGCTTAAAAGAGTTATCCAAATTGATGTCAAGTGATTCATTCCAACACTCCACAAAACCGCTACTCTCCCCTTTTTGTACTCTTTCCCTTTCGATTCTGAATTCACAGTTCTTACATTTATTACCGATAGTTACCGGATACTTCTCTTCTCTAAAAAAGTATCCCGCCATTTCAATAAGCTGTTCTTCAAACGTTCTACCTTTAGCGATTACACTATCTAAGGAATCTCTATCATTCAGGATCTTTCCAATCTCATCGGTAACCTCTACAGGTTCAATAATCTCTTCTTTTTTAATGCCGCTCCTTCGAATAGAGCTCTCACCTGATTGTATTTTGCCAATAACCTCGTGCAGTTTATCCATTTTAGCCAAGGCATATTTCGCCGGCAGCAAGAAGAAAGATCGGATCTCCCACCCAGGATAACACCGGCTAATCACATATATCTGAAAAGCAAAATCTATCGCGTATTTACGCCATTTTGAGTATATCTCACCGGCAGAGTTGCTCAAATCACTCTTTTGCCTTCTAAACGTCTTGGTTTGAATATGGTAGACATTAACCTTATCCCCCTTCTTTTCCAGAATAGGTATGTTAGCTAATAACCGGTTGTGAATGAATACCGGATCAAAAAGAACTGTATTTCCTTTTTTTAGTTTTTTACGTGTTTCCTCGAAGTCTCGTTCAATGGATCCTGAATCAATTTGTAACCCTTTGGGAAATTGGCACCGTGCCAAAGCGGTAAGCTGCTTTTTATTGTAACGGTAATGGGCAATAGAGGGCAATGCTTCGCGGTTTTCGGGATACTCTCTGGCATTGTAGTATAAACGGGTGGGACATTCTAGACCGGTTCGAAAATGATGCTTCGTGAAATAGGTCCTATCTGTATCCTTATCTGGCATCTCAGTCGACAATATTGACTTCGGGTACCAGTTCAATGCCGAACTTATTCTTGACAGAAGCTTTGATTTTTCCCGCCAGCTCCATGATTTCCTGGCCTGTTGCTCCTCCATGATTTACAATGACCAGTGCCTGTTGCTTGTAGGTCCCGGCGTTGCCAAGTTTCATTCCCTTTAATCCCGCTTCTTCGATTAGCCATCCTGCCGGTATTTTTATTTCGATTTCATTCAATTCATAGCCCGGTACTGAAGGATATTTCATTTTCAGGTGCTCATATTTTTGCCTGGAAACTACCGGGTTCTTAAAAAAACTACCTGCATTTCCCAGTTCATCAGGATTGGGCAGCTTGCTGTTGCGTATATCAATCACTACCTGACTTATATCACGTATCGTTGGACTTTGGATATTTCTTTTTTCCAGTTCCCTGCTGATGGCCCCGTAGGACGTATTCAACTGAGGGTTTTTTGATAGTGCAAGCGTGACCTTTGTTACGATATATATTCCCTTCAGCTCATTCTTGAAGATACTGTCGCGATAGCCGAAGCGGCAATCTTGTTTATAAAATGTTTTTACCTTTCCCGTCTTAAGCTCAACGGCATCAAGGCTTTGGAATACTTCCACCAACTCGACTCCATAGGCGCCAATGTTCTGTATGGGTGCAGCGCCCACCGTGCCCGGAATCAGGGATAAGTTTTCTATACCTCCCCAACCCTGCTCTACACAGTACCTAACGGTTTCATGCCAGTTTTCACCGGCCCCTACCTGAAGTTTTATATACTCATCAGTTTCTTCTACTACCTCCCTGCCCTTGATGGCAACATGCAGAACCAAGCCCTCGAAATCATCCGCAAAAAGGATATTACTGCCGCCACCTAACACGAACAGGTTATCGAACTCCTGCCCCGCCTCTTTGATAAAGCTAATAAGTTGTTCCTGTGAGGTTACCGATAAAAACGAAGCTGCCTTTGCCTCGATGTTCAGGGTATTATAGGGTGCCAGGTCAACATCATATTGAATGGGAAATTCGGCAGTGGTTCGGGTCATTAAATAGAAAGGCTATTCTTTATCTTTTACCGGACTTTTTTGCTGTTTGGCATCATCTTCGTTCAACTTGACTCGCAATTTTCTTACCCGGTTGTTCTGAACGGAGTGAATGGTAAGTTCAAGTCCCTTATAGTAAACTCTTTCACCCACATTCGGAATTCGTTCTGTAAGATGATATACCAAGCCACCCAACGTCTCAAAATCATCATCATCTGCTGTCAGCTCAATTTCAAGGATCTCCTCCATATCATCCAGATCAATTTTAGCGTCAAATACGTACACACCGTTTTTGAACTGTGTATAGAGCTGTTCTTCATTCTCTCCGTATTCATCGGAAATATCGCCGACAATCTCTTCCAGGATATCATCCAGGGTGATCAGTCCTTCCGTACCCCCGTATTCGTCCACTACAATAGCGATGTGTGTTTTTTCTTGTTGAAAATCCCTTAGCAGATCATCCAGTTTTTTGGTAGCGGGAATGAAGAGTGCTTTTCTGGCAATGGTACGCCAATTGATGGTGGTACGTTCAATATCGGAATTGATATAAGGCAGCACGTCTTTCGAATAAATAATACCCAATATATTATCCAGATCATTTTCATATAGCGGCATCCTGGACAACCCCTTCTCCCTAATCAGGGCCAATACCTCATTTAAAGAGTTCTCTGTAGAAACCGCCACAACATTAACGCGAGAGGTCATGATTTCCCTAACGGATGTGGTACCGAATTCAATCACATTCTCAATAATCTCACGCTCATCACTCTTGATTGATCCTTCCATTTCACTGACTTCCGCCATGGTCATGATATCCTCGGAGGTCATTTTGCTATCGGGCTTTGGCAAGCGTTCTTCCAGACTGATGGTGCTGTTGGCAATAAGCTTGGATAAAGGCAGCAAAATGATGTAGAGCCCATATATAAACCGGCTTATTTTTCTGGCCGATTTCAGCGGATCGTTTATGGCAATGATCTTTGGGGTAATTTCACTCAGAATGAGAATCATAAAGGTTAAAACCAGTACCTCTAAGGTATACACAAAAATCTCTGAGAATCCGAAATAAGCAACAATATTACCTGTGGCAACGGCGGCAAGCACGGATGTAATGATGTTGGCAAAAGTATTACCTATCAGAATTGTGGCCAATAATCGGCGCGGCCGCTCGAGCATTTTGAGGATCAGTTCATCGGCCGAACCGCTTATGCCCCCCTCCGTGAGTACGTCCTGCTGATTGGAAAGAGAGAAGAAAGCCACCTCAGAACCCGAAAAAAGGGCAGAAAAAATCAATCCTACCACTATAAAGAAGAACTGCAGAACAAGATCAACGGTATCCAACGAGCCATCCAGAAGAGTAGCATCGTGTGCCTGTATCAGAAATGATAAAATAAATTGAAAACTGTCTGGATCGTCCAACTACTATACTATTATACTACAAATTAAGGTTAAAGCTATGTAAAGGTATTTTATGGTGCAAGAATAGAAAAAGCGATGGTATAAAGCTATTCCATCGCTTTTTAAAAATATAAACAACCGGGGTGTTCATTCATTAGAATGGTAGATCATCATCGATATCATCAAAGTTCTCATTCAGATCAACATTGCTGGATACCGGTTGGGCATTCTGAGGTTTCTCAGGCATATTGCCTCCGCTGTTGCTCCCCTTGCTGTCAAGCATGGTCATCGTCAGCGCTTTGATCTCGGTAGTATACTTGGTTTGACCGTCTTTATCCTCCCAGCTGCGGGTTTGAATGGGACCCTCAATATATACCTGCGAGCCTTTTTTCAAATATTCCTGGCAAATTTCAGCGAGTCTGCCCCATGCCACTACGCGGTGCCACTCGGTATTTTCTTTCCACTCACCCGATTTATCCTTGTAGCGTTCGGAGGTTGCTACCGATAAATTAGCAACAGCCGTATTCGACTGGGTATAACGTACATCTGGATCCTGGCCCAAGCGACCAATGATCATTGCTTTGTTTAAAGAACTCATAACTGTTACCTCGTTACGTTTTAATTATTTACTGTAAAGGTAAGACTTATTGGGGAGGAATTCCTTACAGATTATTTTTCCGATAGTACTTTAATTTTTATCGACTTATCTCTTGCTTATTATTGTTTTCTACCTCCATTTATCGGAAGCTTCATTTTCAGCTGTTCTTTATTGAATTATATTTCAATAACAATTTTTATCTAATTGAAAAGATGAAATAAAGACTCATTGAATATGCGAGGATTTCCGCCGGGTTGTTTGGCACTTTTTCTGTTTTTCGTTCTGCTTATTCTCATACCATTCTTTCTGGCCGAGGTCATGCTGACGGCACTTGCCAAGCTCGGTCTCAGTGCCCAGCAATCTATCATGGCAGCAATCGGTATCTTTCTGGGGAGTATGGTAAATATTCCCTTAACCCGATTTGAAAACCGGGGGAAGGTCAAAATGTCCCCCTCTAAAATGTTCGGACTCGAGCGCCAGCTTTTTCCAGGTCTCCAGCAGCAGGATTCCACACTGCTTGCTGTAAACCTTGGCGGATGCATCATTCCGCTTATGATTGCTGCTTATCAAATCGTGCGGCTCAGTGAACTGGGAACCCATTATATTCTTGGATGCGGTGTGGTAGTTGTAGCTAATATCATCATATGCCGCTACACGGCCAAACCCGTAAAAAATATGGGTATTGCTATTCCCGCACTCATTCCGGCAATGGCTGCTGCCGTACTGGCTTTGTTTTTTGTACCTGAGCAGGCACCGGCGGTTGCATTTACAGCCGGCGTCTTAGGGCCGCTTATCGGGGCAGACCTTCTCCATCTCAATGAGATTAAAAAGATGGGCACTCCGATAGCAAGCATAGGTGGAGCCGGGACCTTCGACGGTATCGTGCTATCAGGTATTGTAGCAACTTTACTGGCTTAACAAGTACGGAATGGCCAGATAATATCGCTGGAAAGCTTATCCGGACATTGTCTTACAGCATCGACTACTAAGCATTCGACGAGTACATTTTATTGAAAATGTAGATATAGCTACTTCTCACCTCAACACTTCCGGTTAGCAACGGGTTTAGAAAGTGTTACAGATTATTCAGAATACTTTTCAGGCGCTCCCATGACTGATTGCGAGCGATAACATTCGGATCATCTTTCGGAGCATCAGGGTCGTCACCGCGCCGCATGTAGGCATGTCCGGCGCCCTCATAAATTTTGTAATCGTAGGTATTGCCTGCTTCCTCCATCATCATTTCGGAGTTTTCAATTGTGGCATTCACACGCTGATCGTCGCCTCCATAAAACCCGTAAACGGGTACTTCTATCCTCTGGTAATCCTCCAGTGACTCAGGGCCGGTACCGTAAAATACAAGCGCCGCATCAATGCTGTCACCGGCATTGGTTGCAAAGCGAAACGATTGCGAACCTCCCCAGCAGAACCCCGCCACTGCTACAGTGCCATCACCCGCATCAATAGAACGGGCATAATCAAGCACATTCAGTAGGTCGGTGGTAACCATATCCGGGTCCAGCGCATAAATGGCTTCCCGGGCGGCATCAGAACTTTTGAAATCGGAGGTCTTCTGTATCCCTTCCACCGTATTGGAGATCAAATCAGGAGCCACTGCAATATATCCGGCTGCCGCCAGCTGATCGGCAAAGCTGCGGGCCCAATCGTTCAGACCCCGGTTTTCATGAATCACCAGTACCACCGGGGCATTATCTGATCGTTCGGGATAGGCAACAAAAGTGTGAAGTACCCGACCGCTGGATTCCATGGTGACCCACTCATGATGACGCGGAGAGTTTTCCAATTGCTCAGTGGCATAATCCTGGGCCGATACCTCAAGCGTAAGGAGCAGTGCTAGAAGTGATAACAGTATAGATTTCATGATTCCGGATGTTTCGTGAAGGTTATTGTGTATGTATTAATTCATGAATCAGCAAAAATAACCCCGGTCTGAGCTTCGTCGTTCAATCCATGAGATACCAGAATGACAACGAATTTTCTTACTCATTCTTTGCTATTTAATACAATAATGTTCCTGTGAAGCAAAATTTATTTTCTCATCTAGATATGATGAGTTGATTCTGACAGCTGACCTTCGGTGAGCCGAACTACCATTTAGGGGGTATTAACCCTTGTCGTTGTAATGTACATTCACTGCGGATGCAATACGATCAACCAATCGTGAGAAAGGCAAACTTTGTAAATAAACGGTGCCGGGACCGGTGACTTCTGCAAGAAACAGTCCCTCCCCACCAAAGAGAGCATTTTTGAAACCGCCGATAAACCGGATATCATAATCCACGTTTTCCGAAAGCCCGACCAGGCATCCGGTATCCACGATAAGTTTTTCACCCGTGGCTAGCTTTCGCTTGATAGAAGTACCTCCAGAGTGCATAAAAGCTAAACCACTTCCGGTGAGTCGCTGAAGGATGAAACCCTCTCCGCCGAATAAACCGCTACCGAATCGCTTTGTGAAAGCAACCTCTACCTCTATGCCCGCAGCGGCACACAAAAAGGCATCTTTCTGACACAAAAAGGATCCTCCCTCCTCTTTAAGATCAATCGGCACTACCTTTCCCGGATAAGTGGCGGCAAAACTCACTTTCTGTTTCTTTCCTGAATTATTTAGAAATGAGGAGATAAAAAAGCTCTCACCCGTCACCATTCTTTTTAAGCCTTTGAAAATTCCACCTCCCGTGGAGGTCTGCATCTCTATACCCTCATCCATGTACATCATGGTGCCTATCTCACCGCGTACAGCTTCACCGGGATCGAGCTCCACCTCAACAATTTGAAGATCATTGCCATGAATTACATAATCTATCTGATCTGCCATCTATGTTTCTGTTTGTTTATAATTTCTATCCATGATTACGGCTTATAGCTTTAACATGCAAGGTTATCGAAAGTGCATTCTTAAGGCGAAATGACTCTTGAATTAAATACGATTTGTGCAGAAAAGCACATAAATCTACGATGGAATCCTTATTTACTGTGGATGATTTACTCATGCCTAAGTCTATAATTTTCAAAAAATTCAATTTAATCTTTTTAAAATTGCGACCATTTTTTCACATTAGTCCATTGCCTGCAACTACCTTACGCCTTCTTTTGCTGTATGGCAACTCGTTGCCATGCGGGTTAAGGTATTGGCTGCAACTATCACCACCGCATATGAAACATACTTCCCGATCATGAAATATCTCACTACCCTACTATTTTCACTGACTATCATTTTATATATAGCACCCTCCGATCTTCTTGCACAGGAAGCGGATCCCGCAAAATGGACTGTAGAAGATGTCATCAAGCAGGAGAGCGCCTACAGTCTTGAATTCTCCCCGGATGGCAGCAGTCTTGTGTGGGTTAAAAGAAGAGCCGATAAAGAAGAGGATAAATTTATTACTGATCTTTATCTCACTCGACTGGACGTAACAGAGGACGATACGTTCAAAACAGTGCAGCTAACCCGTGGCAAAGAATCGGATAACAGTCCGCTCTTTTCAAGAGATGGAAAGACCATCTATTTTCTATCCTCGCGGGAGGAAGGCAAAAAACTTTGGGCCATGAGTATTTATGGAGGGGAACCCTATGAGGTACATACCTTTGAATCGGGCATTTCTGATATTCAATGGCTGGGAGATGACAAATTGGCCTTTGAATCGGATGAAGGAAAAACGCTGTATGAAATGAAGCTTGAGGAAGCCAAAGACAACACAGTTGTAGTGGAAGATACAGCACATTTTAAGGCAAGTCGTATTTACTCATTCGATCTGGAATCAAAAGAGATAAGCCGGCTAACTGACAATGAATTCCCGGTGGGTGAGTACCGGGTTTCTAAAAACGGAAAGCATCTGGTCACCTCTCATATCCTCTCACCTGACTATGGGGCTGATGCCAATCCCAAACCTACCTACTACCTTTGGGACCTGGAAACCGGTGAAAAACAACAGATTTTAAAAGACGGATACCAGACCCCTGGAAATTTTGAATTCACTGAAAACAATGAAGGATTTTATTTTGTATCGGTAAAGTCTTCCGATCCGGAGTGGAACGGAGCCGGTATAACCTTGCTGTACTATTATAACTTGGCAGATAATACGGTTAAGAATGTACCCGTCGATTGGGATTGGGGACTCGGTTCAGGGTTTGATCTGATAGGCAACGATCTGATTGTAGGACTTGCCAACGGCGCCACGGTAAAGCTGGCTTACATGGAGAAAACCGGAAACGGATGGAATAAAAAAGAAGTGGACGCCGGCGAGATGGATGAGCGTGTTTCCATTGTAGCGGTAGGCAAAGAAGGAAAGAATGTGGCATATGTCTATTCAACCGCTTCAACCCCTCCGCAGTATAGGCTAGCGAGTTTAAAGAAAGGTCGCAACAACGTATCCCTGCCGGAAGGCGAAGAACTTTTTAAGCTTAATAAACACCTTGACAAGAAAACCAAAGCCCGTACTGAAGTGGTGACATGGACCGGCGCGATGGATGATGAAATTAATGGCATTTTGTACTATCCGCATAACTACCAGGAAGGACGTGCCTATCCCCTCGTTGTTACTATACACGGCGGTCCATCGGGTGTGGATACTGACAGCTGGAATGAATCATGGACAGACTTTAACAATATCATGGCTCAGAAAGGAGCGTTCGTACTGCAGCCCAATTATCACGGCTCTTCCAATCACGGACTGGAATTCGTGGAATCCATTAAAGGACATTACTACGAATATGAAGTACCGGATGTTATTTCCGGAGTTGAGATGCTCATTGATAAGGGCATGGTCGACCGTGACTCACTTGGGGTTAAAGGATGGTCGAACGGCGCTATTATCACAACTATGCTCACGATTCAATACCCCGAGATGTTTAAGGTTGCGGCACCCGGAGCAGGAGATGTTAACTGGACTTCCGATTATGGAACCTGTCGCTTTGGTGTCTCATTCGATCAAAGTTATTTCGGTGGAGCCCCATGGGACAACACCGATGGAAAAATCTACAATACAACCTACATACAAAAATCACCTCTGTTTGAGATGGAGAAGGTGAGAACCCCTACCCTTATTCATCACGGAAGTGAAGATCGTGCCGTACCGCGTGACCAGGGCTGGGAGTACTACCGCGCCCTTCAACAGATTGAGAAAGCACCTGTCCGCTTCCTGTGGTACCCGGGACAACCTCACGGACTGCAGAAAGTGACGCATCAGACACGAAAGATGGAAGAAGAGATCAGATGGTTTGACACCTATCTTTTCGGTACCTACGAGCCTGAAAATGAGGCCTTCAAAGAAGAGAGTCCCCTTGCCGAGATCTTGAAAAAAGATAAGATCCAGATGAATGAGGGGCTTTATGGAATGGTAGCCGGCGGAAGTCTGATACCGGAAACAAATCGGATAAAAGAAGACTCAATAGCCATCGGGCGCTTTGAAGTCACAAATGCTCAATTTGCTGCCTATGATCAGAATCACTCATATCCTGCGGTAAGGGCAAATTATCCGGCAACCGGAATTACCGTGGAAGATGCCATAGCTTATACCGAATGGCTGAGTTCGCTGACCGGTAATACCTATCGGCTGCCAAATTCCGATGAAGCCACCTCCCTGCACAAGCAGGCTAAAAAGACTGCAGCCAATGAAAACACTCTAAACTACTGGGCCGGCTATGAGATCACAATCGATGAAGTACCCGAGTTGCGTGAAAAAATGGGTGAACTCCAGCACTCCTTGCTTAAAGAATCGGGATCCTACAAAGGCACCAAGCTGGGTGAGGCGTTGATTTATGACCTTGGCGGTAATGCTTCAGAATATCAGGAAGATGGATCAAGCTACGGGTATTCAGCCGTCAGTTATGTTGATGAACGCGGAGAAGTGAAGGAAGCTCCCTTGTCATACACCGGCTTCAGAGTGATCATGGAATAAGCTGATTCTTATATGAAATATGAGGAATACAACTCCTTAAAGTGGATAATCGCTGTCTTAATTCTTAGTATCCGTCCCTAAAAAGAAATAGGGTCACAGTTAATACTATGAGTTTTACCTCCTTCTTGTCATCACTATTTAGAAGCCTCCTGGCATTTTTTCTGGGCGGACTGGCATTTATTCTAATAGTCATGCCCTATGGTATCATTCTGGACTCTGTGTTCCCTGGATCTATGGGCAGTGACATGATTCCGGAAACCCTTTCTTCACAGGTACTGCTTATTGTTATCAACTTTATCGGAGGTTCTATTGCCACTTTGGTAGTCAGCCTCATGGCCCCCAAACGAATAAACGTACATGCCTTTCTGTTTGGAGTTTTTCTGCTATTTTTAAATCTCTCTACTCTCTTCGGCAGCTCAGTATCCTGGCCGCTCTGGATATCAATAGTGCTTCTTGTTGCCCTACCATTTGAGATTTGGACGGGGGCCTGGCTCGGAAATTATATTAGAGTAAGTGATCAGCAAAAAAGTGCCGTATAACATTGAGCTGTGTATTTGTGACCATCAGACCATAGCTTACTGATTCGCGACAGAGTTATTCATAAATTATTTGGGATTCCGGTTAGGTTATTTGCAGTTAATGTTATCTCATTTCATATTATCGGTACCTAAATTCTAATCCAGCACACGAATTATGAAAACACTATTAACCCTGATCTTATCCTCTCTCCTATTTTTATCAATTTCATTACCGGATTCGACGGCACAAAGTTCTGAGACTGACCATAATTTCAGAGAGCAGTTTATCGCTCATTTTCAATATGCTTCACGCGTGCTGGATCTTGCCAAAGCCATGCCTGCAGATACCTACTCCTGGCGTCCGGGTGAAGGCGTTATGTCGGTGGAAGAAGTGTATACTCACATAGCACGCTATAATTATTTGTATGCCGCCACTTCTCTGGATATACCAGCTCCTGACGATATTGATATGGAGAACATGGAATCCATAAGTGGTAAAGAAAATGTTGTTGAAGTACTGGAAGCTTCCATCGATCATTTAATGGAAGCGGTAAAGCAAATGCCGAATGCCAAACTTAATGAAGAAACCGAATTATATGGAAGGACGGTCAACGGCCGGGGCGTTCTCATGCAACATATCACACACATGAGTGAACACGTCGGTCAATCAATCGCCTATGCCCGGATGAACGGTATTGTACCTCCCTGGAGCAGATAGCAGCAATTTTTTTAGCTCCCAATTAGCAATTTTTCTCATTGATTTACCTATGCCGTAGACAGAAAGAGAGCTATTTCGTTGTAAATAGTTATGGGTTCGATGTATCAATCTTGAGAAACATAGCGATCAAGATACTAGGCTGAGTAAATTGTGACAATAAATTGGCACCGGACCTGTAAAAAAATGTGGAGTCCTAAATATATTCTACACTCAATAAGCGTCTTCGTGCCGGATAACTTCAAAATTGCTATAGATTTACCCCTTATTATTTAGTAAATGCCGGAATGATGACAAAGGCATTTCAATTAGAGTGAATATAATTCGTTTCTAACAAACGATTAATATCCACAGCCAAAGATAGATCCCGCTTATGAACTGGAATAAAACGCTGCTCATTTCCGTCATAATTCTTTTGACAGGTGGTGCTGTAACTGCACTCATTTTTACAACAGAACCCGAAGCTTCCCGATCCGGTGCTACACAGGAAACCGCCATGCTGGTGAATATCATTGAGGTTAACCGGGATAATTACCAGCCCATTATCGAAGCCATGGGTACTGTCAGGGCCTCCCAGGATATCACCCTCAGTCCAAGAGTCAGCGGACAAATTGTGGAACGTTCAGATGAATTTACACCAGGCGGTTATGTAAGAGAGGGTGATACCCTGTTGCGAATTGATCCCTCTGACTATGAAAATAACCTGGAGCAACAACGCAGCGAACTTCAACAGGCTATGGCTGATTTGGATCTTGAAATGGGTCGACAGGAAGCTGCCGAAAAAGAATACGAGTTATACGGAGATACCTTATCCGAACAGAATAAAGCCCGTATATTGAGAAAACCTCAACTGGATGCTGTAAGGGCGCAAGTTGCAGCTGCTCGTGCAGCGGTAAATCGAGCAGAAATGGATCTGAAGCGAACCACTTTAACCGCGCCTTTCGATGCCCATATAATAAGCAGAAATGTAAACATTGGTTCACAGGTGGCTCCGGGAAATAATCTGGGACGGTTGGTGGGGCTGGATACCTACTGGGTGGAAGCATCGGTTCCCTTGTCAAAGTTGCGATGGCTTAACATTCGTAACAATGATAATTCCGAGGGGTCGGAAGTTCGAATAAGGAACCGAACGGCATGGCAGGCTGATGAGTATCGAAGCGGGACTCTCTTTAAAATGGTCGGATTCATTGAAGAGCAAACCAGAATGGCAAGAGTGCTAGTAGAGATTCCTGATCCAATGGCTTATCGTGATGAAAACTCAGGATCCCCTTCCCTGATTATCGGTTCTTTTGTTGAGACAAATATTGAAGGAAATGAACTGACTGACGTCATTCGCCTAAACCGGGATTATGTGCGCTCAAATGATACCGTATGGATTATGGAAGACGGTAAACTACGCATCAGAGATATTGATGTGGTAATGAGGGATGCCAACTATGCCTATATATCGGAAGGCCTTAATGATACCGACAAAGTTGTTACCACAAATTTATCTACCGTATCCGATGGGGCCCCGCTCCGGCTTGAAGGGTCAGCCTCCCAAAATTCTTCGCGTCCGGATAGCCTAATGAGTGACATGTAACTGTAACGAGCCCTGAAACAGCTAAACCAACACTATGGCTGAATCCAATAATACCAATACAGAGAACAGCAGTCTGTTCAGCGGACCTATTGCCTACATGGCACAAAATCCCATTGCTGCAAACCTGCTGATGATTATACTGCTCGGCGGCGGCATCTGGACCATGTTCAATATTCAGAAAGAGGTATTCCCGCAATATCAACTTGATGTTGTTGAGGTGAGTGTAGTCTATCCCGGTGCGGCACCTGCAGAAGTGGAACAGGGCATACTGAGACCTGTGGAGGAAGCCATAAGAGGTGTAGATGGAATCAAAGAGGTGACCTCCCAGGCAGAAGAAGGTTCAGGTAACGTGTCTATCGAGCTGGTAGCTGGTACCGACCGCATGAAGACATTTCAGGATATTGATCAGGCCGTCAACAGGATACGAACCTTCCCCGACGATATCGAAGAGCCTGAAGTTCAGCTGCAGTCCAACCAGCAGGAGGTTATGACCATCGGTCTCTATGGCGATTCCGATATCTGGACACTCCGCAAACTGGCTGAAAATGTGCGTGACCAGCTTCTCAACAATGAAGAGATTACACAGGTCGAAATCGGGAATGTGCCTGACTATGTGACCCATGTCGAAATTCCACGTAACAAATTGCGGGAGTACAATCTTACGCTTGGACAGATTGCTGAAATTATAGCCCGTTCCAGTGAAGATATCCCTGCAGGCGCTGTTGAAACCAATGCCGGTGAAATTTTACTTCGCATGCAAGAGCGCAAACAATGGGCTGATGAATATGGAGATATTGAAGTGATCTCCACTCAAAATGGCGGGTCTGTGACCCTGGCTGATTTAGCGGTCATTGAAGATGGTTTTGAAGAGACCGGCTTTCATGGACAATTTAATAGACAGCCAACCGTCGATCTTCAGATATATAGGATCGGCGAACAGTCACCTTTGGAAATTTCTGCTGCCGTTAAAAGTATCCTGGAAAATGCGGAACCCAATTTCCCTCCGGGAGTGCAATATCGTATTGACAGCAGTGCAGCAAGGGATTATAGCGAACGTCTCTCTTTACTTACCGAAAATGGTATCCTGGCCATTTTGATTGTTCTGTTTATTCTCACCCTCTTTCTGGAATACCGATTGGCATTCTGGGTCATGATGGGCATGACCATATCGTTTGTAGGCGGCATGCTGTTTCTACCGATGCTTGATATCAGTATCAACATGATATCTATGTTCGGGTTCTTGGTGGTGCTGGGTATTGTAGTAGATGATGCTATTGTGGTAGGTGAGAATATCTATGAATACCGGCAAAAGGGAATGAATTTTATTGAGGCAGCCATCACAGGTGCTAAAGATATGGGCAAGCCGGTAACCTTTGCCATTTTGACCAACATCATTGCCTTCCTGCCCCTGTTGTTCATTCCGGGAACTACGGGTAAATACTGGTGGCCCCTTCCCGCAGTAGTCATAGTAGTACTGATCGTTTCACTGATGGAAGCCCTGTTTATACTTCCTGCGCACCTGGGACACAGCTCCAAAAAAGAAAGTCGTTTCCGGCTGGGTCAAATCATACATCGATGGCAACAGAAATTTGCCACCAAGTTTAACAAGTTTATCGATACCTACTACCGGGCATTCCTGGATCTATGCCTGAGAAATCGATATATCACACTAAGCACCGCAATTGCCCTGCTTCTCGTTGTAGGGGGTTACGGGTACAGTGATCATATGGGCATGGTTATGATGCCGGAAGTTTCGGCAGATGAGATTGAGGCCGGCGTTTCTCTTCCGGTCGGTACCACCCCGGATCAGGCTGCAAAAGTCGCGGAGGAAATTACCAATAATACCTATGTGATGTTTGAGGAGCATAATTTGTTTGAAGTGGCGGATGGCATTAAAACGAATGTCCGCGGTCAGAGTTTTATTGATGTTGAAATAGTTATGAAGCCGCCAGGGGAACGAGATATGAGCGCACAAGATGTGATTGAACTATGGCGAGATAATATAGGCGATATCGAAGGGGTTGACCAGATTACCTTTGAAGCTGAACGGGGTCCGGCCGGGTATCGGCAGGATATTACCGTGGATCTCAGCCACTCGGAAATTGAAGTCCTTGAAGCAGCCAGCCAGGCATTTTTCAACCGGGTACAGGCGTTTGAGGCAACTCGCGATGTCAACGACAATTACAATCGCGGCAAAACCCAGTTTGATTTCAAATTATTACCCGAGGGTCGAAAACTGGGACTGACACCTGCAGATGTTGGATCACAGGTACGCAACGCCTTCTATGGGGCACTTGCCATGCGTCAGCTTCGTGGCACCAATGAGATCGAAGTCCGCGTAAAGCTGCCGGAAGAACAGCGCAAGGACATCTACCACCTGGAAGATTTGGTCATCCAGACTCCGACCGGAATGGAGGTACCGCTGCTTGATGTGGTCAGTATTGAAGAAGGTGAAGCCTTCACTTCCATCAACCGTCGTGACGGTCGCAGGGTGGTTTCTGTTGGTATGGATGCCGAACCCGCCAATGCCGTGACCCGTGTGCTTGAATCTATCCAAACCGATGTGCTGCCGCAGCTTCGGGCTGACTTTCCCGGTATAACATGGAGTTTCGAAGGGAGTCAGGCTGAGATGCGCGAGTCTACCCAGGCATTGTGGGGAAGTTTTGCGCTGGCAATGATGGTCATCTTTGCACTGCTTGCCATAGCATTTAGAAGCTACATTCAGCCACTCATCGTCATGTTTGCCATTCCGTTCGGTATCGTGGGTGCGGTAATAGGTCATATTCTTCTGGGCTATGACCTATCATTGGTAAGCCTTATGGGAGTTATTGCCCTTTCAGGTGTGGTATTGAATGATTCGCTGATTATGATTGACCTGGCAAATAAAAAACGGGGAGATCATTCGGCTTATGACGCCATCCATGAGGCCGGCCTGCGGCGTTTCCGTCCTATTATACTAACTACCCTCACTACCTTCGGCGGACTTACTCCCATCATACTGGAAACCTCACGTCAGGCTTATCACCTGATACCAATGGCAATATCACTGGGCTTTGGGATTATCTTCGCGACTTCCATTATACTCGTAATTGTTCCCTGTCTGTACATGATACTGGAAGACATCGTGGCAAAAGTGACAGCCTGATTTTGATACCATTAGTTGATCCCATATAGTTATCCTTAGTTGCCTTTTCTTGTAAGCTAAGGGTAACTTTCCATCAGTTAATACTATCTCCTGCTGAAATAATTTTAAGTAGGAAATTGCGTTGTTAGTTATATTCGAGAGTGGTCCCTAACAAATAAATTTTTCTAAACAAATACTATGAAGCGCGTTTTCTTATTTCTTGCCACCAATCTGGCTATTATCATAGTAGCCAGTATTACGCTGAGTTTACTTGGTGTCGGTTCTTATCTTGATGGAACGGGTCTAAACCTGCAGGCTCTGCTAATATTCTGTTTTGTTTTTGGAATGGCCGGATCTTTTATATCCCTGCTTCTCTCCAAGAAAATGGCCAAATGGTCGATGGGAGTTGAACTTATTGACCAGCCTGAAAACCGAAGTGAAGAATGGTTACTTCAGACCGTTCGACGGCAGGCTGAGCAAGCCGGAATAGGTATGCCGGAGGTTGGAATTTTTCCTGCTGACCAGGCTAACGCTTTCGCAACCGGATGGAATCGGAATGACGCCCTGGTTGCTGTAAGCAAAGGTATGCTTCAGCGATTTGAGCATGACGAGGTGGAAGCTGTTCTTGGTCACGAAATCGGACACGTTGCCAATGGCGATATGGTTACCCTGGCACTGATACAGGGCGTGGTTAACACATTTGTTATGTTCCTGGCTCGGGTAGTAGGATTTGTTGTGGATAGAGTGGTTTTGAAAAATGAACGAGGTCTGGGCATCGGCTATTTTGTTACCACAATTTTAGCCGAAATAGTACTGGCAATACTCGCTTCGATGATTGTGTTTTGGTTTTCACGTCGCCGTGAGTTCAGGGCCGATGAAGAAGGAGCCCGACTCGGCAGCCGTAACGGTATGATCAACGCACTTGAACGTCTTAAAACTGACGCTCAACAGCCGACACCTATGCCCGATTCTATGAAGGCTTTTGGTATTTCCGGCGGCAAGTCTCAGGGTTGGAAAAAACTTTTTATGACTCACCCCCCTTTGGATGAGCGTATTTCAGCTCTGCGAAATTTGGCCGCTTAGCTGCAGTAGAGTAGATGGCAGTTCTAATACGCTGTTCCTATCTCTTTTTCATGGTTATGCCCATGCCGCCACTCTGCATGAATAGAAATGCAATCTCCAGTTCGAGATTCTGTGTGATAGCATCGATATAATCGGGATCGGGATAATTCATATTGTGAGCGATCACAAAACCTCCGACCTTCACCAAAGGAAGGATCATTTTATTCACATATGTAAGTTATCCATGCTTTTTACATTTTTGGATAACTGAGTATTAATTTTTAGAAACTGATGGAACTGGTAAACCGTCGTTAATAAGTCCATCCCATCAAGTCTTTGACCACATTCGGTTTATGGCTTCCCTAATTTTAAGCTCACTGTCTAGTGCGGATGCCAAATATATGGCATAAAATTTCCCGGGCCTCCGGAAATTTGTTATAAGAATGGCAAGTTACTTTTGGCGAACCTTTTATCATGGCTGAAACCCTCGTTTCTTCATTTTCTCGGTACAGGCAATAAACGGGTTTCTCAAAAGAGATGGCTTTGGCAATTTCATACCCGACACCTAAAGAAGGGGTTGTTACTTCTGCAATAACGATATCGGCCTCGTGTAGCCACTGGATATCCCGGTCATGGATCTCACGGTCGGACAGTTCTTCTTTCAATGCAGATGACCCAACATGCTCGGTCAGCACTTGGCCATACTTTTTGAGTTCGGTAATCAGATCCCTGTAGAGATCGGCATCAATTCTCCCTCCTCGTATCGACCCGGAAAAATAGATTTTCATAGGGCAATCTTTATTGTACTGGCCGTCTTAACTATGTATTAATTCTAGCGTTTCAAAATCTATTTATCCGTCAACGCTGCAACTCCCGGAAGTTCTTTACCTTCAAGAAATTCAAGGCTGGCTCCGCCTCCGGTAGATACGTGTGAGACTTCATCCTCAAGTCCCGCTTTTCTTATAGCCGATGCAGAGTCTCCGCCCCCGATTATGGTAGTAGCGCCATGTTCAGTGGCTTCTGCCAGTGCTTCCGCAACGGCGAAGGTCCCGTCTGCAAAGTTTTCCATTTCAAAAACTCCCATCGGACCATTCCATACTACGGTTTTGGCATTTTTAATGACGTTTCCAAATGAGATGGACGACTGGGGACCAATATCAACGGCCATCCATCCGTCCTCTATTCCGTCTTCGTCTACTACTTTATGTTCAGCGTCATTTTTGAATTCCTTTGCAATCACTGAATCCATGGGTAGCATGAACTTGATGCCCTCATCTTCTGCTTTTTGCATTAATGACTTTGCAAGATCTACTTTATCCTCCTCAACCAGGGAATCACCAATAGGTAAACCTTTTGCCTTGTAGAAGGTGTAGGTCATTCCGCCTCCGATAATAATGGTATCCACTTTACCCAGTAGGTTCTCAATTACACCGATTTTGTCAGATACTTTGGCACCTCCCAAAATGGCGACAAAGGGACGTTCCGGGTGCTCCACGGTTTCGCTTAAATATTTGATCTCCTTTTCCAGCAGAAATCCGGAAACAGCCGGTTGGAGAAACTTTGCCACTCCGGCCACCGATGCATGTGCCCGGTGGCTGCTGCCAAAGGCATCATTAACAAAAAGATTAGCGTGAGCGGCAAGCCTCATGCAAAATGCTTCTTCATTTGCTTTCTCCTCGGGATGGAAGCGTACATTTTCAAGCAGGACAATCTCGCCAGGATTTGCCTGTTGAATGACTTCTGCAGCCTTCTCCCCTATGCAGTCTTCAGCAAAATAAACGGGACAATCGACCAGCGTTCGTAGATGCTCTGCTACCGGCTTTAAACTCAGGGATTGGTCAAATTCCCCGCCCGGTCGACCGAGGTGACTGGTAAGTATCAGTAGCCCCCCATGATTGACTACATAATTGATGGACGGCAGTGCTTTCACAATACGGCTGTCATCACCGATCTTTCCGTCTTCTATGGGCACATTGAAGTCCACTCGCATTAATACTTTCTTGTTCTTTAATTCCACATCCTTCAGCGTCATTTTATCCATAGTCTCAAATATTTAAGTACAATAATTACTATTACCAGCTCAGTGAAATTCGTCCGAAACCGCCGTCAAACCAGGTAGGCGTTCCGGTTATGCGCGGTAAACCTATCCCTGATTGTTTGTCTTTATCCAGATCATAGGATATTCCGCCCAATAAATAAAAGTTTTCATTAACTCTATATCCAATGGTAAATGTCATGCGTTCGTTTCTGTTTCTTACAATCGGATAGACATTTCTAAAATCAAAATTACGGACACCATTACCGGGAGCTTTCTCTCCCTGAGGATAACGATAGTCAGCATGAAACTCTATTCCTGTTTGTAAGCCCTTCTTTAAGGAGCCGTAAAGCAATCTGCTTTTAATCTTCAAACGGCGTTCAATAAAATTAAAGGGCCGGCGTTCATTGGATAAATAATCAGGTGCCAGATCATCAGGTACCCGTTCTCCCTGTAACCGATCTACATTCCTTTCCAGCCACAGCCACTGCTCAAGTTGAAACAGACCGAACCTCCCGGTTGCAAAGAATCCTCCCCGATCGGAAAACTGCCAGTTATTAAAGTCCTCGTCAAATTGCGATCCCCGGGCCGGCTGGCGACGCAGCTTTGAAAAACGCCGCTGGAAGGTCAATCCCACTATTCCTTTAGCGTACTCATACTCAACCAAAGCTCCGATATAGTGTGCCCACTCTTCATCACGAAAGTCAAGTGAATCTCCGGAAGGATTTACCAGTTTCCGGGTGTAAGTTTGCAAACCGGCCAACAATTCTCCCCTGAAATTACCCATCTGGGGACTCACTAATTTCAGATTTAGTAGCTTTGGACTTTTCTCATACTGAAATGTGAGGTCATAAGTATCGTTGTAGCGGTTGTCGCTGTCATCTGCCAGACCCTGAACGACATTTCCGGTCCAATCAAGAAAAGTAATACCCGCATACACCATGCCTTCTTCAAACGAACCATATCGGTAGTAAGCCGTCAAGTCCAGGTCACTTTTATCATTGAGAAAGGTATGGCTACCGCCAACGTGATGTTTACCTTTGAAATGATGTTCATAACCGAGTTGAAAGAATAATCGGCTCGCTCTTAAGTTCTCTTCATGCGTGCCGTTTATGATAAAATCATTCCTGGAATCGAAACTATAAGTTGATTTGATTTTATTTTCCACAGCAAAGTCCCTGGCATTCAGGCTTCCAAAACTAAGGCGATAGGCTTCATCGGATGTTTCCCAATGAAAATCATCCACAAGAGTAAAGCCATAGGTGAGCAAATCAATTTCATGTTCCGGACTCATAAGATTGATATTATCCCGGAAGAGGCCGCGACCGTAATTGGTGCCTCCATAATTATGACTCCGATCGAGCATAAAGTTGAGCGTTCGTTGCTCCCAACCCATCAGAGTAGCATGTTGAGCAGCGGATTGGGCAAAGGTCCGGGATGTACCCAAGTAACAGATCCATAAAATAAGAAGAATACAGGTTTTAAAAGCCCGAGTGCTGGTTCGCATACTGCCAATTAGGTCATGTAGTGCCGTTATGATATTTTGCGAGAAATATATACTGAATTACCCTGCATACAAAAACAATATTAAACAGGCAGGTTAAGATAACAACCATCCCGTGAAGTTATTACATTAGCTGAGATGCGTGTAATGTAACCTGGTAAAATTTTTTAAGGTATCTCTACAGCAATATTCTTGGAGACCAGTTTGAAGGATCCGTAGTATGACTTTGTCAGACAATTTGGGTATTATTGGATGATAAAATTTTCAATCTAAAAAGGATTCATGCGAACGGTATATTTCGACCATGCTGCCACCACTCCCGTAGATGAACGGGTTTTTGAGGCTATGAAGCCCTACTTTACTGAAGAATTCGGCAATGCCAATTCAGCCCATCAGCTTGGAAATAACGCCAAGGTGGCTGTTGAGGAAGCACGCGAAAAAGTTGCAGAATTGATCGGTGCTTCACCGGCAGAAATCATTTTTACCAGCGGGGGTACCGAAAGCGACAACGCAGTGATTAAAGGAGTGCGGGCCGCAATCGGCAAATCTGATGTGATTACCTCGCCCCTGGAACATCACGCGATATTGCATTCCGCAGAGTGTGAAAAACGAAGAGGCGGTAAACCTGTCTATATTGAACCCGATTCAAAGGGTAATATTACTCCCAAACAGGTAGAAGAAGCCATCACTGATGAAACAGCCCTTGTTTCATTGATGCATGTAAATAATGAAATAGGCAATATCAATCCTTTGAGAGAAATAGGTGCAATATGTAAGGAGCATGGAGTGCCTTTTCACTCAGATGCGGTTCAAAGTATCGGAAAGCTTCCCGTAGATGTTGAAGAACTTGGACTTGATTTCCTTAGCATGAGCGGACACAAGATCTACGGGCCAAAGGGAATCGGAGTATTGTATGTACGTCACGGCAGCCCCTGGATCCCCTGGATGCACGGGGGATCACAGGAAAGGCGACGTCGCGGTGGCACATTAAACGTTCCGGGAATTATAGGCCTGGTTAAAGCCCTTGAGTTGGCTACAGATGAGGTCGACGTAAACCTTGAGCACTATGACAAGCTAAGAAAAAGGTTGCTAAAAGGTCTCCACAACCGATTTGACGGTAAGTTTGTTATAAACGGGAACCCGGAAAGCAGCGTGCCCCATATCATCAATCTTGCCTTTACCGATGAGCAGGGAAATGGTATCGACGGTGAAATGTTATTGTTAAACCTTGATATGGAAGGCATATGTGTTTCTAACGGGTCTGCCTGCACTTCCGGGGCTGTAGAACCATCGCATGTACTGCAAGGATTGGGCTTAGATCCTGAAATAGCCAATTCCAGTATCCGCATCAGCATGGGTAAGAGTAACACTATCGATGATATCGACTACTTTCTCGATAAATTGGAAGCTGTGCTAAATCGCATGATGACTACAACGGCCAATGCATGAGCATTAAGAGAGTTTGTGTCTTCTGTGGATCCAGTTCCGGTACCAATGGTACTTTTACGGAAGAAACCCGCGCTTTAGGTAAAAGACTTACTGAGCATAATATTGAACTGGTGTACGGCGGGGGCTCTGTGGGACTGATGAATGTGATTGCCAACACAGTGCTGACCTATGGAGGTAAAGCACATGGGGTCATTCCCGACCACCTGATGCAATGGGAAGTCGGCCATACTAACCTGACTGCCCTTCATGTTACCGACTCCATGCATGAGCGCAAAGCGATGATGGCTGAGCTTTCCGATGCCTTCATTGCCCTCCCCGGCGGATATGGCACACTCGAGGAATTGATGGAGGCCATCACCTGGCTGCAACTCAAGATCCATAAGAAACCGGTGATTCTTTACAACATTGACGGGTATTATGATAAGCTGATTGACTTCATTGAACACGCTAAAGAATCAGGTTTTATTGATGGCAAAAACAAAACCCTTCTTCACTCAGTTGACAACCTTGAAGATTGTATGCGCTGCCTGGGCTTCAATTAGTATTTTCAACCTTCAAGAGTTCTTAAATGGCTATTACATTCTTTTTTAGCGGCTCCACTTCCGATGATTTTGATCAAAGCGAAGATAGGCGCAATCTACTACCGCCCTGTCCTGACTCACCCAATTGTGTTAGGTTTACTACGTCTTATAATGAAAAACCGGAAACTGTTTTCAATGCAGCTAAATCGGTTATTCAAGACATGGGAGCTGTAGAACTGAAAACACTGGAGGAACCGCTTCGCCTCAATGCGGTGTTCAGGGTGTTTATCTACAAGGATGATTTTATTGTGTTGATAGAAGAGGAGGCATCAGCTAGTCATCTGCACATCCGAAGCGCCAGCAGGGTCGGCTACAGTGATCTCGGGGTAAACCGGAGAAGAGTGAAGCGCTTCATTAGGAAACTGGAGAAAGAACTAAAATAAGTAGTCCCTTCGGGTTGTAACACAGAGTTACACAGAGAAAAAACAGAGATACACAGAGTGTACCTTTCTCAATTCTGCCTTCTCGCTTTTTCCTCTAAAACGGCTTAAACAGTCCCAAAAGCGTATTTACCAGTACCAATAAGTAAACGATAAGTGACATCTTATACGCTTTGTTCCACTTATCACGAGCTTCCATGCTCAAGGTATCATCCTCTTCACTTCGCACTTGCTTCTTAAAAGCGATACTGCGTTTAATTGAAAATCCTACAAGTACTAAAATGAGCATAAATAGTACCTGTTTGACTCCCAGCCAGGCATAATCGGCAAAATTGAACCAACCCCATTTGGGTCCGCTGGGAATTGAGGCCATAGCTCCGCCGGAAATCAGAATTCCAAGAGCACCTAAGTGTGCCCCTATGCTCGTAGAAAGACGTTCAAATTTCATGAATTTCTTCTCATCAGGAGTTTGAAAGGCTTTTCCTGTTTTCCAGGCAAAAAACATGCTGCCAACGAAGGCCGCCAGCCATGCTATGTACGATACAATGTGAATCCAGTAAAATATGGTATAAGACATCTGTAGCTATTAAATAATTAGTTGCTGAGCTTTTGTTAAAAAAGTCAGCTGAAATTAACAGTTAGTTTATTTTGAGTCAGCAAAAATATCCTCGATCAGATCACTATACTTATCCTCAATTATTCGCCTCTTGACTTTCAGCGTGGGCGTGAGCTCTCCCGATTCTACCGTAAACTCGTTCGGTACCAACCGGAAATCCCTGATCTTCTCATGTGAGGCCAGCTCTTTTGAGTAGCTTCTTATCTCCTTGCGGTAGATCGACTGAATACTCTCACTGTTGATGAGGTCTTCGATAGAATCGTATGCGATGTTATTCGATTTTGCATGTGATTTTAACAGTTCAAAATCAGGAACAATCAGTGCCGCCATATAAGCCTGCCTCTCGCCTACTACCACAAGCTGATCAACCCATTTGCTGGTTTTAAATAGATCTTCAATCGGACCGGGATAGATATTCTTACCGCCGGCATTTACAATCATATGTTTAATGCGATCCGTAATTTGAAGGTTCCCGTCTACGAAACGCCCAACATCACCGGTGTGAAGCCACTCGTCTTCATCAATCATTTCACGGGTAGCTTCGTCATTTTTCCAGTATCCTTTCATCACATTCGGACCTTTGCACAATATTTCACCCGCTTCTGAACTGATATCGGTTGGATAATCCTCCCCGCTGACCTCGGCAATGATTTTACCATCTTCTAATCGCTGAATACCTACCGTGATGCCGTTAAGTACCTGCCCAACAGTACCCATTCTCTCATCGCCGTATTTATTGGCACACATGATCGGAGATGTCTCAGTCAATCCGTAACCTTCCAGAATATTAAGACCCGCTGCCATAAAGAAATGTCCTATTTCAGCAGGCAAGGCTGCGCCTCCGGAAACAAAAAATCTGATATTTCCTCCCGTTCTCTCTTTCAACTTATTGAAAACCAGCCTGTCAGCCAGATTCTTTTGAAGAGCGACCAAACCGCGTTTTCCTTCCGCATATTTCCTGCCTACTTCAAAAGCCCAATTGAAGATTTTCTGTTTGACGGCGGTCCCTTCTTCCACACTCTTGGTGACAAGATTGTATATCTTTTCAAAGAGCCGGGGCACACTGATGATGATAGAGGGATTCACCTCCGTCATATTTTTTGCAACGGTATCAACGCTTTCCGCATAAAAGATCTCCGCGCCGCCGGCCATCATCGCATAAAAACCAGCAGTGCGTTCAAAGGCATGGCACAATGGCAAAAAGGAAAGGCAGCGATCATTTTCATAAATATCGATGTGTTGATGTGCCGCCTTGATGTTACTGACGATATTGCGATGGGTTAGCATAGCACCCTTGGGCTTCCCGGTGGTACCCGACGTATAGATCAGAGTTGCCAGGTCCTCCGGTTCAATAGCTTTAATGCGCTCATTTATCTCCTCCTCCTGTTTGGGATAGAGCTTCATTCCTTCGGCCATGACCTTATCAAATAGTGTCAAGTAAGGCTCTTCCATGTACTCTTCCACCTTAGGCTGGTCAATAGCCACAACCCTATTCAGATTCTCACAATTTTCAAATACTTTAATAGCTTTCTTGACCTGTATACCTGTAGAGGCAAAAAACAACTTAGCTTCGGAATCCCTGAGAATATATTCGCACTGATTGGGCGGCAGTGATGTATAAAGCGATACGTTGACGCCTCCAATTATCTGCAAGGCCAGATCGATGACCGCCCATTCATACCTGTTTTCACTTAAGATAGCTACCCTGTCACCCGCTTCAATGCCATGCTCAACCATATATGCCGCCAGGTTCTTAACATCTTCGGTAACTTCCTTCCAGTCTATGGTTTCATACTCACCATCGGGATTCGGCTTTCGTCCGAAGGCAACTTTATCGGTGTTGCGGTATTTTTTTGACAAACTGGTAAAGAGCTCGGAAATAGTTTCAAAAGCTACTACAGTTGGCATATATTTTATATTAATTACAGTTACAATGAAATCCGGCTAACGATAAGCCAAAATTGGAAATTCCGATGAATCCCCGCTATTAATCTAAAGCGCTGTTACTGATCAGTGTTACCCATACATATCTACCTAAAGCAAGATTTATTAAGGGTAGGTCGAATATAACATTATGAATGGAATTTTCAGCACGCGCTTATTGATCTCTTTTTATTGGCTCTTCGGATTCCTTATATTGAATAAAAAATTTGATCCCACATTCATGGCACACCCTGCAAAAGAAGAAACAATTGACCTGGTTAAAGAAATTTTCCGTTCACACCTGAAGGAACACAACCAGCGACAAACTCCCGAACGATTTATGGTATTGGAGGAGATTTATCGTGCTGACGGGCACTTCGACGCCGATGACATCTTTTTCAATATGAAAGATACAGGGTCAAGGGTTTCGCGTGCCACTGTCTATAATACGCTTGACCTGTTGGTTGAATGCAACCTGGTACAACGTCACCAGTTCGGCAAGAACCAGTATTATTACGAACGTGCTTATGCCTACCAACAGCATGATCATATCATTTGCAAGGAGTGCGGCGCTGTTCTTGAGTTCTGTGATCCCAGGATACAGGAGATTAAAACCATGATGGAGAAGATTCATGACTTCAATATCACCGGACACTCACTTCACTTCTTTGGGGCATGCGAAGATATCGAAAATTGTACCCGCCGGGAGGAGATTCAGAAAAAACAGCGAGCCAAGGTTAATTGATTTAGGGATGTGAGACAGGAGACGGGAAAAGCGAGAAGTAAAACGTGAAACGAAGTCTCATTCTGTATTGAAATTCTACAAAAATCTGCAGGCACAGAGGGGTTTACAAACTGCTTAAATTGTTTAGGACAAGTTATCACTTAGAATTAAAAAAATAAGATGCCCGGTTTGGGGCATCTTGAAGTTCGTCACTGCATCTCCACTTTATCTGATTACGACTTTAGGTGGTGAGTTGCCCACTACGTACTTCTCTGCAGAGATTACAAAGACATTATAGATTAGCGTATCGGCGGGCGCATCTTCACGAACCGTCAAACTGATTCTCTTATTGGCCTCCACCCTCTGAGTATATCCATCTTCAAACAGTCCCTCCTCAAACTCGAAATACCTGTTGACATCTTTGTCGAAGGTGAAAACCATGTCTGATCCAACAGTCAGCCAGTTGATCTGATCGCTATCGTTTCTATTTGCATTGATGGTCCCCATATTCCGACCCTCATTGTCTTTTACTCTCCAGGTGTTATCCTGGTTGTCTTCCTGAATTCTGACATTAATCGTGGCAAGCATTTCACCGGCGTCAAAATCATAGTAGACCATCCCGGCGGTTACCGAAAATAGTAGCGTAAAAATGATGGCATAAATCGGCTTTTTAATCATAGATATTTGTATTTGAGTTAGGGTGAATTTTCCAAAAAAAGATTTTACCAAACTGATCAGGGTCATTCCTTGAACTTTTCAGCAAGCTCCCGAAATCTTGGGTCCTTGATTAAATCCTGTAGCTCAGGCTGTGTTTCAATAGTTGTGATGATAGATGCATTAATCCATTTCAAGGCCTCCTCTCGCATGCCAAGGCTCTCGTAAGTAGAAACCGCCCGCTCCCTGACCATGATGTTTTCCGAATCCACATTTAAAGCACGTCTCATAAATTCAAGGGATTGTGTAGTATCTTTAACATCAGAATAATAGGCACCCAGATCAGCCAACACTTCCGCGTTTCTGGGATTTACCTCCAACTGATCCTTGGCCCTGTCTATAGCAGTCAAGTAGGCCTCTTCCGACTTCTTCTCCTCCCCGCTGTACTCATAGGCTACTGCCAGGTTACCCCAATACTGGTACCTGTTGGGATAATCCTGCAAAACTACCTCATACATTTCGGCAGCTTGTTGATACTTACCCCCGGTAAAGTAAAGATAAGCAAGATTATTGGCAGCTGCTGAATTCTTCTCCAGTGACATGGATTTAACAAACATTTCCCTGGCCCGATCATTTTCACCGTTATATAAGTAGGCTGCACCCAAATTGGAATAAGCCGAGCTATTGTCAGGAGTAAGTCGGGTTACCATTGTGAACTCCTTAATCGCATTTTCAAAATCGCCGGTACTGAGATAGTGTATGGCTAACCCTTTATGCCCCTCCCAATACTCAGGTTTTAGGTCTATGGCCTTTCGGTAAGTTTCCACAGCCTTTTTCGGATCTCCCATTTCTGCATATACACCGGCAAGACCACGCAGAGCCGGCGTGTGTTTTGGATCCATTTCAAGAGCTTTTTCAAATATCTTCTCTGCTTCCCTGTAGTTCCCCGTTCCTGATTTAAGAAGGCCAAGCAGCATCTGGACCTGGGCCAGGTTTTCATTTAGTTCAAGAGCCTCATTCAGAGCATCTTCTGCCTGACTAACGTAGGGTACTTCTCCCGTATCCTGGTAAAGACGCCAATAGGATTCACCGAGACCAGAATAGCCTAGTGTAAATTCAGGATCCAGAGCAATTGATTTTTTAAATAGCTCGACCGCCTGTTTAAGGCTGTCGGGTGAATTGTACATTTGCAAAGCAGCTCTTCCCCTTAAGTAATACTCATAAGCTTCCGGGTCGGACGTATCTCCCTGGTTGATAGTCTGATTGATTTCCGGATTGATTTGTATATCCAGCATCGCAAGCATAGCCTTGATGCCATCTTTTTCAAGCGAAGCCAGATTCTCCGAGGCGACTACTATCTGTACGGTTTCAAGCCTTCGGATGTTATCAGCATCCACAAGTTCAAGAATGAGACGAGTGGAATCTCCAAAGGCTTGAATCGTGGACGAGATGGCAAGATTCACACCGAATATTTTATGAGCCTGTGTGGCACTCCTCACATTCTCCTTCCTGATTTCACCGGCCGGAGTAACCCAGTATGACTCCTCATACTTTTCCAGTTCTGAAAGTCGATAAGAAAAGGTTTCCGCCAAACCAACACTGAGCACCTGCAGATCGGGATCCTCCCCGATATTTTCTATGGGCAGTACGGCCAGGTATTTTTTATCAGGTATACTGTTACCCGTCAGATTTAAGTTAGTATCCCGGCTGATATAGATAAAAGCCAGTAGCAACACCGCAGCAGCAACAGCTGCTACGAGATAACCGGTGTAGTCTTTACTTGCAGCATTCTTCTTTGAAGTGGTCTGATGCGGCCTTTTAACAGGAGTGGTTTTTTCAGAAATGAGATCATTCAACACTTCTTCAAATGTTTGATACCGGTATGTTCTATTTTTCTCAAGGCATCGCTCAATTACATGGACAATTCTTTCAGGAACCTCTTTTTGGTGATCTGAAATTGGTACCGGATCATTTTCAGTGATAGCGTACATGATGGCCGGCTCATAGGCACCATCAAAGGGAAGAGACTTCGTAAAGAGTTCATACAGCACCACACCGTAAGACCAAATATCAGAGCGCATGTCGATTTCCTCACCGGTCAGCTGTTCGGGTGCCATATAAGCCGTAGTACCGATGGTAGTCCCTGTCTTGGTGATTCGATCAGCACCTTCCATCCTGGCTAATCCGAAATCCATAATTTTAGCTGTTCCCGACTCATTGATCATAATGTTCCGAGACTTAATATCACGGTGAACAATCCCCTTCTTATGGGCGGCGTTGATTCCCTGTGCAATTTCCAGCGCCAGCTCCCACTTTTCATCTACCGTAAGAGTTTCCTCTTCAACCAGTTCTTTAAGTTCTTTACCCTCAATGTACTCCAATACAATAAAAAGCTGGTCATCAACCTCTTCAATGGCATAGACCTGGGCAATGTTGGGATGGTTTAGAAAAGCAGCTGACTGAGCTTCCTGCCTGAAGCGCTTTCGTTCAATTTCATCGTTTGAAATGTGCCTTGGCAAAAACTTCAAGGCTACGTAGCGATTCAGCTTGGTATCTTTGGCCAAATAAACGAGGCCCATGCCGCCTTCGCCCAGCTTTTCTATGATATCATAGTGCAGATATGATGACGGCATACTGATTTTAGGGTTAGCTAATATTAGAGGTGGACATCAGTCGGAGAAACAGTAAATGATGCTTAGTTGCTTCAATTTAACATTAAATAGAATAAAATCTACTTTTTAGAGATAATTATTAAATGGTTCAATATCAGCAAGGGTATTAATAGATCTGTTTTTCGGTTCCAATAAAACGGACTTTAATTTTCAGCATAACTGAATAACACTACAAAGATGTCATAATATCTTTGATCAAGCATCTATTTTTTCTTTAGTTACGTGCTTGAATATTGTCGCACTATTTTCAATCAACCACATCTTTTATGGTCGAATTGATAGACTTTCAACGTGGTAACGTCGTAGGAATAAAAATTGACGGAAAGCTGACAGAAGAAGAGTTTGATAAAATTGCCTCTTTCTGTGAAGACAAGCTAAAAGAGTTTCAAAATATCCGGTTGTATGCCGAATTGGAATCATACGGTGGCATGTCTCCAAAAGCCGTGCTGAAAGATATCAAGTTTGGCATCAAGCACTGGAAACAGATTGAAAAAGAGGCCATTATTACCGACCAGCAGTGGATGCAAAAAGTAGCTGAAGCAGCCGATAAATTATTTCCAAATGTTGAGGTGAAGGCCTTCCCTTTTGAGGAGAGCAAGTGGGCTAGGAAGTGGATTTCAGAATGATCAATTTTCTAATCTGAAACGATCAGGTTATTCCGATATAGATGTCTCCCTGATAAACTTTCGCGCTGCCCACTGGCTGCCCCAGTAACCCATCATGATGGCCAGTAATATCATGGCCCCGCTGAGATAATACCACCGTCCGAACGGCCAGCTAAGAATGCCGAATTGTGGTATGTATTCGGGTAATACATACTGGAAGATAACGAAGGTAAGTGCGGTAGCCAGAGTGCCTGCAGCAAGCCCCTGCAAGATGCCTTCAACAACGAAGGGACGCCTAATAAAGCTGTTGGTAGCTCCAACCAGCTTCATTGCTTTGATCAATCCACGCTTGGCATAAATGGTAAGACGTATGGTATTAAATACCAGAATGAGCGAGACGAGCAGTATCAGAATACCTATACCTGAACCGGCAATGGCAACGGTTCTGAATCGAGTTTGCATTAAATCGAGCAGCTGCTGATTAAATTCGACCTCATCAACTCCGCGGTACTCCCCGATCGCCGTCACCAGTGAATCAACTCGTTGGATATCAGCATCAGGACTAATCTTAAGTTTAAAAGAGGCCGGTAAAAACTTCAGCTCAGCAAGGGATGATCCACCCGACCCGAATTCCTCCTTGAATATTGCCGCAGCACTGTCTTTTGATATGTAGGTCAGGTCTTGAACCATCTCCTGGTCGGCAAGCCGGCTACGCAACTCGTCGGTAGTTCGTTGGTCAAGATCCTCCAGAAATACCTCTACGTCGATGGATTTTTGTAGCGATTGCGCCACTTCATAAGCGTTATAGGCTACCCTGCCCAATATCCCCAGCAGCAAAACGGCAACAAAAAGTGAGAACGTTGATGTAAATGAGGCAAGCCTGGCTCTTTTGAGCCCCGCTATTCCTTCTTTGATAACATAACCTAAGCTCATGGAGTAATGATGTGAATCAATGTTAATTTCTAAAAAATGTACGAATACCGAAGATAAATCTTCTCTGGCTCATTGGGTAACCGGCTGTCTCAAAATAACCGCGCTGGGTGACATCATCCAGTATATTTTCCCATCGCAGTAGAATCATTATGGTACGTACCCGGGCAGAAAGATCAAAGTCAAGACGATTGAAAACCGGCAGCAATGAATCGTCACTCAAAGGCTGCCAGAAGTCTAGCACAGGGTTATAATCTGCCGCCTGATAACGAAACGGTGACATCATTCCGGAAAAACCGGCTTTGACATAGGTAGCCCTGTCAAACAAATATCCCTTAACATACAGACTTCCTTTCAACCAAACTCTTTCATTCTCATTCAAAAAGAGCTGAGAAGAGCTATTTTCAAATTGCTGGTAAGTGGCAGACCCCGAAAGTTCTAAAAAAGTGTTCTCAAAGTTAAAATATGGTGTCACCGCCAGCGATCTATAATCCGGTGAATTATAAAAGCTGCTGTCAGTACCTACCATAATACTGTTCTTCAACTCCTTTACCTGACCTTTTACACCTATTTCAATGGTATCAAAAGGTCTCAGGCTCAGGCGAGCCATCACCTCCTCTACTTCCTCGTTGACCAAAGCAGCATCGCCACGGTATTCTGTCGAATTCCAATATAATTGTTGGGGAGTAGGCATAATCGTTCCGCTGGATGCTTTTACCTCAAGCGTAATGGCATCACCTACGTAAAGACCGGCACCTGCCTCAACCCGGTACGAGTCGAATCCATCTGATCTATAGCCGTATGCGGCTTCGCCGTTTACCTCGAAGAAATCAATCGGTTTAAAAACTGCCGATCCATCCGCCTCAAAAAGACTCCAGGTACCCTGATCCAGGTTTGAACTTGACCGGTTCTTATTTTTAAAAATTTCGTAGGTAACACCACCTTCCAGGGATAAGGGGTTCAGCTCAAGCCATTTCCTGGTACTTCCACCGAAAGACTGTATCTGGTATGAGGTAGAATCTGCCGAATATTCCAATTCACGTCCCCTGTTATTATAAAACAAACCCGTGTGAAAGTTATCGGTAACCGCAGTGGTATCCCTGCCGCGCCGGTAATAACTCATTGAGAAGTTAGAGGCTTTGACAACCGATTCTGCACGCGATTCGTTGGCACTGGCGATGAAGCGGTCGAAGGGAAAGTTTTCCGGTTCAGGTATTACATATCCAAAAGGCTCTCCCGCAGTATATTTGTTACTAAGAAATTTCAGCTTCAGCGACTGCCGGTGATCCAGCTGGTGGAATACACGAGCATAAATCTGTCTGCCTGCTACATTGGAATTACCATATTCCCCTCCTGCCCGGCGATCCCAGTAACTGAGCTCTACATTAGTCTTCTGCGAGAAGTTCTGGCTTACCAAAAATTCAAGACTGCGATAATCGAATTTACTCTCTTCATAGTTGAGCTTGGTCAAAGGGCGGTTCAGATAGTACTGCCTCAGGTAAAAATTGGTATCGTAAAAGAGACCGTTATCCTCGCTGTAGAATGAGTTGATTTTATGGGTTGGTATTAAGTTCCAGTATACCGAGCCGCTGACCGGATCATTTAAATTCATACCCTCCCAGCTTAATCGCTGATAGCGAGGCTCTTGAGCATCAATCAAAAAAGCGTTGTTTCGCTCGATGGTACCGAGACGATAAGATATTACCCCGGGGTCACGATTTGTCTTGTAGGTCCAGTCGGGCCAGATCTGCCATCTCAACGTGCTGTCTGAACTTGTCAGTTCCGAGCCTAGCGAACGGTGATACTTCCAGGGTACTACTTTGAATACGCTTTCCACAGAATCGGAGGCAACCGAATCGCTGCGTGTCGTATCTGTAACTGCGTCTATACCTACCCCCATACCGGTTGTATCAACCGCTATAGAATCTGTAGCGCTGCTATCTACTTGTGCCATACCCGCATGCGTCAAGCAAAACAAAAAAGCAATCAGATATGTCAACTTTTTAGGCATCGGTATATTGGGGCTTTAAATCATAGGGAAGTTTCTCATATCCCAGAATCTTTCTGCGAATAATTTCCAGGGCAACAGCCGAACTGCGTTCTTTATTGATCAGCCGGTCGTTTGTAAAAAGAGCCTTGACAGCAAAATAATCATCCTTTGACCAGAAACCCACCCATACAGTTCCCACCGGTTTCTCCTCGGTGCTTCCACCCGGTCCTGCAATACCGGTGGTGGATATACCGATATCGGCACCGAAACTTGAGGCAGCTGCCCTAGCCATTTGTAAAGCCACCTGTTTACTGACGGCTCCATATCGTTCAAGATCATTTTCACTCACATCCAGTAATTGTACTTTGGCTTTGTTGGAATAGGTTACCATACCTCCCAGAAAATAGTCGCTACTGCCTGGAATATTGGTAACACTATCAGCTATCTGTCCGCCGGTACAACTTTCGGCAATGGCGAGTGTAAGTTTTTTTTCTCGTAGCAGGTTGCCAAGTGCTTCACCTAGCGTCAGTTCTTTCCCCTCACCGACTATGAGATATGAAGCCTTTTCCAGAATATGATCTATTACAGGTTTCATATGCTCTTCTACCTCTTCCTCGGAATGGCCATAGCCGCTGATACGGATACGGGTTCCCTGCGGACTCGGAAGGTAGGCAACCGAAAGATTGTCGTTCAGAAAAGGTTCGAGATTCCCGACGACATTGTCGCTCAAAGTACTCTCGCCCACCCCGGACGTCAACAGATAGCGCGAGTATCTTTTCTCATTACCACCGGTTATTGCTTCCAGTTTGGGTTTAACTTTATGGTTAACCAGCTCTTTCATCTCATAGGGTACGCCGGGCAGAACGGCCAGTAAAGAATCTCGTTCTTCGAACCAAAGTCCCGGGGCCGTCCCTTGTTTATTGAACAGCACTTCGGCATTATCGGGAACTTCCGCCTGTTCATAATTGGATTTGCTGAAAGGGATATTCCTCTTTTCAAAGATCTTTTTTATAAATCCAAGTGTCGGTTTATGAACCGTCATTTCTGCATTAAACAGCATCGCAACCGCCTTTTTGGTAACATCATCGTGCGTCGGCCCCAGACCTCCCGTACTTATGACGATATCGGCCGCTTCGAGACTCTCATTTATGGTATCCCTGACTATCGATAGATCATCGCTTATGGTATGAATACGGATCACTTCAATACCCTGATCGACCAAAAACTTACCCAGCCAACTTGCATTGGTATTAACTGTATCACCGATAAGCAATTCATTGCCAATACTTATAATTATGCCGGTCATTCGTATTGATATAAATGATAGTTTCAAACGAAATGAAAATAGGTAAAGCGCTACGCTTTTCGAAGACGTTTATCAATTAATTTACAATATAAGCTGCGTGAAGAGATCTGAGGCATCTGTTGGCTTGACGGAGATATTAAGTTGGGAAAGCTCTTCGATGCTGTGTCATATCCATTGAAAATATTTCAATTTGCCGGGTTTAATAAGTGAGTCATTCATGAGGTCTGCAGTCATTCTAAAAAACATTTTATTCTCTTAAAGTATTGCTATCTTTGTGCCGTGCGTCGATTACCCAACATATTGAGTGCCACACGGATGATTCTTGCACCGATTTTCCTGCTTCTATATATACAGGACGAAGTAGTTTGGAGGGCTCTTAGTGTCGGGATTTTTGCTGTTGCCGTTGTTACGGATTTTTTCGACGGCTACATTGCGCGCTTGTATGGCTATCAAACTGCCTACGGTGTCTTTCTCGATCCCCTGGCGGATAAATTCCTGACGTTTGCAGGTTTTATATGCCTGCCTTTTATTAATGCTGAACAATTTCCCTGGTGGGCAGTGGGTGTCATCGTACTTAGGGATGTCATCGTTACAGGTATGCGGATGATTGCCGATCATCGCAATATTTCCATGAAGACCAGGTTCACTGCCAAATTCAAGACCATGGCTCAAATGATTTTCTTATACCTGGTGCTGATGGTTGGGGTTTTCATAAATACGGATGTTTGGCTCAGCACCTACTCCAGAGAGCTGATGCAATCGGGAATCCTCGAATGGGGAATGATGGCCATAGTAGTACTAACTTTATATTCCGGAGTAGAATACATTTTAACCAACAAAGAAATATTCTTTAATGACCATAATGCGAAAACTAAAACCGATTATAGGTAGCTTTTTTTATGCCGGCTTTTTGCCGAATGCACCCGGGACATGGGGTAGCTTTTTTGCTTTATTCCCGATCTATTTTGTGGGTATGTATACTCCCTGGTACGGTATGGCTCTCTTTACCCTGCTCTGCTCCCTTTTAACCATCTGGGTCTCCGAAGAGTGTGAAAAAGTATGGGGCGGTGACCCCTCCCCGCTGGTAATGGATGAATTTGCCGGACAAGGGATGGCTTTCATAGCACTGCCCTTTGCATCAAGCAATATGAATATCTATCTCCTGTTACTCTTTGGCTTTCTGTTTTTCCGATTCTTCGATATCAAAAAGCCCCTGGGTGTGAACGACCTGCAGAAGCTACCCGGCGGCTTTGGTATCCTGGTTGACGATTTACTGGCAGGGTTTTATGCTTTTTTATGCTTATTTTTACTGAATTATCTCGTCGGCTTGGTTTAAATAATATTGAGATAACAAAAGATTGTTAAACTCCGACTATTTATTGCTAGTTGAGCATCTGAAAATTGAATGAATATGATTATTGATCAAAATTTTGCAAAAGAAATAGCGCTTCACCTGCTTGAAATTAATGCCGTTGTTCTGCGTCCCAATGACCCCTTCACCTGGTCTTCGGGCTGGCACTCCCCTATTTACTGCGACAACAGGTTAACCCTGCGCTATCCCGAAATAAGAAAAAAAATTGCTACTCATTTCATTGATTTCATCCAGGGTGAATATGACAATGTGGATGTCATCACAGGAACAGCCACAGCAGGTATCCCGCACGCTGCATGGGTTGCAGGATCGCTTGACAAACCTATGAGTTATGTCCGTGCCAAAGCCAAAGCCTACGGTTTGGGGAACCAGATAGAGGGTGGTATTCAAAAAGGGGAATCCACGATTGTTATTGAAGATCTCATATCCACCGGCGGCTCTGCTATTTCGGTAGTCGAAGCACTTCGTTTTATCGGCGCTGAAGTCAAAGCAGTACTCAGTATCTTTACCTATGGTTTTGATAAATCCATTCAACGATTTGAAGAAGCCAAAGTCCCCGTACATACACTCACCGACTATACTACGCTTATTGAAGTGGCTAAAGACAATGACTACGTAGATGAGTCGGACCTAAAAACCCTCGCTGACTGGCGTAAAAAGCCTGAAACCTGGCCGAATTGAGGCTGGAGGCTGGAGGCTGGAGGCTGGAAAATACTGTTTTAGATTCTAAAGAAAGACCTAATTAAAATTGCTTTTCAATTCTTAATTCTAAATTTACAAGTAAACAGAAAACCTCGACCTTTAGAAAAGTAGTCACGCACTTCTTATATTTGTAAGCTTAATACCAAAATAATTACCTAGTCTTGAATCAACGCACTTTTTATATAGAAACTTACGGTTGTCAGATGAATTTCTCCGATACGGAGATAGTAAATTCCATCCTGACCGAAGAAGGCATGGAGCCTGTACAGGAGGCAGAAAACGCCGATGTCATTTTTTTAAATACCTGTTCTATACGTGAGAACGCAGAAACGAAGGTCTGGAACCGATTGAAAGAGTTTCGTTCGCTAAAAAAAGAGAAAGATGATTTGACAGTGGGAGTTCTCGGATGCATGGCCGAACGGATACGTGATAAAATCATCGATAAAGAAGGACTCGTCGATATGGTTGTCGGACCTGATGCCTATCGTGACATACCCAAGTTGTTATCCGAGGTTGAAGATGGTAGAAAAGCCGTAAATGTACTGCTCTCGCTGGAAGAGACCTATGCCGACATCAAGCCTGTGCGTACCACAGGAAACGGCGTCAGCGCCTTTGTAACTATTATGCGCGGTTGTGACAATATGTGCGCCTTTTGTGTTGTACCTTTTACAAGAGGACGCGAGCGGAGCCGTCCCATGGGCAGTATTCTGGATGAACTTAAGCAGCTTAGCGAGCAGGGATATAAAGAGGTTACGTTACTGGGACAAAATGTTAACTCCTACCTTGACGGAGATAACGATTTCACAAAGCTGATGTATGAGGCTAGTCAGGTTGATCCGGAAATGAGAATTCGATTCTCTTCCCCGCATCCCAAAGATTTTCCGGAAGAGTTGCTACACGTCATTGCCGAGCAGTCTAACCTGTGCAATTATATTCACATTCCGGCGCAATCCGGGAATAATGAGGTTCTGGAGCGTATGCGGCGACCTTATACCCGCGAGCAGTATCTTGATCTTATAGACACCATGCGAGAAATTATTCCGGGTGTAACTCTTTCCACAGATATCATTACCGGTTTTTGTGATGAAACTGAGGAGGAACACGAAGATACCATGTCGCTCATGGCAAAGGTAAAGTATGACCTGGCCTACATGTTTGCCTACTCCGAGCGAGGTCGTACCCTGGCGCAGCGTAAATACGAAGACAACGTTCCCGAGGAAGTTAAGAAGAGAAGACTTTCTGAAATCATTGAACAGCAGATGAATATTCAGGAAGAACTGAATAAAAAAGAGATTGGCAAAAAACATTTGGTTTTAGCCGAAGGTACAAGCAAACGTTCAGATGAACAGCTATGCGGTCGTACCGATACCAATAAAATGGTAGTCTTCGATCGCGAAGACTATAATAAAGGCGATTATGTAGAAGTAGTCATCAATGATTGTACCTCTGCTACCCTGATGGGTGAAGCTATCAAAAAAAGCAGTATCGAAGAGTTCAATTCCGATATGGTAACTGCCTGAACGGCTGAAATAAATTTAAGGAAATAGCAAAGGCCTGCATGTTTAATTACATGCAGGCCTTTTGTTTGTTGAATTGAATTAACACATTAGTTCTGGCTTACCTGGATGGTACCCAGTGAGTTGGTCTCTTCTACCGTTACGCTTACATCAGTGATATTTTCAATGGCGTAATTGTCATTTCTCGGATCGATGGATACATCATAGGTACCTTCTTCCAATCCGATCAGCTTGAAGTAACCGTCTTCAGTATTGGCAACGGTGGAAGCCAGTGTATCGGCTTCGGTGCCTGAATTATCAATAGCATAGACAACAGGCTCAGAACCTGCCGGTTCAACGGTTCCCTCAATATTGCCTGTGATTGCCTTCTCCTTGGCTTTTACAACAGGGTTGAGAAGATAAGGTACCTGTTCGCTGGAACCGGCTTGTACTACTGAGCGGCTGGCATCAAAGTCCAGAAGTACTACATACTCTATATCTTCTTCAATTTCAGCATTGATGTTCAGCTTAATACCTGTTTGGGCTCCGCTGGGTACTTTCATGTCATAGACATTTCCGTCAACTTCCACAGAATGACCTTCTTCGGCCAGAACCAGACGTATCTGCGGATAGGTGCCGGCTTCCAATGCTGCCCTTCCTATTACCGCTGTGGCTCCGTTTGCCAGGTTCAGCAGATCATATGTTTCCTTCTTTTCATTTAAGGTGGTCCAGTCATTTAAGGTGGTCCAGCCATCCGGGTCACCTACACGGTTTACTTCTACTCTTTCGATGTCAACATTAACGGCATCGGCTGTATCGATTGGCGCATCTGTCATTTCAACGGTCATGGTACCCGTTTTTGCATCCGAGCCTGTATCACAGCCGGTAACAAAAATTGAGAATGCCAGTAAGAGAGCGATTGAAAATCCTGATATTCTGTTTTTTAACAAGTTCTTCATAGAATAATTGAGATAGGTATTTGGGGTTAAATCCTAATGAACGTTCATGGGACGAGTGGTTCCGGCCACCGTTACTCGATGTTTTAGTCATCATAAATCAATGAACCATTTTACTTATGACTGCTATACCGCTGTTTTTACTTTCTTTAGGATGTCAGGATATTTAGTTACCATTGGGCAGTATATTGGTTACCCTGATTATTCACTTAAAGTTGTTCGAGAAGAGTGCTCTTAGTGCAATGGTAAAACACCTAATTGAGAGTAAGTCAGAATCTGTAGCTTGAAATTATTGGCTGTCTATTACCATTTTGATTATTAAATCCATTAAAACTGAAAAGCAGCTCCATTTTGGAAACGAAAACATTTGAAGATATAATAGAGTCGATACCGGACCTCGAAAAAGCTGTCAAAGATCAGAAGGAGATGCTTTTGGCAAATCTTGTCATGATGGGGGAAATTCCGGCACCTACCTTTGGGGAGGAAGAACGCATCAATTTCCTCATTGACCGTTTCAAAGAAGCCGATCTTCAGGAAAACTCAATCGATGAAGTGGGAAATGGCATCGGTATATTAAAAGGTGATATAGGCGATGAAAATATACTCGTAGTTGCTCACGCCGATACCGTTTTTGACGATAAAACGGATCACACCATAAAAGTACTGAAAAATATGGTTCAGGGACCCGGTGTTGCCGACAACAGTCTTGGACTCTCAACTGTAGCGACCTTGCCTACCCTGCTTGAGAGGCTGGGCATCAAACTGAAAAATAATCTCATACTGATGGGCGCCACCCGCAGCCTGGGGCGCGGAAATCTCGAAGGCCTGCGGTCTTTCCTTTCCAATTACGATGAACCGATTAAGGCCGGAATCGGTCTCGAAGGAGTAGAACTCGGAAGGGTTAGCCATACCTCCATTGGTATGAAGCGCGGGGAGATCCAGTGCAGGGTTCCGGAAGAGTATAACTGGTCGAGATTCGGTAATGGAAGTGCTATTCTAACGCTGAATGAAGTAATTAATAAAATTAACAACATTCACATGCCCCAGCGCCCACGCACCAGCATAATTATGGGCTCCATCAGCGGGGGCAGCTCATTCAACACCACCGCACTGAAGGCCACCCTTCAATTTGAAATACGATCGGAGTCTTCCGAGCAAGTGCAGAGTATTCATCAAAATTTCGAAGAAATCGTCTCTGAAGTGGCCTCTAAAAGCGGAGACAGCATTGAGCTGGATATCTTTGCCCAACGCGAACCGGGTGGTATCCCTTACACTCATCCACTGGTACGCAATACACGGAAAATCCTCAATAAGCTGGATCTGGAACCACGTCCGGGACCCAGTACCTCGGAACTTTCCACGTTCATTGACCGGGACATACCGGCCGTTACACTGGGACTTACTGAAGGCGACCACATACATGAAGTAAACGAATCCATAAAAATTGAGCCTATGTATAAAGGTATAGCGCAAACAATTGCAACACTGAAAGCTATTGACGGAGGATATTGTGAAGAAGCTTAAAAAGTGGATCAAAGATAATACCTACCATCATTCCCAGTTCTGGGATTTGAAAAAAATGGTGGAGGCAAAAGAGAAGCAGGGTCTCAGCATTTCGCTCTGTCTGCCTACCCTCAATGAGGAAAAAACCGTTGGAAAGGAGATCATACTGTTCAAATCAGAGTTGCAAGACCGTTATCCCCTGATTGATGAGATCGCCGTTATTGACTCGGGCTCGGAAGACAATACCCTCGAGGTAGCCAAAAGCTTTGGTGCCGATGTTTACCTGGCTGATGAGATTTTACCTGAGGTCGAGAGTAAAAAAGGGAAAGGTGAAAATCTCTGGAAAGCCATTTACCAGCTGAATGGCGACATCATTGTCTATGTAGATGCCGATATCAGTAATATCCATCCTCGTTTTGTGTACGGACTGGTAGCTCCTTTGATATATGATCAACAGATACAATATGTCAAAGCCTTTTATGACCGCCCCCTTGCCTTCTCCGGCGATGTGCGACCCTCGGGTGGGGGCAGAGTTACCGAAATTCTTATTCGTCCCCTTTTCTCCCTCTATTTCCCTGAGCTGACCGGTATCATTCAACCCCTCTCGGGAGAATATGCTGTTCGGCGTGAAGTCCTTGAACAGATCCATTTCCCAATAGGCTATGGTGTGGAAACTTCTCATCTTATTGATGTATATACCAAATTTGGTCTTGACGCCTTTGCGCAGACAGATCTTGATCAGCGTGTACATGAAAACAAATCCACTCGTGCTCTTGGTAAAATGTCTTTCGGAATACTCCAAACCTTTATTAAGCGTGCCAAGGCGCTGGGTATTATTGAAAAGATATCTGATTTTGAAACCATCTTGCGGCAGACCCAGGCTCGAGATGATATTTATGAGCAGATAGAACTCGAAATCGTAGAGGAAGAGAGACCACCGATGATTGAGATTGAACAGTATCGCGAGAAGTTCAATAAGGTACTGGATTAAGCCATGGATCTGTCACTCAAAAAGAAATTGGTACATCGAATCAAAGAACTGGCTGAACCCCTAAGCCCCCTCCCAGCTGAACATACTACCAGGCTTAACAAGATTAGCGACATAAAGTGTGTGGCTTTTGACTTCTACGGTACGATGTACCTATCCGGTGTGGGTGATATCGGCATTGATGAAGATCAGGAAGATGAGAGCGAGGAGATATTTAGAAAGTCTCTGGAAGCCTCAGGATTTTCGGTACAGGATATCACTGCCGGATCACTTGGCCTTCAAATACTGAAGCAGTCGCTTGCACGGCATAAACAAAAAGCCAAAGAGAACGGAGTAGAATATCCTGAGCCGGAAATCAGGAAAGTCTGGAGGGATGTACTCAATGAGCTTAAAGAACAATCCCTGATATCGGGTACCATCGGTGAATCAAGTATTGCTTCTTTCGCAGTGGAATTTGAATTTCGTATTAATGCCATCTGGCCTGTACCTAATCTGGCCGAAATATTAACACAGCTTAAAAAGCGGGATCTTGAGCTGGCAATCATATCCAATTCACAATTCTATACCCCGTTGGCCTTTGAGGCCATAATGGGTCGGTCTCCTGAAGATTTTGGATTCAACAAAGATCTGCTGGTTTGGTCCTACGAATGCGGGTGTAAGAAACCGGATACAGCGTTATATGAGGAGTTTGTCGAGCGCATTCAGGAACAAGATATCAATCCAACTCAGGTATTATATATCGGCAATGATATAAATAAAGATATCCGCCCTGCTTCATACCTGGGTATGCATACGGGTTTGTATGTAGGTGATAGCCGTTCAATTCGACATGAGGAATCAGAATTGAAAAACATATCCCCTACCCCCGACATGGTGATTGATGACCTCTCCCAAATCGAGAAATGCTTAATTTAGACACGAATCCACATAACCTGGTAGGGTTCCAATTCAATCTCCTGATCAGGTGTAATAGTTCTACCCGATATCAGATCCCTGACCGGGTGTGACAGATCTGCCAGCGGCTGAACATCAGCTCTTTTCAATTTTTTAGGCTTTCCGGTCACGTTGGCTGCTACCAGGATATTTTCATCAAACTCTTTTGAGGATCTAAGCAGTACAAAAAGGTCATTATCCTTATTCAGTACCTTTTGTTCCGCCAAGGGAGAAAAAGCAGGTTGTTCCTTTCGTATTTCGATCAATTCTTTAAGCCGGTAAAATACCCGGTGAGTTATTGAGTCTCCGTCCCGAAGTCTATTTTGCAAGTCATCATACAGCCACTGTTTCCTGTTAATATCCCTCTTTACACCTGTTTCCGTGACCTGCTCGTGATCATTCAAGGTTGCAGTTAAATTGTGGATATAAAAAGCCGGCAATCCTTGCAAACTCATCATGATTATTTGCGAGCAGAGATACCGGTACATTTGTAATTCAGAATCGTCTCCATCCAGATCACGAAAAGCGTCAAAGTAGGTAATATTTAGTTCATAGGGACTTTCCGTGCCATCGGAGTTCTTTTTATAGGAGACGTGTCCCCCGCGTTGCTTGGCTCCGTCCACTAATTCATAAAATTCCACTTCCGGAACCAGTCCTTCCAGCGGCCTGACCCCTATTCCATCGTGCGATGCAGTAAAGTTAAAGTAGGTACAACCCTCAGGCGGCTCGGGAAGATTGTTAGCCCATTTTCGAAGGTATTCGGCATTCTCAGTTAAGATGGCATGCATTAACAGTGGAGGCAGGCTGAACTGGTAAACCATATGAGCCTCATCTCCGTTGCCGAAGTAACTGATATTCTCTTCAAAAGGCACATTGGTTTCGGTTATCAACGTAGTGGAGTGGTTCAGATACTCTACGATATCACGAAATAGCTTGACAATTCTATGTGTTTCCGGCCGGTGGATGGAATTGGTACCCATGTGCTTCCACAGGTAGGCTATTGCATCCAAACGGATAATGTTAACCCCTTTTGAGATATAGAATAAAAAGATATCTATCATCTCGAAAAGTACGTCCGGATTACTGAAATCCAGATCAATCTGATCGTCGCTAAACGTAGACCATACGTACTTTGTACCCTCTGCGGTCTCCACTTCCGTCAGCAGTGGCGTGCTTCTGGGCCTGGTAACCATGGAGAAATCTGAATCCGGATCCACATCAATAAAATATTCCTTACCGGGTGTCTTCCCTTCAATAAAATTTTGAAACCAGGTACTTTCACTGGAAATATGGTTAACCACCAGGTCAGCCATCAATTTATACTCCGAAGCCAGTGTTTCGATATCGCTCCAGCTTCCCAAGTCGTCCCTGACCTCTTTATAATCTATTACAGAAAATCCCTTATCGGATGAGTATGGGAAAAACGGGAGAATGTGAAGGGCATTAATGGTGTCATTAAGGTGCTCTTCCAGGAATTTTTGTAGTGAATTTAGCTTATGATTTTCACTTTCGGGCTCAACGATTGAATCACCGTATGTAATCAAAAGGATATCCTGTTCAGACCAGCGCTTCCGCGGTCCCTGCTTCTTTCGCAGGCTCAGGGCGTAACGGTCGACCAGTTCTTTAAAGCACTGCAGGCATCGGTCGGCCTCTTCTTCATCATAAACAAATTCAAAATGCCGGTAGATACTCTCCAGAACCTCATTGAATGTATCTAATGTAACAGCACTATTCTGATCAGGTTTTGCAGTCACTGTAGCTTTTTCGCTTTAATTTCAAATGAGCAAAAAATAATAAATCAAGAGCACAATGTAAGATATCAGAAAAAGTTAAATAGGCGCTTAACTTTAATAGTGGAAATGCACTTAATCAGAGAAATATTCAGGAAATAAAAAAGGCCTGTCGTCAAACAGGCCTCTTTTCTCCTATTGGGGTATTAGCCATCTGTCATTAATTCTGTGTCTCAAGCTCTACAGTTCCTATATCACTGGCTTCTCCTACTTCAACTTCTACACCGGTGGTTTCGGTTACTGCATAACCATCTTCCCTCGCTTCAAATCGAACAGTGTAAGTTCCGGGGTCAAGACCTAGCAATTCAAAAGTTCCATCAGTTTCATCAGCAAAGGTACTAGTTATTACTTCATCATTTTGAACAGCGTGAACTTCAGATCTTGCCTCTGCCGGTAAAACAGTACCAACAATCTTACCGGTTGCAGCTAAGTTTGTCGCCCGTATTACCGGCTTCAAAAGAAGCTGACCACTATTCCCTGCTTCCACAACAGACTTGCTGGCATTAAAGTCAAGCAAAAGGGTGTAGGTAAATCCTGATTCAATTTCAGCATTTACATTCAGCTTAACACCTGTCTGAGATCCACTTGGTACAGTAAGGACATCTGATTCATTGTTTTCGTAAACAATATTGTGTCCGTCAGTAGCCAGAATTAAACGAATCTGCTCGTATGTGCCGGGTTCCAGTTCTGCATCACCCAGAACGGCGTATGCGCCATTGGTAAGACTCAGCAAATTATAAGATTGATTCGGTTCACTGATTGTGACCCATCCTTCATCGGATTCAGAATTATTTACCTGAACAGAGTCAATAACAACATTAACTTCTTTTGCATTTTTAATGGGGGCATCTACCATACGTACTTCCAGAGTACCCATGCCGGAATCGGGAGAAGTGCTGCAACCTGCAATAAATAATGCCAGTGCAAATACTGAGGTCACTAAATAGCGTAGCGTCTTTTTAGAAAACATAGTTTAACTCGGTTAATTATGGAATATTTTTTGAATCTGTGGGTAAGACGATCGAAAAATAAAAGGGTTACAATAAAATTAGTGCGCAAAATAGCCCTTGAGAGTACATCAGGTGGGATATAAAAAAAGCGCACCTGATTTGGATGCGCTTTTAAGTTTAAAAAGCTTTTAGTGATGTAAGGACTTAACCGTTATTCCCATTATTACCGCTGTTACCCCGGTTTTGCTTGTTTTCAAGTCCCGGAGGGGTTCCACCGGGAGGGCCTCCACCCACATTTCCATTGAAAAGATTCTGTAATATCTTTTTGGCCGGAATACCGTCTCTCATCTGGCGGGCCACTCCCTCGATGACGCTGGCTGCAGGAAGTTGGCTTCTCTGCTGGGCCATTTTCATGGCTGCAGGCAGTCTCTGAATTTCAGCTGTTTTAAAACCGCCTTTCAGGGACCTGACAATAAGTGAACGCGAAGCTTCCGGTTGCTCTAATGTCGAGGGTAACTCTGCAAATACACCGACTGATGCAACTACATTTGACGGATCGGTATTTCCGGAAAGTTCACCGCTTCCTATTTCGTCAAGCAATTTCTGCATTTCTTCGGCAGGAATATCATTCATAAAGCCGCGAGATGTTGCCTTGATCATTTCATTTCTGAACTGTTGCTTGTTCATTCCTGCATCAGGCCGGTTCATCATCTGCTGTACATTTGGACGTTCTATCCACGATTCGACTACAGGTCCGGCATTTTGCACTGACTGTTGCATGCTTCTAAGTACAGGCATCATTCTATTGGCGGGAACTCCTTTCGATAACCCTTCAAGAGCTTTCTGCAATACCGTCTCGGAAGGCAGGTTTTCGTCGGCCAAAGCTATAGCCGGTTCAATAATCTCCATCAACTGCTGATCGGTCAATCCTCTGCTTTGCGCACGTTTCTGTAACTCCTGAAGCTGGGTTTGCTCAACACCCTTATTTCGGGCTTGCTCCATCATCTCCTGCAGAGATGTAGCTTGCGCCTGCAATAACGATGGCAGAAGTGTTAAACCCAGTAACAGCAGAGGGATTGCCAGTAATTTCGGTAACATATGTTTTGAATGTTTCATAATAATAACCTTCCAATATTTATTCGACGAGTAACATTGCATTCTCTCCGCCGAATCCGTCGTCAACGGTATAGGTGTCGTTTGAAAATTTTAGCCATTCTTCGGTATCTCCTTCCACATGGAGTATCTTGTATTCATAAGCGCCAGAATCTAACGAGATCTCTGCGGCGTATGTCTTTTTGTTTTGTTGTGTCAGCGGGATACCGGCTCTGTTCCAATTATTGAAATCGCCTACCAGGTATAATCTGCCTCCACCGCTGAAGTTTATATTCATTGCCATCAGCTGCTCTCTTCTTTTCTCCCATTCAGGCTCGATGACCCTATTGGAAGAACGTCTTATGATATTGGGCTGCAGTGAAAGACGAACACCGCCGGATATCTGCATATCCGTGATCCTTTCATCAGATGTCGTAATATTCCTGTTCAAACCTTCTATCGATGCAAATATTGAAACCGTTTTGTTTATAGGATAATCACCTGTCAAGCCCAATCGTAGTATGCGATCAAACTCCTGGTTTGTAACAGTCTGTGTTTCGGGCGGTGGTCCTCCACCGGGATTTCCTACAGGCGCCCCCCCACTTGTTGTTGTGGTCGTAAAGTCGAAGCCAAATTGTTCAATACCCGCTTTAGCTGTAATACTCGATCCATTAAGAAATACGTAACCGGCGGATATGGTAGAACTGAACTGTTCATTTACAGCGGGTAGTTTATCCAGGGAACTGAATAAGGTAGCTCTCAGCTGCCAGTTGTAGGTTGGCCAGCTTTCAAACTCCAACCCGTAAAAGTCAAAACGTCGGTTGGTATTTAAACTGTCAGAAAAATTCTTGTATGATCGATGATTGACACCAAGCTTGAGTTTGAGCGAAGTAAACGGAGATACAAACCAGGTAACATAAGGTTGAGCCCAAACCATGGTTCGCTTGAAATTACTGCTGAAATAACTTCCACCGGCCTCAATACCACCGTTAAAATCCGGAGAGAATCTTCTGCGATACTCTACCATGCTGAGTCCGCCTCTCCAAATGTTTTGGTTGTTTAGAAATGGCTCTGCTACCAGACCGAGTG